>NZ_CP102290.1:3508017-3826928 GCF_025151995.1 Ruminococcus gauvreauii
GGGATTCCAAGGACATGGAACTGAATTCCGGATCTATCGACTGTATCTGGAATGGCTTTACCATGAACGGACGCGAGGACGATTATACCTGGTCCGATCCATACGTAGACAACAGCCAGGTTATGGTTGTATCCGAGAGCGCAGGGATTGCCTCACTCTCAGACCTGTCTGGTAAAATCGTCGGGGTGCAGGCAGCATCCGCAGCGCTGACGCTTCTCCAGGATGAGGAAGGACAGAAGGAGCTGGCCGATACATTTGGGCAGCTGCAGGAATTTGCGGACTACAACAGTGCATTCGTTGAGCTGCAGGCAGGTTCCATCGATGCGATCGCTATGGATATCGGTGTGGCTCAGTACCAGATCAAGTCCAGAGGCGAAGGCTTCATGATCATGGACGAAAAACTGAATACCGAGCAGTATGCGATCGGATTCAAAAAAGGCAACGAAGAGCTGAGAGATAAAGTAAACGCAGATCTTCAGAAACTGCTGGCAGACGGTACATTTGATGAACTGGCAGAAAAATACGAACTGTCAGAAATGGTATGCCTGCAGGCAAAATAGTCAGGAGCGTATAACCCCCGGATCTGCTGCTTTTGCGGCTGGTCACGGGGGTTCCCTGGCTTTTACTACAGGAGGAAGAGAAAAATATGGAGTTTTCAATGATGCTGCAACAGTTGGCCGGAGGAATGGTCAAATCCATCGGGATTTTCGTGCTGACGCTGTTGTTTTCGCTGCCGCTGGGACTTTTGATCTGTTTTGGGAGAATGTCACGCAATAAAGTGGTCAGCACAATTTTTAAGGTATATATTTCACTCATGCGCGGAACGCCTCTGATGCTGCAGCTTCTGGTGGTTTATTTCGGACCGTTCTACCTGTTCCAGATGTCGATTGGGGGGGCGTATCGGTTTATCGCGATCATCATCGGGTTTTCACTGAACTATGCCGCCTACTTTGCGGAGATTTACCGCTCCGGTATCGAATCGATGCCAAAGGGACAGTACGAGGCGGCAAAGGTGCTGGGATACAGCAAACAGCAGACGTTCGTTAAGATTATTCTTCCGCAGGTGATCAAGCGGATTCTGCCGGCGGTTACCAACGAAGTGATCACGCTGGTTAAGGATACTTCCCTGGCATTTGCACTTGCCTATATGGAGATGTTTACCATTGCAAAGCAGATAGCGGCGGCGAACACCACGTTTGTTCCGTTTATTGTAGCGGCAGTCTTCTACTATGTGTTTAATCTGGTGGTGGCAGTTGTGATGGAAGGTCTTGAGAAAAAGCTGAATTATTATCACTAGGGAGGATTTTTAATGAACCTGTTGGAAATGAACCATATTAATAAGAAATTTGATGATCTCGAGGTGATTAAAGATATCTCCCTGTCTGTGAAGGAGGGGGAGATTCTTTCGATCATCGGACCTTCCGGCTCCGGAAAATCGACGCTGCTCAGGTGTGCGACGATGCTGGAGGAGATCAATGGCGGGGAGATATCCTATCTCGGCGAGAAAGCTGCCTGGATTGGAAGCTCCGGAGAGGCATGTCATCCGAAGAAAGAGGATATGAAGCGGATCCACTCTTATTTTGGGCTTGTGTTTCAGAATTTTAATCTGTTTCCGCATTATTCGGTGATGAAGAATCTGACGGAGGCTCCGATCAATAATCAGAAACGGAATAAAGACGAAGTATGCCGGGAAGCGAGAGAGCTGCTCGCGAAAATGGGGCTGTCCGATAAAGAGGATGCGTATCCCTGCCAGCTCTCAGGCGGGCAGTGCCAGCGTGTGGCAATTGCGAGGGCACTCGCACTGAATCCCAAAATTCTGTTTTTCGATGAGCCGACCTCCGCACTGGACCCGGAACTGACCGGTGAGGTATTAAAAGTCATCCGTTCACTGGCAGATCTCGATATCACGATGGTAATCGTCACGCACGAGATGGCGTTCGCAAGGGACATTTCAGACCGCATCGTGTTTATGGATAAAGGCGTGATCGCACTCGAGGGTACTCCTGCGGATGTTTTTTCCTCTGAGAACACGAGAATGAAAGAGTTTCTGGGGAAATTCAACCAGAGATAAGGTATTGCTTTTGGAAAACATGTAAGATATAATTAGACGTAACAGTTCAGACGGCGGAAAAATACAGAGAGAAGCATAGCCGTCTGAACCGATTACACAGATAACTTTGCAAAATACTATGTGGATAAGGAAAGGCGTCAGACTCATGAAAAAGTTAGAACAGTTATACGAAGGAAAAGCGAAGAAGGTTTTTGCAACGGATGTTGATGGAATCGTTATCGTGGACTATAAAGATGATGCGACAGCGTTCAACGGCGAAAAAAAGGGAACAATCGTTGGAAAAGGCGTGATCAATAACCGCATGACGAATCGAGTGTTTAAACTGATGGAGGAGGAAGGGGTTCCGACACATCTGGTTGAAGAATTAAGCGACCGTGAGACAGCAGTAAAGAAAGTTGAGATCGTTCCGCTTGAGGTTATCGTGCGCAACGTGGCAGCGGGAAGCTTTTCAAAGAGAATGGGTATTGAAGAAGGCAGGGAACTGCTCTGCCCGATCATCGAATTCAGCTATAAAGATGACGATCTGGGAGACCCGTTCATCAATGATGACTATGCACTGGCACTGGGACTGGCAACACAGGAAGAGATTGATACGATCAAAGGATACACACGTAAGATCAATGAGATCATGAAAAAGTATTTCCTGAATGCGGGGATGAAACTGATCGACTTCAAGATTGAATTCGGTAAGCTTCCGGACGGAACGATCATTCTGGCTGACGAGGTGTCACCGGATACCTGCCGTCTGTGGGATGTCAACACCAACGAAAAACTGGACAAAGACCGTTTCCGCAGGGATCTTGGAAATGTAGAGGAAGCATACAACGAAGTGTTCAACCGTCTCGGACTTTAGTCAGTGAAAGAGGCGAAGCTCATGATGCGAGGCATGATACACGAACAGACGGAAGTAACAGATAAGCTTAGGGAAGAATGTGGGGTATTTGGCATCTATGACTTGAGTGGCAGTGACGTTGCCTCTTCTATTTATTACGGGTTATTTGCACTGCAACACCGCGGCCAGGAGAGCTGCGGTATTGCAGTCAGCGATACAAACGGACCGAAAGGCAAGGTGAGCTCCTGCAAGGGGATGGGACTTGTCAATGAGGTTTTTCTGCCCGGTTCACTGGATGACCTGCATGGGGATATTGGGGTCGGCCATGTGCGTTATTCGACGGCCGGAGCGAGCACGCGCGAGAATGCGCAGCCGCTCGTATTAAACTACATCAAGGGAACACTGGCTCTCGCACATAACGGAAACCTGATCAATGCGCTGGAGCTGAGAAAAGAACTGGAATACACAGGAGCTATCTTTCAGACGACCATAGACTCGGAAGTCATCGCCTACCATATTGCACGGGAACGTGTCAATACAGCAACTGTTCAGGAGGCTGTCGGCAACGCGATGAAGAAAATGAAGGGCGCATACTCACTGATCGTCATGTCTCCGCGCAAGCTGATAGGGGCCAGAGATCCGTACGGATTCAAACCGCTGTGCATCGGCAGGCGTGACAATGCGTATATGATCACTTCTGAGACATGTGCGCTTGAGACTTTAGGAGCGGAGTTTGTCCGGGATGTGGAGCCGGGAGAAATCGTTACAATTACAAAAGACGGAATTACGTCTGATACCAGCATGTGCCTGTCCAGAGATGAACAGGCAAGATGTGTTTTTGAGTATATATATTTTTCGAGGCCTGACAGTCATATTGACGGTGTCAGCGTCTATGGATCACGCATTAAAGCCGGAAGGTTTCTGGCGATGGATTCACCGGTCAAAGCCGACCTGGTGGTTGGCGTTCCGGAATCCGGAAATGCAGCTGCGCTCGGATTTTCCATGGAATCCGGTATTCCATACGGGACTGCATTTGTTAAGAACGGATATGTGGGAAGGACCTTCATCAAGCCGAAGCAGAGCAGCAGGGAATCCAGCGTCCGGGTGAAGCTGAATGTGCTGAAGGAAGCTGTGTGCGGAAAACGCGTGGTCATGATCGATGACTCGATCGTGCGGGGAACAACGAGCGGCCGTATCGTCAGCATGCTGAAGGAGGCGGGGGCGACGGAAGTCCATATGAGGGTCAGTTCGCCGCCATTTTTATGGCCGTGCTATTTTGGGACAGACGTTCCGGCACGTGAACAGCTGATCGCCTGTAACCGTTCGATTGATGAAATCCGTCAGATCATCGGGGCTGATTCCCTGGCATATCTCGGCCTGGACCGACTGAGTGGAATCGCCGAAGGACTGCCGATCTGTACGGGATGTTTTAACGGAAGATATCCGATGGACCCTCCGGCGGAGGATATCCGCGGGGAATACGAGCGCTGATAACATGTGCTGCCAAGAAAGGATTATAATTTATGAGTACAAACAGATACCAAAGTCCGCTGTCGGAACGATATGCAAGCAAGGAAATGCAGTATATCTTCTCACCGGACATGAAATTCCGTACCTGGAGAAAACTCTGGATTGCACTGGCTGAGACGGAGAAAGAGCTTGGTCTTAATATTACGCAGGAACAGATAGATGAGCTGAAAGAATATGCGGAGGACATCAATTATGATGTTGCCAGGGCGAGAGAGAAAGAAGTCCGCCATGATGTCATGTCACACGTCTATGCGTACGGTGTGCAGTGCCCGAAGGCAAAGGGAATCATCCATCTGGGTGCAACTTCCTGCTATGTGGGCGATAATACGGATATTATCGTGATGACAGAGGGGCTGAAGCTGGTAAAGAAAAAACTGGTGAATGTGATCGCTGAGCTTGCAAAATTCGCGGACGAATATAAAGCACAGCCGACGCTGGCTTTTACACATTTTCAGCCGGCACAGCCGACGACGGTCGGCAAACGCGCAACACTGTGGATGCAGGAATTCCTGCTGGATCTGGAAGATGTTGACTACGTGCTGAACGGCATGAAGCTACTCGGTTCCAAAGGAACGACAGGCACGCAGGCAAGTTTTCTGGAGCTGTTTGACGGAGACCATGAAAAAATCGACCGGATCGATCCCATGATCGCGAAGAAAATGGGCTTCAAAGACTGTTATCCGGTGTCGGGACAGACATATTCGCGTAAAGTGGACACCAGAGTCGTCAACGTACTGGCAGGGATTGCAGCGAGCGCGCATAAATTTTCTAACGATATCCGTCTGCTTCAGCATCTGAAGGAAGTGGAAGAGCCGTTTGAGAAGAGCCAGATCGGTTCCTCTGCGATGGCTTATAAGAGAAATCCCATGAGAAGCGAACGTATCGCGTCACTCGCCAGATTTGTCATGGCAGACGCGCTCAACCCGGCGATCACATCCGCGACGCAGTGGTTCGAGAGAACGCTGGACGATTCAGCTAACAAGAGGCTGAGCATTCCGGAAGGTTTTCTCTCCATCGACGGCATTCTGGACCTCTGCCTGAACGTTGTAGACGGACTCGTCGTATATCCGAAAGTCATCGAGAAGCGTCTGATGTCGGAACTTCCGTTCATGGCCACTGAAAACATTATGATGGACGCAGTGAAAGCCGGCGGTGACCGCCAGGAACTTCACGAGAGGATCCGTGAGCTTTCCATGGAGGCAGGGAAGAATGTGAAGGTGGAAGGAAAAGACAATAATCTGCTGGAACTGATCGCAGCCGATCCGGCATTCAATCTGTCGCTAGAAGATCTTCAGAAGACGATGGATCCGGCCAAATATACCGGGAGGGCAAAAGAGCAGGTTGACACGTTCCTTACAAAGGTTGTCAGACCGATACTGGAGCAGAATGAAGAACTGCTGGGCGTAAAAGCAGACATTCATGTCTGAGTTTGGAATAGACGGCGGAAATCAGGGAATGATGCAGTTAGAAAGGGGATGAGCGGTGCCGCTTCATCCCCTTTTACAGTATAAGAGAGGGGTTTTTGGGATGGAAAGGAAAACGGAACAGGGAAATGTATGGGCGCTGCTGCCCATCGGAGTTTTTTTGCTGATATTTCTGGGCTTCGGGTGTATCACAGGGGATTTTTACAGCACGCCGGCAATCGTGGGATTTCTGATTGCGCTGCTGGTTGGCTTTCTTCAGAACAGGAAGGTGGATTTTCAGAAAAAGATCAAACTGATCACTGACGGAATCGCGGATGAGAATATCGTCACGATGTGTCTGATCTTTCTCGTCGCAGGTGCGTTTTCTAAGGCAGTTGATATGGCGGGAGGCGCCGAGAGTGCGGTTCATCTCGGACTATCCATCATGCCGGCGAATGTGGCAGTCGTCGGACTGTTTGTGATCAGCTGCTTCATCTCCGTGTCGATGGGAACATCGATGGGGACGATCGCGGCGATGGCGCCGATTGCAACAGGGATCAGTACCAAGGCAGGTATCGCGCTGCCGGTCTGCGTAGGCGCAGTCATGTGCGGTGCCATGTTCGGGGATAATCTGTCGATGATCTCCGATACGACGATCGCTGCTGTGCGCACGCAGGGATGTGAGATGAAAGACAAGTTTCGGGAAAACTTCCTGATCGTGCTTCCGGCGGCGATCATCACCGCGGTTCTTTTCTTTTTTGTATCGGGCAGGGGCGCCGCTCCGTCATTTGATAATCTGGACTATAATCTGCTGAAAGTGGTGCCCTATCTTGTGGTTCTGATCGGTGCGATCATAGGATTTAATGTATTTCTGGTGCTGTTGACAGGGATTCTGCTGTCTCTGATCGTCGGCGTGACGACCGGCTCCATAGAGCTTTCTGCGATCTTTCAGGTGCTGGGCGATGGAGTGACGTCCATGTATGACATCACCGTGATCTCTCTTGTCGTCGCGTTTATTGTCGCGCTTGTGAGGGCGAATGGCGGAATTACATTCATCCTGTCAAAGATCAGGCGGCGTGTACGGGGCAAGCGGGGCGCGGAGCTCGGGATCGCACTGCTGGTGCTGCTGGTGGACTGCTGTACAGCCAACAATACGGTGGCGATCGTGATGACGGGTCCCATTGCCAAAGAAATCAGCCAGGAATACCAAATCTCGCCGAGAAGAAGCGCATCGCTGCTGGATATCTTTGCTTCGGTCGGTCAGGGGCTGATCCCATACGGGGCACAGCTTTTGTCGGCTGCCGCACTCACGCAGCTGACGCCGTTTGATATACTTCCCTATATGTTTTACCCTGTGCTGATGGCCGTCAGCGCGCTGCTCTTCATTTTATTCCGAAAAAGGGAGACGGATGTAAAAATTTCTTCTAATTAAGAGAAATATAGGTTTTACTTATGAAAAAGAATGTAGTATACTCAATAAGGTAGCGGTTGTTTGCCGCGGAAATATAATGATTAAAATACGAGCTATGGAAATGATTCAGGAGGGAACGAATATGGTTAAAGCTGTCGTTGGAGCAAACTGGGGTGACGAGGGAAAAGGCAAGATCACCGATATGCTGGGGAAAGAAGCTGATATTATCGTAAGATTCCAGGGCGGAGCCAATGCAGGTCATACGATTGTAAATGATTACGGCAAATTTGCACTGCATACTTTGCCATCCGGGGTATTCTATGATCACACAACGAGCGTCATCGGAAACGGCGTGGCATTGAATATTCCGACATTGATGGAGGAGATCAAGGGGATTGTGGACCAGGGGGTTCCGATGCCGAAAATCAAAGTTTCTGACCGTGTGCAGATGGTGATGTCCTACCATATTCTGTTTGACCAGTACGAAGAAGAGCGTCTGGCGGGGAAATCTTTCGGATCCACGAAATCGGGGATCGCACCGTTCTATTCGGATAAATATGCGAAGATCGGGTTTCAGGTGAGTGAACTGTTTGACGAGAATGCACTCCGGGAAAAGGTGGAGCGTATCTGCGAGACCAAGAATGTCGTTCTGGAACATCTGTATCATAAGGACCCGATCAGGCCGGAGGATATTTTTGAGGAGCTCATGAACTATAAAGAGATGATCGCACCGTATGTCTGTGATGTGTCGGCATTTTTGTGGAATGCGATCAAAGAGGGAAAAGAGATTCTGCTGGAAGGACAGCTCGGTTCACTGAAAGATCCGGACCACGGCATCTATCCGATGGTGACATCTTCCTCCACACTCGCGGCGTACGGCGCGATCGGCGCAGGGATTCCCCCCTATGAGATCAAAAAGATTATTACCGTTTGCAAGGCATATTCAAGCGCTGTAGGCGCAGGTGCGTTTGTCTCCGAGATATTCGGGGAAGAGGCGGATGAACTCAGAAGACGGGGAGGCGACGGCGGAGAGTACGGCGCTACGACAGGGCGTCCGAGGCGTATGGGCTGGTTTGACTGCGTTGCATCCAAATATGGCTGCAGGATCCAGGGTACCACGGATGTGGCTTTCACAGTGCTTGATGTTCTCGGATACCTGGAGGAGATCCCGGTATGTGTCGGCTATGAGATAGACGGGGAAGTAACGATGGATTTCCCGACGACCTCTAAGCTTCAGAAGGCAAAACCGGTGATGGAAGTACTTCCGGGATGGAACTGTGATATCCGCGGCATCAGAAAATATGAGGATCTTCCGGAAAACTGCCGGAAATATATTGAGTTTGTCGAAGAAAAAATCGAATTTCCGATTACCATGATCTCCAACGGACCGGGAAGAAATGATATCATTTACCGTTAAAATAATAATTGAATTTTACAGGGCTGCTGCTGTACATCACTCGATGTGCGGCGTCGGCCCTGTTTTACGTTAGTGATATTTGACAAATTTACCATGGAAAATTCATATAAATAACACAATATCCTGCCATAATCAGGAATAGAATCATGTGGAAAGGATATTGGAAGATGAAGAAAAAATATGCGGCGCTCATTCTCGGCATGATGCTGGGAATTGCAGTGACAGGATGTTCAAATAATACAGAAGAGGGAAAACAGACGGCTCAGACGGAAGAACATGCACAGGAAGAGAGCATCACGGGTGAAGTCAAATCGACAGATGAAAAGAGTATAACGGTTATACTGACGAACCCATCGTCTGCAGGAGAAGAAAAAGGTTCCGGAGAAGAGAAGACCGTTTTGATCACAGAAGATACACAGGTCGTGAGAAGCCAGGGACCTGGCAAAGCGGATGAGAAAACAGCACCTGAAAAACCAGAAGGAGATGGGATGCCGGATGATGCAGGAGAAAAACCGAACGATGGGGAAGTTCCGGGAGAACCCCCGGCAGGAGAAAAACCCGAAGATGAAATTACATGGGAGGATATCAGGGAGGGCGATACGGTTGCCATTACTCTGGACGCGGATGGCAATGCGGTTAAGGTCACGGTTCGTTCAGATGATCTGGGTCAGGGAATGGGCCAGGCGCTGAACAGTTCATCGACGGGAAGCATTCCGCTGGCAGGCGTCTATACTGTCGACGGTGAGGATGCGTCCTCAGAGGATCAGACGTATGACTCTGAAGATGCGAACGAAAACACCGTGCTTGTGACAAATGGCGGAAACCTGACGATGAGCGGAGCAAAGCTCGGTAAAACCGGAGATACGACAAGCGAGGATGAGAGCAATTTTTATGCCGTCAACGCTGTGGCAGCGGCGACGGCAGACAGCGCGATCGCCCTCAGTGATACTGAGATCACGTCCGATGCGAAGGGTGCCAATGCAGTATTTGCGACCGGCAGCAATGCGGTGGTCAGGGCCGACCACATAACGATCCATACAACGGCGGATTCATCTAGGGGACTGGATGCGACATATGGAGGATCGGTAACTGCTGAGAATATCGATATCACAACGGAGGGCGCTCACTCTGCAGCGCTGGCAACAGACCGGGGTGAGGGAACGATAAAGGCGAGTAATGGAACCGTCAGTACATCAGGGGAGGGCTCTCCGTGTATCTATTCCACGGGCGATATCAGTGCAGAGAATATTACCGGGAAGGCAGCCGGAGCGCAGACGATGGTGATCGAGGGAAAGAATTCCATAACGATCGAGGGGTGTGATCTGAGCGGGGCAGGGGAGAACGGCGTGATGCTTTACCAGAGTACTTCCGGAGACGCGGCAGAGGGGACCAGTGTGCTGTCTGCAAAAGACAGTGCGATCACGACAACCTCTGACGGTCCGATGTTTTATGTGACTAACACCGAGGCGCGGGTTGACCTGAACAATGTGAGTCTGAATTACAGCTCAGGTGTATTGATCAGCGCGTCCGGAAATGAGACCAATAACTGGGGAACGCCGGGAAACAACGGCGGAAATCTGACATTTACGGCGGCGAATCAGGTCCTGAACGGGAGCGTATTATGTGATGAAATCAGTACGGTCAGCATGAAACTCAGTGGCAGTACAAGATTCGCCGGAAGCATCGATGCTGATCATACGGGGAATGTACAGATTTCCATGGATACGGGAAGCACCTGGAATGTAGCGGGTGATTCGTATGTGACGGTCATCACAGACGGCGACACGTCATTATCCAATATTGAGTCAAACGGACATACGATTTACTATGATGCGTCGGCAGATGGAAATGAATGGCTGGACGGCAGTACAATCACGCTGCCAGGCGGCGGAAGCCTCACCCCCGCCGTCGGGTAGCAGTTATTCGCCGTGTTCCTTTTTATCAGAGCTGTCTCTGTTGTTTTTCAGATAGCGGTAGACCAGGGTATACGCATACAGCAGTACCGGAACGGCGACCGTACAGAAGACAGAAGCCTTAAACCATCCGGCAGAGTCCGGACTGTCTGTGACTGCAAAGAACATGGTAGCCCCGTACATGGACAGAATCAGGACGACTCCGATAACCGCGAGAATTCGTTTCATACAGATTATCCTCCTTCAGAAAATACAATAATTCGTAACTGTTCAGGACGGCGCATCTTCTTGACCGAAAAATCCGGTCAAGAAGCATCGGATGTTCATCCGATGTGGAAATTGGTGCGTAAAAGCGACTTACAAGCAAGCTTGACGCAGCTTTTTGCACCAATTTCCTCGCCGTCCTGAACTATTACAATAATTCTTATTATACATCTTTCTTATGTAATTGCATAGTCATTTCAGGGTATGCTATAATAAAAAGCAACAGTTAGGACGACAGGAACATGCGCCGTCTGAACGATACATAAGAAAAATGAAGGGGGATACAAATGTCAGCAACAATATGGTCATTATTGCCGCCGATCGTGGCAATAGCACTCGCACTTATCACAAAAGAGGTCTACCTCTCGCTACTGGTTGGAATTCTGACAGGTTCACTGCTTTTCACACAGTTTCATGTGCTGACAGCGGTGGAGACAACAGTCGAAATCATGGGAATGAAGATCGGAGACAATGTCAACATCCTGATATTCCTTGTGCTTCTGGGGATCCTGGTCGCATTGATCACGAAATCAGGTGCATCGAAAGCATATGGAGAATGGGCGACTGCAAGGATAAAAGGAGAGCGCGGAGCGCTTCTTGCAACTACGGCTCTCGGGATGCTTATCTTTGTGGATGACTATTTTAACTGCCTCACAGTTGGTACCGTAATGCGTCCGGTGACGGATAAATACAAGATCAGCCGGGCAAAACTTGCGTATATCATCGATGCCACCGCAGCACCGATCTGCATCATCGCACCGATCTCCAGCTGGGCGGCAGCGGTAGGTTCATCACTTCCTGAAAACAGCGGGATTGACGGGTTTAACCTGTTCCTGCGCACGATACCGTTTAACCTGTATGCACTGCTCACGATCATCTTCATGCTGTTTCTGATCATTCGGAAGGTTGATTTTGCAGCGATGAAGAGATATAACGAAAAGGTACTGACTGACGGAGAGGAGACGACAGTCGGATCTGATGAGCTGCCGATAATGGGAAGAGGAAAGGTGAAAGATCTGATCCTTCCGATCGTGGTACTGGTCGTTCTGTGCATCTGCGCGATGCTCTACACGGGCGGCATTCTGGAAGGGGCAGATGTCGTTACAGCTTTCGCCAACTGTGACTCATCACTGAGCCTGGTGCTGGGATCTTTCTTTGCACTGGTCTTTACTTTTGTCCTGTATCTGGGAAGGAAAATCCTGACATTTGAAGCATTCTGCGAGAGCTTCGTCCAGGGGTTCCGTTCGATGACGCCGCCGATCATGATCCTATGTCTGGCGTGGACACTGTCGGGAGTCTGCAGTGCGGATTACATGAATATCGGCGGATATGTAGGGAATCTGGTAGCGGGAAGTTCGCTGGTGGGTATTCTGCTTCCGTGTCTGTTCTTCCTGATCGCGACGGGACTTGCGTTCTCCACAGGAACTTCCTGGGGGACTTTTGGTATTCTGATTCCGATCGCACTTGCGATACTGGGAACAGGTGATGTCTCATCACTGTCTGTCACGGTTGCAGCGATTCTGGCAGGGGCAGTCTGCGGAGACCACATCTCGCCGATCTCAGATACCACGATACTCGCCTCGGCGGGGGCTCAGTGCAATCACATCAACCACGTTTCCACGCAGATACCGTACGCGCTTCTGGTAGCAGCGTGCTGCTTTGCAGGCTATCTGACAGCCGGGATCGCAGGAAACGGGTGGGCAGGGCTTGCTGTAGGAGTGATCTGCCTGGCAGTCATCCTGGCAGTGATCACCGTAAACGAAAAGAACACCAAAAGTTCATGATTTTTATAAAAAATTTATAGAATATCCGGTTGATATTACACATAAAAAGGAATACAGTAGTAGTATTCTATATTAGGAGGATAAGAGTGAAGGATCGAGAGAAAGCTTTCACCCATCCCTGATTTAGAATGAAGTAAGTGCATTATGGGAGGAAAGAATGGGAAAATTACGAGACAAATTTGCACGCTTTATGGTCGGACGGTATGGGGTGGATCATCTGGGAAGGGTGTTGGTCTATGCATCACTGATCCTGCTGATCTTATCCATGTTCATACGGTATCGGATTGTATACATTCTGGCTATCGCTGCTCTGATCTATGCGTACTTCCGGATATTTTCAAAAAATGTTTCCAGACGTTATGAGGAAGACCGAAAATTTCTGAATTTACAGCATAAGATACTCGGCAGGTTCACGGCATTTAAAAGTCAGGGTCAGGATAAGGACCACCGGTATTTTAAATGTCCGGCCTGTAAACAGAAAGTCCGGGTTCCGAAGGGGAAAGGAAAGATTTCCATCCGCTGTCCGAAATGCCATGCGGAATTCATCAAACGTACATAGTACAGAATGGAAATTAAAAGAAAACGATGTTTGGATATGTCACGATCAATAAAGACGAATTGAAAATCAAAGATGTGAAGAGATACCAGGCGTACTACTGCGGAGTCTGTCAGGACCTGAAGGACCGGCACGGCATGGCGGCGCAGTCTACGCTGACGTATGATATGACATTTCTGTCAGTGCTTCTCGCCGGGCTGTATGAAGGGCCGATGAAAGATGAACAGTGCAGGTGTATCGTGCATCCGGTGAAAAGACACTGGTGTCTTCGCAGCGCCTATACAAGCTATGCAGCGGATATGAATCTGCTGCTTTGCTATTATAATCTGATGGATGACTGGCTGGATGAAAAAAAACTGATTCCATATACGGTAGCAAAACTGGTACGTTCTGAATTCAGGAAAGTCTGCAGCGAATATCCGCGTCAGGCACGGGCAGTCCGCCGCTATATGAAGTGTCTGGGAGAATGCGAACGGAAAAACAGTCAGAATCTGGATCTGGGGGCGGGACTTACCGGAGAGTTATTCGGTGAGATTCTGGTATATGAAGAGGATATATGGTCGCCGATACTGCGCAGGCTCGGGTTCTATCTGGGCAAGTTTATTTACCTCATGGATGCGTACGATGATTTGGAGAGGGATAAGAAGACAGGAAATTATAACCCGTGGTTCAGGCTGAGTGAACGAGAAGACTTCCTCGCAGAGAGTGAACAGATCCTGACCATGATGATGAGCGGATGCGCCAGAGAATTTGAAAAACTTCCGATTGTAGAAAATGTGGACATTTTACGAAATATCCTGTATTCTGGTATTTGGACAAAATATGATATGTTGAAGAAAAAAGCCAAGGAGAATCATTGATGTTAGATCCATATAGCGTGCTGGGAGTTCCGTCGAATGCCAGCATGGATGATATAAAGAAAGCGTACCGAAAATTAAGCCGCATGTATCATCCGGATGCCAATGTAAATAATCCGAACAAGGAACAGGCGGAAGAAAAATTTAAACAGGTACAGGAAGCGTACAATCAGATTCTTAATGAGCGGGAACGAGGCAGCAGCGGTTATGACTCGTGGTACGGCAGGGATACGCAGAAGACATCGTATGGCAGCGATGAGGAGACGCTCAAGATGCAGGCGGCGGCCAATTACATCAACAGCCAGCATTTTCGCGAAGCCATGAATGTACTGAACGGTATCGCGGGACGCAGCGGCGACTGGTATTACCTTCATGCCGTTGCGAACGCCGGGCTCGGAAACAACGTGAGCGCGCTGGAAGATGCAAGGGAAGCCCTGCGCAGGGATCCTGACAACATGAAATATCAGATGCTGGTCAATCAGTTGCAGTCCGGAAGTCAGTGGTATGAGAACATGGGCACCGGTTACGGATATGAGCGCCCTCAGGCGGGAATGGGTAACTGCTGCTGGCAGTGTCTTGCCGTCAATCTGTTCTGCAACTGCTGCTGCGGCCGCCCATGCTGATGGCCGGCGAATGAAAGAGGGATGAGTATATGAGAATTCCTGAAAAATGGACGGGGAAAATTGTGTTTGCCGTGCAGGCAGTCCTGGTTTTGCTCTACGTTCTGTTCACATTCTGGCAGGACATCCGCGAAAAAAGAAAGCGTGCCAGAAGAGTACAGCAGCAGGAAGAGAAAGAGGCTGTACGCTATACGAAGGCAAAATACCGGCAAAAAAGAAAGAATTTAAAAAAAAGAAAATAAAGTGTATAAGAAACGCCGTTGCGGTCATACTATAAATATCTACAGAGGGATGATCACAACGGCGTGACGTTTCTTTGCAGATTACCAGGAATCACATTGGAATCCCCCTCCAATGGTGAGTGACGAAAGACAAAAAGAAATACTTATCCTCCCCTTTAACCCCCGTGGCTGCGGAAACCCGCAGTTTTCGGGGGTTTCTTAATGTTTTTGAGAAAATAAGTACCGAAAAAGTGTTGTCAAAGTGTTGTCAAACTGCTGTCAGATATCTAACAGTTCTTTTCGGCTCACGCGCCTTGTTTCGTGATAATATGCCGTTTCCCAGGTTTTTTTCTGCATTCGCACATTCCTCCTCATATGATTATTGCAAATCATACCATAAATAAATGATATGATGCAATATACAACATGAACAAAAGCATACCATTTGCACAATAAAGATGGGATTTAATTGTGTGATTTGTAGAAATGGTATGAAAAGTGCAAAGTTTGCTTGAAAATAAGTATGAATAGTTATATATTCATGCTATGAAGATATTGAAAACGGGGGAAATATAGAATGAATATAAAATAAAAAGTACTCTTATTCATTCTAAAAAGCATTGTACAAGGAGGTTAAACGATGGGGAAAATGAAACAAAGTCCAATTGTTAAGAAGCTGGGGTTCAACAGAATCATGTTATTTCTGGTTATGGTCTTGATATACGCAGTTTTTTGTGTATTGATTCCTAATTTCTTCGGCCCGTCCCATGTGATGAGTATGCTTAATTATGCGTGCTTTCTGGGGTTTCTGGCATTGGGTGTCACATTCGTAATTGCAACGGGAGGTATTGATTTCAGCATCGGACCCGTGATGTTCTGCTGTGCACTGGTTTCCGGCTATGCGATGAATCAGTATGGCCTGCCGATGGCGGGGGCGTTGGTCATGTGTATTCTCGTAGGAATGCTGTTTGGTGTATTTAACGGTTATATGGTTGCTTATTGGGATGTGCCCCCGTTCATCATTTCTATGGCATCCATGAACATTGCAAAAGGACTTGCATCGGTCTGTACAAAAACAACGACTGTGAGCTGGCCGCAGAGTACGGATCCGGGCGGATGGTTCCGCAGCCTTTTGAAGGTGGGAGATATCCCGGTGGGACTGCTGATCTTTCTGATTGCAGCGGTGATTTGTTCGGTTATCCTGAACAACACAAGACCGGGGCGATACATTCTCGGGCTGGGGAGCAACCGTGAAGCGGTCCGCCTTTCGGGCGTTAATACAAAGAAATGGGAGATGATCGCATTTATTATCTGCGGTACTTTGGCAGGCATTGCAGCTATTTTCTTTGCGGCAGCGTATTCGACGGTTCAGCCGGGATACGGCGACCAGTATAACAACGAAGCAATTGCCGCATGTGTGATGGGCGGCACATCCATGATCGGAGGTCTGGCATCCATCGGAGGCACGGTCATCGGGGCGCTGATCATTGCACTGATTCAGGAAGGCATTCTGGCAATGAAATTTACCAAGGATATTCAGCTGATCATTACGGCGATTATCGTGATTACGGCTGTTTACGTTGATGTTACCGCAAGGCGCAGAAAGAACTGATTGACCGATAACTGTAAAGGAGAAGAGAATGGGCGAAATTATTTTGGAAATGAAACAAATTGACAAATCGTTTCCCGGTGTTCATGCCCTGGATCATGTTGACTTCGACGTGAGACGAGGTGAGGTGCATGCGCTGATGGGAGAAAACGGAGCCGGTAAATCAACACTGATGAAAGTTCTGACAGGAATTTATACGAAAGATTCCGGTTCTATCGTGTATGAAGGAAAAGAGATTGAATTTCGCAGCGCGAGAGAAGCACAGAATGCAGGCGTCATTATCGTGCATCAGGAGCTTAACATGGTGGGTGATCTGACGGTTGCTCAGAATATTTTTCTTGGCCGCGAACCGAGAAAAGGATTCGGCGTCGATGACAGAAAGATGATTAAAGACTCAAGAGAACTTTTTGAACGCTTGAAAATCGACATTGATCCGGCGGCGAAAATGAGTGATCTTACCGTGGGAAAACAGCAGATGTGTGAAATTGCAAAGGCGATTTCCCATAAAGCGAAGGTGATTATTTTTGATGAACCGTCTGCGGCGCTCACGGAAAAAGAGATTGAAGATTTGTTTGCTATTATTCGTGATCTGCGTAAGGACCAGCTCGGCATCGTCTATATCTCCCATCGCATGGATGAGATTAAGGTCATTACGGACAGAGTGACGGTGATGCGTGACGGTACATATGTCGGAACACTGATTACGAAGGAGAGTACGAAGGATGACATCATCAACATGATGGTGGGGCGCATCATCTATGAAGACCCGAAACAGCAGAGTGCCTGCCCGGCGGATGCACCGGTGGTCCTGAAAGTTGAGAATCTGAATGCCGGGAAGATGGTAAAAAATGTGAATTTTGAGCTGCATCAAGGTGAAATACTGGGATTTTCCGGGCTGATGGGTGCGGGCCGCACGGAGATGGCGCGGGCATTGTTCGGTGCAGATCCGAAACAGAGCGGCAGCATTTATATAGGCGGTGAAAAAGTGGAGATTAAATCTCCGCAGGATGCCGTCAGACATGGAATCGGTTATCTTTCGGAAGACAGAAAGCGCTACGGCGTCGTCGTAGGAAGATCTGTTGCGGAAAATACAACGATGGCATGTCTTGAAAACTACCTGAATGGTTTTTTGATTAATAAAAAAGCGGAAAACAGAGCTTCCGATGATTATATTGAGAGACTGGCGACGAAAACGCCGAATTCAGAGGAACTGGTCGTGAATCTCTCCGGAGGCAATCAGCAGAAAGTCGTTATCGCGAAATGGCTGGCCCGTGACTGCGATATTCTTATTTTCGACGAGCCGACGAGGGGGATTGACGTAGGAGCAAAAAATGAGATCTATAAACTGATGAATCAGCTGGCTGCGGAAGGGAAATCCATTATCATGATTTCCTCGGAAATGACGGAGATTCTCCGTATGAGTGACCGGATTGTCGTGATGTGTGAGGGTGAGATCAAGGGAGAGATTGATATTTCTGAAGCTACCCAGGAGAATATCATGGACAAAGCGACGAGAAATATTTCTTAGGAGGGGCGTTATGAACAAAAAAAGCAGATTTCAAAAACTGGCGGCGAGCCAGGAATTTATCGTATTTATCATACTGATTTTGCTGTATGTGGGATTCAGTGCCCTGAATCCGCAGTTTGCACGGTATACAACGCTGGTTACCATGTCTGACTATGCGAGTTTCTATATGCTGATGGCATTCGGTGTGGGCCTTACGCTGATCACAGGCGGTGTTGATCTTTCCATCGGTACCGGATTGGTTGCATACGCGGCGATCGGCGGCGCTGTCATTAAGTTTCTTGAGGCGCCGGTGATCGAGGGGATGCTGGTAACGCTTCTTGCGGCGGGAATTTTCGGTCTTGCCAATGGCATTATGGTGGGTGTTATGAATCTGCCGCCGTTTCTGGTAACGCTGTGTACCAGCATGATTGCCCGCGGGGCAGGATCTCTTGTTGCAAACAACTATGCGATTCCGTGGCCGATGATTTCTCAGCCGGGCGGATGGTTTCATAATATGTTCAAAATCAAAACAGAAGCCGGTACACTGATTCCGATCGGGTTTATCTGGATTTTGATTCTGGTGCTTGTTCTGCGCTACGTGCTGAACAGTACAAAATTCGGACGTTATGTGATTGCCATCGGATCCAACCGGGAAGCAACGCTGCTGTCCGGTGTCAATGTCAGGCTCTACCATGTATTGGTCTATACAGTCTGCGGATTATTCACCGGTGTTGCTGCTCTGGCGTACGCGGCTGCCACGCCTACCATTCAGCCGGGACAGGGAGCCGGTATGGAGATGGATGCCATCGGCGGCGCGATTGTCGGCGGCGTATCGGCGGCAGGCGGATACGGGACGATTCCCGGTATATTCGTCGGCACCTGCGTTATTCTGGTGCTGAAGGTAGGTCTGCCATTTGTCGGTCTGAATGCAAACTGGCAGCAGATCATTACGGGGCTTGTATTGCTGGCGGCGGTATTGATCGATATCGTGAAACAGAGAAGAGCAGCAAAGGCATATTAGTTTTCATGGTATTCGTTCACGTAAAAATAGAATCTTTTGCACAAAATAGAATCATTTTCGGCGTATAAAATACAAAAAGCGCATGAAAGTAAAAAATGTACTTGAAAAATAGAATGAATTGGTGTATATTCATACTATAACCAAACAAATGGAGAAATACATAAGAATGAATAATGTATTTCTCGGATGAATTCATCCGGATATCAAATTTTGATTACCGAATGAATCGAACAGAAAGGAGCATAAAAATGATTTTGACAAAGAAAACGGTACGGGTAAAAAACGCAGTGGTAGGTGGTAGTGACTACACAAGATTTATAGCAATCGCACCGTCAAGTGCTGAAGACATGAGATGTCAGATGAAAGAGGCGGCGGCGTTGGGAGAAGCCGGTATTGAGATTCAAGTCGGAAATCTTGCAAACATCAGTGACGCGCTTGTTGTTTTGAAAGAATGTAAAGATGACATGGCAGGGCAGGCGGTGATCCTTAACCTGGATACAACAGGCTGCGACGCGGCAGCATCGGATGATGAGAAGTTGAAAGCGGCAGAAGAAGCCGCAAAGGCAGGTATCGTTGATATCATCGGTGCGGAGGCATTCGCATCTGAGACATATGTTGCGGCAATGAAGAAGATTACGGTTGAAAGCGGCGTGAAATTGATGCTTTCTTATATCAATTTTGACGGAATTGCGTCGGAAGATGAGATCATACATACGGCAAAAGCAGCAGAGACGAAAGGTGCAGACATGGTTTACCTTGCGTATATGACGAAAAATGACCCCGATGTGATCGTGCTGGGCTATGCGGCAAAGAAAATCGCGGCGGACAATCTTATCAGCGTGCCGGCTTGTATATTTCCGATGGGAGAAGTCGGATTCCAGACACGTATCTTGTCGGAGCGATGCGGAAATAACTTCGGTTTCTATCATCTCGCCGAACCGGAAAGCGGCCTGTTCGAAAGCTATGCACAGTATCAGGCGATGCATGAGATTTACGGCGGCTGCGAGAAAATACAGAGCAAAGTTCAGTTCAACATGGGTGAGAAACACGTCATGGGAGGCAAACGTTTCATCCGTTGTTTCATGCTGAAAGAGAGGACGAAGAACGATATTCTGGAAGCGGCAAGAAATGTGGCGCGTTACAACCCGGAGATGGTCGAATGGCGCGTGGATTACTGTCTGCCGATGGACAGCAGCAAATTTACAGAAGACTACTGGAAAAATACTCTGAAAGAGATCAAAGAAATCCTGCCGGATGTTCCGATGCTCATGACATTCCGTGTCAAGAAAGAGGGTGGAAAAACATGGTATCCGGATGCGCTTCGTTTAAAAATGGCCTGCGCACTGGTAGGTACAGGATTGGTTGAATACTGTGACTGTGAGATCGACAATGACATCGATTATATCAACACACTCAAAGATGCCTGCGTGAAATCAGATACAAAATTTGTTGTATCGCAGCATAAATGGACAGAGACGCCGGGCAATGAGGAGATTGCGGCAACTTTCAGAGAATGTGTGGAAAAAGGCGCAGATCTTCCGAAATTCTATTTGATGGCGACGAATTACGACGATGCAGTCCGGACATCTGTCGTGACGAAAAAGCTCAGAGAAGAGGAACTGGATATGCCGATCATTATCTGTGCGATGGGAGATACCGGATTGATCACCAGGACGCTTGGCGGCTGCATGGGCGCTGACTTTGAGTTCATTGATGTTACCGGCATCAAGGGCGGAGAGGAAGAAGACGTCCGCTACGTTGATCAGCTGGCAGAAATTTTTGAATATTAAGGAGGATATGATATGAAAGCAGCAATATTTGAGGGCGAAGGTGTCCTTACCGTGAAGGATATTCCGGCGCCGAAGATCGTAAAGCCGGACGATGTGATTATTAAAGTGGAGGCGGCCAGCATCTGCGGCAGCGATATCCATGGACTGGCAGTGCCTCCGGGACAGTATATGAAGCCCGGCATCATTTACGGACATGAGTTCAGCGGCGTGGTCGCCGAAGTCGGTGATGAGGTAACAGGGTTTGCGGTTGGCGACAGAGTGGCTGTCAACCCGCGTGTCCGCTGCGGGAGCTGCTATGAGTGCACCCATGGAAGAGGTGATCTCTGTTCCAACTCAGACCATTACGGACAGCTCGCGGACGGCGGATTTGCAGAATATGCGCGGACAAGCGCCAAGCAGCTCTATCATGTGGCAGACGGCGTCAGCCCGGATCTTGCGGCACAGACAGAACCGCTGGCATGTGTTGTCAGTTCGCTCAGAAAAGTAAATCCGATACCGATGGATTATGTGATTCTCTACGGTGCGGGTCCCATTGGCCTGACATTCCTGCGCACACTGAAAGCATTCGGCGTAAAAAATCTCATCATGACGGCAAAAGGTGAAGATCGTGTGGCTGAGGCAAAAGCATGCGGCGCCGATATCGTTGTGGATGTAGAAAAAGAAAATATTGAGGATGTTGTAAAGGCAAACTGGCCGTTCAAGGCAGACGTGATTATCGATGCGGTGGGGAGAGGCGCTGTTCTTCCGGAGGCAATGAAACTGATCAACCCGCAGGGACGTATCCTTCTCTTTGGACTGGACAACAACGCCCGTTCTGAAATCGCACCGGGCGCAGTCGTACTGGATGAGATCATGATCGTCGGTGCACTGGGCAAGGATTTCCCGGGAGCTCTGGAACTGCTTCAAAATGAAGAACTCGGGCTTGAGAAATTTATCACCCACAGGTTTACACTGGAAGACATTCATAAAGGAATCGAGCTGATGAGGAACAAGAAGGCGTGCCGTGTATTGATCTATCCTAACGGGCTGCCCGGGAATGACTGATCGGAGAGGAAGATGACCATGAAAGAAGGAATGATGAAAGGGATTGCTTTTATCGGCACCGGCAAATATGCGCATGTGGAAAGACCGATTCCGAAAATTGAAAAGAATCACGATGTGCTGATCAGGATACTTGCCACAAGCATCTGCGGTACAGACGTACATATTCTGGCAACACCGCCGCTGTATCCGGCGACGCTGGGAACTATTATCGGTCACGAGATGGTGGGCGAGGTCGTGGAATGCGGCAGTGAAGTGACAGAATTTGGGGCTGGCGACCGCGTGATCATGGACAACAATATCGCCTGTGGGACGTGTGAGATCTGCAGGCTCGGAGACTACAATGTCTGTCCGAATATGAAGTCTATCGGTATGGAGATTGACGGAACGTTCGCACAGTACTGTGTGGCGCCGGACAGTAACCTGGCAAAGATCAGCAAAGATGTGCCCATTGAGCGGGCAATCTTTGCAGAGCCGCTGAATGTGGCATTCGGCGGATTGAAGAAAGTAAGGATGATGCCGGGGGACAATGTGGTGATCGTCGGCGGCGGTCCGATCGGAATGTATTTTGTAAAGCTATGCAAGCAGATGGGAGCCGGTAAGGTTCTTGTGACCGGAAGATCCCCGTCCCGCAGAAAGTATCTGGAAATGAGCGGTGCACACCGCATCATCAATACACGGGAAGAAGACCTGCTGACAGCGGTGCATGAGGAGATGCCGCTCGGTGCAGACCTGGTGATTGAGTGTGTCGGCACCATGATCGGTCCGTGTGTTGATTGCTGCAGGCCGGGAGGAACGGTGCTCGTGGAAGGATTGAGCGAGAATGAGTATCAGAGCATCAGCCAGCACATCATCGCGCGTAAGGGAGTGAATGTGATCGGCAGCTTCATCGGAAATAACGTTCTTCAGGCGGTTGCCAACGGACTGAACAGCGGAATGCTGGATTTCGAATATATGATTACCCATAAACTGACATTTGATCAGTTTGACGAGGGACTGGAAGCGATGCGAAACGGAACGGCGCTGGAAGTCATACTGTATCCATGGGGACTCCCCGGGGAATCGTAACGGACAGCAGGAAAGGAGAAGATATGGAATTAGCAATTGGAGTAGTGGGACTCGGCGCGATCGGCAGAGATCATGTCAAACGTTTTCATGAACGGATCACCGGCTGTAAAGTGGTTGCTGTTTCCGAAGTAAATCAGGAAGTCGGACGCAGGGTTGCCGAGCAGTACGGCGCAAAATTTTATGCGGACGGCGAAGAACTGATCAACAGCCCCGAAGTTCAGGCGGTGGTGGTCACTACATGGGATCCGGCTCATGCGCAGTATGTACTGGCAAGTATCAAGGCCGGCAAATATGTGTTCTGCGAGAAGCCGCTGGCAACGGAGGCTGCAGAGTGTGAGAAGATTCTTGCGGCGGAGCAGGCATTCGGCAGAAAAATCGTTCAGGTCGGGTTTATGCGCCGCTATGATCCGGGCTATACGGAACTGAAGAAAACGATCGAGGAAGGAAAAATCGGTCAGCCCCTGATCGTCCATGCGTGTCACAGAAATATGACCCATGCGGCGACGATGACATCGGAGATGTCCATCAAAAACTCCGGCGTTCATGAAATCGATGTTCTGCGCTGGCTTCTGGATGACGAGTATGTATCAGGGCAGGTCGTTCTTCCGCGGCAGAGCCGCATTTCGGCCAAAGAGGGACTGCAGGATCCGCAGATCATGATGCTGAGAACGAAGCAAGGGATCTGTATTGACGTGGAGATCAGTCAGAGTTCCGGATACGGATATGATATTCAGTGTGAAGTTGTGGGTGATCTGGGGACGGCAAAGCTGCCGGATCCGCCAGGAGTGATCACGAAGACGGATTGCAGCCGCGTGACAGGCATCATGCCGGGATGGGAAACACGGTTTGTTGAGGCATACAACATTGAGATGCAGGACTGGGTTGACCGCGTGAAAAATGCGCAGCCGCTCGTCGGCGCCTCCGCATGGGACGGCTATGTGGCCTGTGTGACATCCAATATATTGGGACAGTGCCGCGAGGAAGGCGGAACATCAAAGGAAATCGTCCTTCCGGAAAAACCGGAATTTTATAACTAAGAGGAGACGCTATGCATTACAATGGACCGATCGTACGGCCGCAGACAGATGCAGACAGTATTTTTATTGAAGTGACCGTAGGCTGTACTCACAATCAATGCAGTTTTTGTAATTTTTATGAAGGATATCCCTTTTCTGTCGCATCAATGCAGCAGATTGAAGAGGATTTGATCGAGGCGAGCCGAAGATACCCCGCGGCGAAAAAAATCTGGGCCAACGGAGGCAATCCATATGCGCTCGGCACAGAAAGACTGGCCACAATCGGCAGGCTGATCAAAACATATTTTCCGGAAAGCCGCATATCTGCTTACGCCAGAGTCACGGATCTTACACGAAAGAGTGTGGAAGAGATGAGACTGCTGAGAACGTGTGGATTCGAGGATTTGGTTGTAGGCTTTGAGACGGGCGATGATGAGGCGCTTGCATACGTAAATAAAGGATACACATCAGCGGATGTCCTGTCAGGCTGTAAAAAATTAGAGGAAGCGGGGATTGATTATCGGCTGATTTTTCTGGGCGGTCTGGCGGGCAGAGGAAAATGTGAAGAATCTGCAAAAAAGACGGCACATCTGCTGAATCAGCTGAATCCGTATCTGATGTATTTGAATTCCGTATCGATACTGCGGGGGACAAAATTGTACGAAGACCGTGAAAGCGGCATTTTCCAGGAAGCGGGAGAGCGGGAGCTCGTATTGGAATTCATCACGATGCTGGAACGCCTGGAACATGAGATCGCAATTTTTGCGGCACCGAACACAACGCCCTTTTCCTTTTTTGTGGATTTGCAGCCGCAAAAGCAAGAGCTTCTCGACTTTATGCGAAAGTATATAGATGAACTTGATGAGAAGCAGGAAGAACAGATTGCAAAGCAAAGGAGCAGCGGCAGAAGCGTTTAGAAACCATTTAAAGTCGTAAGACACTGAGGAACAGGTAAGAGAGAGGAAAAATCTTATGAGAAAAAAAGTATTGGCACTGGGACTTATCTTCGCTATGACATTGTCGCTTTTCGGATGCGGGGGAAAAGAAGAAGGAGCAGCTTCGACAGACATAGCCGCGGCAGAAAAAACAGATGAAACAGAAAAAGAAACAACAAAAGAAGGCAGGGATGAGACGGCAGGGTCCGAAGTGACCACGGTAGGTGACTCCGAGGCCTGGGTAATGAACATGGACGATATGCTGGCGGGTTCCCCGTTTGAAGGATTGACAGCAAATGAAGCATACAGTTATCAGCTGATTGTAAAGTCTTTTTCAGCGAGCTTTTTCACGGCGGTTGCAGAAGGAGCCGAAGCGGCGGCCGAAGAGCTGGGTGTTGAACTGACCTGCAACGGACCGAATACAGAGTCAGATATCGCGGATCAGGTGAATATGTTTAACACGGCAATCCTGAACGGACTGGATGGTGTTGCAATTGCACCGTCAGATGCCTCGGCGGTTCTCGACTCCCTGAAAACGGCAAAAGAAAAAGGTGTTCCGGTCGTGTTATTTGACAGCGGTGTAGAAAATGCACCGGAAGGGTCTGTTCTGGGAACAGTGGCAACAGACAGTGTGGCAGCAGGCCGAATCGGAGCAGAAAACGTCTACAACGCAGTTTCTTATAAAGTAAGCGATGGCCCGATCCGTATCGGTATGGTGGCAAATGACAGTACATCTGCAAGCAATACGCTGCGGGGCCTGGGATTTGTAGACGGTATCATTGAGCTTGGCAAAGCGGATGGATACAGTGTCGCGGTGATCGGAAACGAATGGTTTACAAAGAATTGCTCTGACGTCGGTGATGAGAGCACGGCTGATATCATCGTAGAGTGCAGGGTACCTGCTACGGCATTGGTAGATTTTTGTGCAAGTGAAGTGTCTGCGGTCTGTAACAAAACAGACACGGCTGCAGTATTCGGAACGAACCAGACAGTCACAGAAGGAATCATCATGGCAAACAACAACCTGCAGGTGTTGGGATCTGACCCGGATACATCCATCATCGGAACGGGATTTGACGCAGGCGCTACGATCAAAGAGAACGTTGCCAATGGTACACTGTACGGATGTGTGACGCAGATGCCGTATGCAATGGGATATTACTCCATCGCAACACTGGTAGCAAATAATAATGGTGATGAGACGGGCGACCTGCCCATTCCCGCGTACTGGTATAACGCAGAGAACATGGACGATCCGCTGATTGCGCCTAATCTTTACGACTAATCGCTGCCGTTATCTGGCTGCACCCGGGTTTCTTGACTTTTGATACGGTTTCATTTATTATTTAACGGTAACAGTTCAGGACGGCGGGGAAATTAGTACAGAAAGCAGCGTCAAGCTTGCTTGTAAGTTGCTTTCTGTACTAATTACCACATCGGATGAACATCCGATGCTTCTTGACCGGATTTTCCGGTCAAGAAGATGCGCCATCCTGAACAGTTACATTTAACGTAGCAGTTTGGACGCCGGACAGGCGGCATAAATAAAAAACTAAGGGCAGGGAGCGGGATGGCTGATTTTAAATATAAACAGGTGGCAGATAACCTGAGGGTCTGCATTGGGGAAGGCACATTTAAGCCCGGTGAGCGAATTCCTACAGAACCTGAGCTCTGTGAGCGGTTCCATGTGGGGAGACAGACGCTCCGCAAGGCGGTAGCGCTGATGGAAGAGGCCGGATATCTGAGGCGGGTTCAGGGAAGCGGTACGTATGTCTGTGAACGGGAAGAAAACCACGGTGGCGAGCCTCGGAGAGATGCACCGGAATATGTGATGAGAGTTCCGGCGGAAGAAGGGGAGAATCGTACGATTACCCTGGTGATGATGAACGGGAAGAGTTATGTCTTTTTGGATATCATGCAGGGAATATCGGAGGTTCTGACGGCGAACGGCTATATTCTGAATATCGTGATCACGGATGGTGACTATGATAAGGAACGGATGATCCTGGAAAATATGCTGCAGAATCCTCCGGCAGGACTGCTGTTCGAACCGGTGTGTTCGGGACTCCTTTCTGTTAATGATTCGCTCTGCAGGGAAGTATTTTCCAGGATTCCGGCACTTATGATTCATATGGATTCCGTACCGCATTTCCCGTTTATAGCACTAAATGATCGGCAGGGGTCCAGAATGCTTGCCAATTATTTGATTTCGCTGGGACATAAACGAATCGGAACGGTGTATGCGTTTGATGAATACACGGGACAGAACCGATACAGAGGATTTCTGGATGCGCTGCGGGAACATGGGATGCGTCATATACCGGGAGATAATGTGTGGATGTTCCATGAGCGGATGAACGATCTTTTTAAAGCGGACGGATGCATTGCGCTGGAACGTATGCGTAAAGAGGTGACCGCAATCATGTGTCACGATGATCGTGTGGCAAGTAAACTGATTGGTTACCTTGGAAAAAAACAGGTTCGTGTACCGGAAGATATCTCGGTTGTCGGTTATGACAACAGTCTATATTCTCAGCTTGGCGTTGCCATTACTACGGTGACACATCCGGGAACGGAATATGGAAAAATGGCGGCGGATGCATTGCTGCAGATGATTTATTCGCAGGAAAGCGTTGATCTTTCCCGTTATTCTGTTGAGCCGGAGTTGGTGATTCGTGATTCTGCCGGACCGCCCCCTGAAGTGTCATTGGATTAATTATTTTTTATATCGTGTAAAGAGAGCCCGATTCTCAGGGTACCAGTTCTTTTAACAGCTGGTCTTCCATGAGATGAGGGCATTTTTTAATTTATCAGGAAAATGATTCTTCCAAATTAAATCGATTTTCTTCTGGAATTTTTCTGGAATATCCATTATAATGGGGATAACAGCTGGAAAGGAAATAAGTGGCATGATGAAAAGAATTAGTTTTATCGGTGTTGGCATTATGGGAAAATCGATGGTGAGAAATCTGATGAAAGCAGGATATGAGCTTCATGTCTATGCAAGGGTGAGAGCAAAGGCTGATGATGTGATCCGGGAAGGGGCGGTGTTCCATGAATCAATAGCGGACTGCGTGGCTGCCGGTGAGGTTCTGATCACGATGGTTGGATTTCCGGCAGATGTGGAAGAGGTTTATTTCAAACAGGGAAATATCATGGACAGTGCGGTCAGGGACATGTATCTGATCGATATGACAACGACGAGTCCGCAGCTGTCAGAGAAGATTTACCGTGAGGGAAAGATGAGGGGTCTGCATGTGCTGGATGCTCCGGTCACGGGAGGTGACAGCGGCGCGAAGAACGGCACACTGTCAATCCTCGTGGGCGGCGATAAGGAGGACTACGAGACCTGTCGTCCCGTCTTCGAGGCGATGGGAACGAATATCAACTATCACGGACCGGCAGGGAGCGGACAGCATGCGAAGATGGTGAATCAGATTATGATCGCGGGAACCATGTCGGGTATCTGTGAGGCATTCGCGTATGCCGAAAGCAGAGACCTGGATCTGAAGACCGTGCTGAGATCGGTGTCCTCCGGTGCGGCGGGAAGCAGTCAGCTGAATGCCTTTGGCGAGAAGATTCTTGCGGAGGATTATCAGCCGGGATTTTATATGAAGCATTTTATCAAGGATATGAGGATCGCGCTGGAGCAGGCCGAGGAGAAGGGGCTGCACCTGCAAATGCTTGGCACGGTACTTGCCAGCTATGAGAAGCTGCAGGAGGATGGACTTGGCGATCTGGGTACGCAGGCGCTGATCAGGTATTATACAGAGTAAAATTAAAAAAGGAATTAGGTGTATGCCAAAGACGAAAGTAACGATAAAGGATGTCGCCCGGGAAGCGGATGTGAATCCATCCGTTGTCTCACGGGTGCTCAATAAAGATTCGACGCTGAAAGTCCGCGAGGAGACGAGAGAACGGGTATGGGAAGCGGCGGCCAAGCTGAATTACCGTCCGAACAGGATGGCAAAGATGCTGCGCACAAAGAAGTCGAAGATGATCGCTGTGCTGATATCAAAATTCAGTGACCTTTACTTTACCGCCATACTGGAAGGAATCGTATGGGTTGCAGAGGAGAGAGGTTATATCATCTCCGTTTTTTCAACGGAAGAAGACAGAAAGAAAGGCAGCAAATGTATCGAAACCGTGTATGAATACGGCATGGATGGTGCGATTCTGGCTTCCTCTTATGTCGAGGAAAAAACTCTGCAGCAGCTCAGGTACTCCAGTGTGCCGATGGTTATGCTGCGCAGAAGCTCCAGGGAATTCGGAGTGATGGGGATGCTGGCGGATGAACTGGCCGGTGTGTCCATGGTGATGGAGCATCTGATCGGATTGGGTCATCAGAAGATTGCGCACATCTCCGGCGAGTTGTTTTCGCGTTCGGGACTCAAGCGGTTTGAAGGTTACCGAAAAGCCCTGTATGAGAATGGAATCCCATACCGGGTGGAATACGTACAGGAGTCCGATCAGACAGAGAAGGGCAGTTATGATGCGATGATGCGTCTGCTGGAGCTTGAAGATCCGCCTACCGCAGTGTTCGCGTTCAATGATACCGTGGCCTTCGGAGCCATGAGTGCCATACGGGACAAGGGTCTTCGCATACCGGACGATATATCAGTGGTAGGACATGACAATACCATTCTTTCCGAACACACATATCCGAGGCTGACGACGGTCGACAGCCGGATGAAGGATATGGGGGAACTGGCGGCAAAGATGCTGATTGATGCCATTGAGGGGAAAGAAAACGCCGGTGAACGCGGTGAGCCTGAATGTGATATTAAGATTGAACCGCGTTTTGTCGTGCGTGAGAGCACGGGGAGAGTCAGAAAATAAAACAGTAATCACAGAAGTAGCGGCAAGTCCTTCACAGGACCTGCCGTTTCTTTTGGTGCGAAAAGAGAAACGATTTAATTCTTCTGCATTTTGTAGAAAAACCGTCAATTCCATGAGGAGATTCCGATTACAGTGTGTTTTTTCGGAGAAAACAAGGGAAAAAGCCGTCGTATTTAACAAAAAAATATAAAAATAATTCAACAAATTGTAGAAAAACATTAAGAAAAACGATTTAACGTTGACTTTGGTGTGCCTAAGAGGTATTATCTTTGTAAGAAAAACGATTTAATGAAAGAAGGAGGAAAAGTATGAGCCGCAAAATTGCGATGACACTGGAAGCGAGAGAGGGCTATGAGATGCTGAGACTTCAACAGCTGATTCGTGACCACGGGTTTGAGCCTGTTTTTTATGACCACCTTTCGACAGACGGGGAGGTGATTGAAAAGCTGAAAGACTGTGATGCAGTGATTGCCGGAGGAGACGAATATAACCGGCATGTTCTGAGTGAACTGGCAAAGGCCGGGAGACTGAAGATTATCGCCAGGTTTGGTGTCGGGTTTGACAAGGTGGACCTGGAAGCTGCAAGTGAATTCGGGATCGCCGTTACGAACACGGCTGGAACGATGTCCATGCCGGTAGCGGAACTGACGATGACTCTGATTCTGTCGACAGCCAGAAGCATAGCCTTCTGCGACAGAAAGCTGCGGGAAGACGGATGGTTTACAGGACCTGCGAAAGGCAGCCTCGATGGAAAAACGGTAGGGTTGGTAGGGTTCGGAGCTATTGCGAAGAAACTGGCGGAATATCTCTCGGGGTTTCATTGCCGTATCCTGGCGTATGACATTTGTTTTGACAGGGAGGCGGCAGGGAAGCTGGGTGTCGAGCAGGCGACGATAGAGGAGATTGCAGCAGAATCAGACTTTGTCAGTCTGCACACGCCAAAAACGCCCGAGACCGTTGGGATGTGGAATAAACGTCTGTTAGCAATGATGAAGCCGACCGCCTTTCTGATCAATACCAGCCGCGGAGATATCGTAAATGAAAGGGACCTGATCTGGGCACTGGAAAACAGAGTGATCTGCGGGGCAGGGCTGGATGTGTTTGAGGAAGAACCGCTGCCCAAGGACAGCCCTCTTCTGAAAATGGACAACGTGATATTGATTCCTCATAATGCCGGATGGAATGACCAGTCCGAACTTGTGACCGGAGGAAGGGCGCTTGAGAATATCATCGATCTGTTTGAGGGGAGGAGGCCGAGAAATATCTTGAATCCTGATTACGCCAGCCATATCAGTGGGCAGAAGCATGTGGGGTAGCCGGCGGTTTGGCTGGGAACGAGTGAAAGGAGAATAATATATGAGTGGAGTAGATAGTAAAACTGTCCACAGGAGGTCGCAGGACACGGTAAAGGAATTTCTTCTACGGTCAGAGATGATCACCGTGTATGTGATGGTTGTGCTGGTTGCAGTCACCTCTGTCCTGAGTCCTGATTTTTTGCAGGTGGGAAACTTTATTTCTATTTTAAAACAGTATTCCTTCTACGGCATCTGCGGCGTCATGCTGACTTTTCTGATGGTGTCCCTTGCATTCGATATGTCACTCGGAAACACAGTGGCGCTGTCGGGCTGCATCGCAGCGATCCTGATGCGTGATTTTGGAGTATCCTTCTGGCTCGGAGCACTGGTGGCACTGGCAGTGGGGACGCTTCTGGGTCTGATCAATGGTTTTCTTCATGGGGTCCTGAAGATACAGGCGTTTATGGCAACTCTCGGAACGTGTTACGTATACAGAGGTATATTCTGGGTACTGTCAAAACAGGCATCCGTAGAATGCGGGGAAGCCGTGAAGGCGTCCGGTATCCCGGGGTCTGTCCTGGGTCTGCCGACCTCCGTCTGGGTGCTGATCATTCTTGCGGTCATCGGGCATATTGTACTGAAATATACGAAATTCGGACGATCCACTTACATAATCGGAAACAATCTGGAGGTTGCCAGAGAGGTTGGTATCAGCGATACAAAGATAAAAGTGATTTTGTTTGCCTGCCTCGGCTTTGTAGCCGGACTCTGTGCCGTATGCTTTATGCTGACATACGGTTCCATTCCGCCAAGCACCGGCGCTAAATATGAGTTTTACGTAAATGCCGGAACAGTCATCGGCGGATGCAGCGTCTACGGCGGAAAAGGATCGATCGTCGGATCCCTGATCGGTACGGCGGTGATGACGATCGTTCAGTTTTCACTGCGTTCTCTCGGCGTCGCGCCGGGTTATCAGAATACGGTGCTGGGAGCCATACTGCTCCTGGTTATCCTGATCGATACTGTGAAAGAAAAGAAAAAGATGTAAGCGGGGGAGGCAGTCATATGAAAGAAGATTATATTCTGGAAATGAAGCATATTACCAAGAGGTTCGGCAATTTTACCGCCCTTGAGGATATGAACATTTCTGTAAAACGCGGAGAAATACATGCCATATGCGGAGAAAACGGGGCAGGAAAATCGACTCTCATGAAGGTTCTCCATGGCTATTACCCCTATGGTACATACGAGGGCGAGATCCGCATGGATGGACAGCTTTTGTGTTCCGCCAACACTACGGATTCACAGAGGGCGGGTATCGCCATGGTTTATCAGGAGATCAACTGCCTCGGCACGCTGACGGTCTCGGAGAATATTTTCTCCTCAAAGATGATGTACAACAAACTGGGGCTTGTGGATTACAAGGCAATGCATAAGGAATGTGAGAAGGTGTTTCAGGCTGTCGGTCTGGACATTGACCCGAGGACGCTTATGGGAAAACTGAATACAAGCCAGCAGCAGCTTGTGATGTTTGCCAAGGCCGTCAGGGAGAACGCCCGGCTGATCATCCTGGACGAACCGACATCTTCCATCACCAAGATGGAAGTAGACCATATGATGGAAGTGGTGCGCAGTCTCCAGAAAGACGGCATCACCTTCCTGTACATCAGTCATAAGATGGACGAGATCTTTGCGCTGGCAGACAGATGTACCGTGATTCGCGACGGCAAAAGTATCGGCACCATGGCCAGAGAAGAATTCAGTCTCGGCACCATCATCTCCATGATGGTGGGCAGGGATATCGGCGACGTGTATCCGAAGCGGACACCGAAGATCGGAGGAGAAAAACTGAGGATTGAGAATCTGACCATTCCGCATAAGCGGGTGAAGGGAAGAAATGTGGTCGACAACGTATCTTTCAGGCTGAATAAGGGAGAGATTCTCGGTCTCGCCGGAATGGTGGGCGCAGGGAGAAGTGAAATCTGCAACGGAATCTACGGGGCGTTAAAACGCACCTCCGGAACGTTTTTTATCGACGGAAAAGAGGTGGTTATCAACAGCGTAAGAGACGCTATGAGAAACGGCATCTCTCTGCTTTCCGAGGACCGGCATGAGAGCGGACTATTCCTGCAGGATAAGACGGTGAAGAATAATCTGACGGCATCTATTCTGCCGCGGCTGAGGCAGGGCATATTTCTGTCCGGACCCAAAGTAACGGCAGCTTCCGGCAAAATGATGACGGAGCTGCAGATCAAGGCGGAGAGCATGGACAGCCGTATCACCTCCCTCTCCGGAGGAAATCAGCAGAAAGTGTCCCTCGGGAGATCGCTGCTGGCAGAACCGGATATCCTGCTGCTGGATGAGCCGACACGCGGTGTTGACGTAGGTACCAAGAATCAGATCTACCATCTGATCTATCAGCTGGCGGACGCCGGTATTTCCATCATCGTGATATCCTCGGAGCTGCCGGAGCTCTTAAATATCTGTGACCGGTTCCTGGTTATCGCGGAGGGAACGATCAAGGGAGAGATGAATCGCGAGGAAGCTTCGGAAGAGGCGATCATGCAGTATGCGGTGCAGTGAGAAGGGAGGGTGAAACATGTCAGGAAAAGTGAAGAACAGAGTGTTAAGCAGGGATTCGCTGGCGTATAAGCTGCTGAATTTCAAGGAAATGAGCGCCGTTGTGCCGATTATCGTACTGCTGATCATCGGGATTGCGATCAATCCTAACTTTATGAATAAGGCAAACTGGTGGGCGCTGTTAAGGACAGCCAGCTTTATGGGAATCGTCGCTGTACCTGTGGCATTCCTGCTGATGACAAAAAGTATGGATCTGTCAGTCGGCCAGGTGGTGGCCTCGAGTTCCGTTATTTTTGCCATCATGTGCTGCAAAATGAACATCCCTGTGCCGCTGGCATTTGTCATCATCATGCTCTACGGTGCGCTGATCGGATTGATCAATGGTTTCTTGATCGTGGATGTCGGAATTCCCTCGTTTCTTGTGACACTGAGCATGCAGTTTGTACTGCTGGGCATTGCCACCCAGCTGGTCGAGGGCGTATCCATCACCGGTTTCCCGGAATGGTTTCAAAGAATTGGCTCATGGAAACTTTTCGATTTCATCACGGTTGAAATGATGGTATTTTTGGCGGTTGGCGTTATCGGCTGCATCTTTCTGGCTAAGACGGTGTCCGGACATCAGCTGCTGATGATCGGTACGAACGACAGGACTGCCGAGCTCTGTGGAATGAAGGTAAAAAAGATACGCAGGACTGCTCACATTCTCACCTCCACGCTTGCTGCGCTGACGGCGGTGCTGTTCTCGGCGAGAACGGGGCAGGCGACCAGCGGTACCGGAGGTGAGTGGGACATGCAGCTGATGATAGCCGCCATGATCGGCGGCACCAGCAATTACGGCGGACGCGGTTCCATCGTCGGTGCGATGCTCGGGATCATCTATATGCGAATTCTGCTGAATGTGCTGATTATGCTGGGACTCGCCGGTGACTGGCAGTATGTGGGGATGGGAATCAGCATGATCTTTGCGATCGTGTTTGACTACTGGCGGACCAGAGTGACCATGACACAGGTCAGGTGACCAAACGCGCAGATGTGGGAACTGTATCTGCTGCAGGCATTATACAGCAGGTATCAATATAACACCTTAAAAACAAGGAGGAACAAGTATGAAGAAAAGATTTCTAGCTATGATCAGTGTATTTGTGATTGCATCGATGGTCATCACAGGCTGCGGCGGCTCATCCGGGGGAGAATCATCCTCTGAGAGCAAGGCGGAGGACACCGCGGAAAAAGAATCCGCTGGCGGGGAAGACAAAGACGAGGTCCGGGAGGATGCGGCAGATGATACCGGGAATAGCGGCGGCTCCACAGCTGACGTAGCATCCTCTGAAAATCCGCTCGCCGGACTGAAGAATCTGGGCGATGTAAAAGGCGGCGGACAGTCCTTTAAGATTCTGTCCGCTCAGGATAACTTCGGCGAGTTCCATGTGACTTTTTATCAGGGAGCGCTTTACGCTGCGAAAGAGATCAAAGAGAAATACGGCATCGATGTTGCGATCGACTTTAAGGCAGGCTCCGGGACCGTTACAGATGCGGCGGAACTGAATGGAATCCTCGAACAGGGCGTGAATGAGGGGTATGACGCAATCATGACTCCGGGATACAATGCATCTTCCGTCAAGAGTGCGTGGGAGTACGCCGCCTCGAAGGATGTGCCGATGTTTGCGTGGTGGGGCGACCATCTGGAAGAGTACGATGATCTGATCGCTGCCTGGTGTGTCAATGATACCGTACAGCAGTGTACGAAAATCACAGAATATATGATTAATCATGCGAAAGAACAGGGTGCAGAACCGAAAGTTGTGATCATGTCCCAGGGAAGCACCGATGTGGAGACGATCATTGTGGACGCTACGACGAAGATCTGTGATGAGATGGGAGTAGACGCAAAGACGGTTATCGTGACGACAGACAGCGCAACTCAGATTGAGGCGATCTCCAACGCATATCAGGCGGATCCGTCATGGAATATCTGGCTCGCCTACACGGGGGAAGCGGGTGTTTCAGCAGCGACTGTATTTAAAGAATTCGGCGTGACGGATGATATGTTTGTCGCAGGTATCGACGCTACCAGCACACATCTTGACTGTCTGGAAGAAGGCACGAACGTATGTCTTCTGGAACAGGGAGTCTACTCAGCCGGCTACGTGGCGGCATATCAGGCGGTCGACTATCTGCTTGACGGAAAGCTCGACACACTGGATTATGTTGAGATCACGGCCAATGATATTGTGAATATGGACAACTACGATGCATGGAGGGCTGTCAATGACATTGTCATGGAGGCGATTGAAAGCAACTGACAGCCATAACCTTTCTCCTTTTTGTGGTGGCCGGCAATGTCCGGTCACCATGCAGCGGAGACAAAAACGGAGGGTGTAAATGATGGATGTTTACAGAAGATCCGCTGATGAGCGGATCAGGCTTACCTGGATGGGAGGAGCCGGATTCCTGATTACCTTTGGCGGGCTGCGGATCGGAATCGATATCTACCTGTCAGATGCCTGCCACGGAGCGGACGGTTCCTTTAAACGGCTGACTTTGGCGCCATGCAGGGCACAGGAGCTTGACCTTGACTATCTGATCAGCACACATGACCACGGCGATCATTTTGATGTGATCTCAGTGCCTGAGATGCTGAACATGAACGGGAGGATGAAAGTCATATGTCCTTCTTCCGTCATAACATTTGCCGGGAATATGGGGCTTGACACAAGCCGCTTTATCAGGCTTGACCGGGGAAAGATGTTTCAGGAGGAAACGTTTTCCCTGCAGGCAGTTACGGCAGATCATGGGGAGGAGACCCCGGATGCCATAGGCGTTATCATTAAAATGGGAGGAAAACGTATCTTTTTTGCAGGCGACGGTACCTGGCACGATCATTACCGGGAGCTGACGATGGGCGAGACGGGATTTGACGTGCTGCTTGTGGCGATCAACGGGAGATACGGCAATCCGGATTCCAGTCAGGCTGCGGACATTGCGTCCATGCTGGAAGCGAAGCTGGTGATACCGTGTCATTACTGGATGTTCCGGGAACACGGGGGCGATCCACAGACTTTTGTCACGGCGTGTCTTGAAAAGGAACCGCCTTTAAAACCGGTGGTTCTGGCTGTCGGCGAAGCGTACACATTACAGGATGATTGAGGGAGCGATATGAGAGCAGACCAATTTAATTACGACGAGTATCTGAAGGTATGTGAGGAAGTGGAGGAACGCGCAAAGGGTTTCAGGCGGGGAGAATTTCTCCCGGTTACCTGCTGGACACTGGGTGAGGGTATCTATGGTGTGAACAGCCGTGACAGGGAGCGGATGCTGAAAGCACAGCTGGACGGCATCACGAGAACGATGGAGGCGAAGACGGATCACCTTCCTTACCTGGAGCCGTGGCATGGAATCGGTGTATTCGCAGAGGCTTTTGGCTGTCCGTTTGAGTTTAATGACACCGATGCCCCCTGGACGAGGACGATCGTCAGGGATATCGAAGATTTAAAGCGTCTGGAAATGCCGGATATCGCAAACTCACGGATGCTGCAGATGGTTCTGGAGACGACAGAATATTTTAATGAACAGACCAAAGGCCAGATTGCGATCGCTGCCACAGATACCCAGTCACCGCTCAATACCATGAGCCTGATCTGCGATGTGGACTGGCTGCTTCTCGCGGCGACGGATTATCCGGAGGAATTTCACAGGGTGATGGGCATGATCACAGATCTGATTATAGAATTCACAAAAAAACAGCGTGCCCTCTGTGACAGGCCGGCTACACCGGGACATACCCTGTGGTCGGCTTCTCCGGTCAGCGGCATCAGCCTTTCGGCGGATATGATGGCGATGTGCGGCAGGGACTTCTATGAGGAATTCTCCAAACCGTATGACGAAAAGATCGGCAGGGAGCTGGGCGGCGCCGGCATGCATTCCTGCGGAAAATGGCATTTTAATTTTGAGATGGTTAAAAGTATGAAATACTGTTCCATCATTGATCTTGCCATCAGCCTGCCATGGGATCCCAGCCCCAATATTCCTGAAAAAATCGCGGAAGCCTTCGGGGGAACGGACCTTCCCGTTCACTGTCGCGCTGACGTGGCGGATATCGAGGCCATTGACATGCTGATCCGCTCGGATGCGAGGATGATCTTCAGTCTCTGGTGGGATGACGATCCCATGATCCGCCAAAGGAATTACGATATGGTCAAGGAACGCTGGGAAATATACAGGGAAGAGACAGCCTGAAAGCGAACGGGGGTGAACGAAAATGAAAGCATTTGAGATCAGAAAACCGGGGGACTATGGGATCATCGAAACAGACGTGCCGGATATCTCCGAGGAGGAAGTCCTTGTTAAAGTAGGATATGCGGCAATCTGCCATTCTGACATCGATATGCTGACGGGAAACAGGAAGCATCTGGTCAGATATCCGAATATTGCCGGTCATGAATTTGCCGGAACGGTTGTAAAAACAGGGTCCAGGGTACTGGGATTTCGGGAAGGGGATACGGTTGCCTGTGAATGCATGATTCTCTGCCGCCAGTGTCCGGAGTGTGACATGGGATATGTGTCCTGTGAAAACTACAGTGAACTCGGTTTTATGCAGGGCGGAGGATTTGCCGAATACTGTGCCGTACCGGCGCGAAACTGTCACAGATTTACAAAAATGACGATGGAGCAGGCCGCGCTTACAGAGCCGATGGGAAACGGTCTTGCGATCGTGGAGGCGGCACAAATAAGGCCGACAGACACTGTGGTCATCATCGGTCCGGGACCGATCGGACTGAATGCCATGCTGTGTGCCAGGCTTAAAAATCCAGGGCAGATCATCATGGTGGGGACGCGCCGGGAGAGACTCAAATATGCACAAGGCGCGGCGGATGCACTTGTCAATATCCGTGAGGAGGATGCCAAAGCGCGCATTATGGAGCTGACGGGCGGCAAGGGTGCACAGGTGGTGCTGATGTGTGCGACTACGGTATCTGCGTGTGAGCTGGCGCTTGAGATTGCAGGCCAGAACTGCCGCATCATTGTGGAGGGAGTACCGGGAGAGACACCGGTACCGGTTAATTTTAACGATTTTGTAACAAAAGTTCTGACGATCCGGGGAGTCGCCGGCGTCACATCTGAACAGTTCCGCAGAGTCATCAGCCTGGTGGAAAACGGGTACCTTGATCCTTTGCGTTTTGTGACGCATACCATGGCGCTTGCAGATATAGAAAAAGGCTTCGAAATGCTGCAGGCGCGTGATCAGGATGTGGTAAAGATTCTTGTGAAGCCGTGACAGAATGGAGGATAACATGAATAAATTTTTTGAGAAAATCAGAGGCGGAAAAATGGCTGTCGGAACACATGCGCAGTTGGGCAGCCAGCCGATTATGGAAATGTTCGGTATCGCGGGATTTGACGCCGTATGGATTGATACGGAGCACACGGCGATCGACAAACAGGATCTTCTGAACTGTATCATCGCACTGAATGGTTACGGCACAGCTGCCATTGTCAGAATCCCGTGGAATGATCCGGTGCTGGCAAAACCGGTACTGGAGATGGGGGCGGACGGCATCATTTTTCCGTATGTCCGTTCCGCGGAGGATGTGCAGCGGGCGATGGAAAGCTGCATTTATCCGCCCGGCGGATGCCGCGGATTCGGTCCGGTCCGCGCCAACCGGTACGGTATGATGGGAAACCGGGAATATTTTGACAGCTATATCGAAGACACATTCAGGGTCGTTCAGATTGAGCATGTGGATGCCGTCAGCTGTATCGATGAGATTCTGAAGGTAAAGTATTTAAGCGGAATTGTCCTGGGTCCGAACGATCTGTCCGGGTCTCTTGGAGTTCTGGGACAGACAGATCATCCGGAGGTTGTGAAGTGCTTTGATACTGTTGCGAAGGCTGCGAAGAAAGCGGGCGTTCCCTTTGGCGTATCCACCGGATACAATGTCGGTTCCGGAGGCGGGAGCCTGAAACAGTGGGTTGACCGGGGAGCTGATTATATCTTCGTGGGCTCTGATGTGTCCTATGCGATGTCGGGAGCCGCCGCTGCATACAGGGAAGTCAGCGATCTTGTGAGGTAAGTGAGGAGTTTGCATATGAAAATTGTAGTTCTTGACGGTTATACAGAAAACCCGGGTGATCTGTCCTGGGAAGGGTTTACTGCCCTCGGGGACCTGACAGTGTATGAACGCACGCCATCAGGGATGGAGGCGGAGCGAATCGGTGATGCACAGATCGTCTATACGAATAAGACGCCCATCACCCGGGAGACTCTGGATGCCTGTCCGGGGATCCGTTATATCGGCGTTCTGGCGACGGGATATAATGTGGTTGATTATGAGTATGCCGGTGAAAGAGGCATACCGGTTACGAACATTCCGACGTACGGCACGGATGCGGTAGGACAGTTTGCCATCTCGATGCTGCTGGAAATCTGCCATCATATCGGACATCACAGCCAGGCGGTACGGGAGGGAAGGTGGGAGAGCTGCCCTGATTTTTGTTTCTGGGATTACCCGCTGATTGAGCTGGCCGGGAAGACCATGGGCATCATAGGCTTTGGGCGGATCGGACAGGTGACGGGAAGGATCGCCAGGGCGCTGGGGATGAAGGTGCTTGCCTGTGACAGTTTTGAGAATGAGACCGGGCGGCAGATCGGAACGTATGCGGGATTTGATATGCTCCTGGAATCATCCGATGTGATATCGCTTCACTGTCCGCTGTTCCCGGAGACGAGAGAGATCATCAACAGAGATACGATTGCACGGATGAAGGATGGGGTGATCATCCTGAACAACAGCCGTGGTCCGCTGATCGCCGAACAGGATCTGGCCGATGCACTGAACTGTGGAAAAGTATATGCGGCGGGTCTGGATGTCGTGAGCACAGAACCTATACGCGGTGACAATCCGCTTCTGAAGGCAAAGAACTGCCTGATTACCCCGCATATATCGTGGGCGCCGAGGGAAAGCCGCCAGAGGCTGATGGACATCGCAGCCGATAATCTGGCGCAGTTTCTGAAGGGAACCCCTGTCAATGTAGTGAATCAACAGCACATGAAAGATGGAGAAGACAAATGCTGAAAAAGGATATCGAAGTGCTGCGCGGCCTGGCAAATCAGCTGGCACAGCTGTCCGCGCTTCCGGTTCAACAGGAGAGAAAACAACAGTGGTATCGCCTGAACGCCCGCAAGGCGGATAAGCCCATGTTCTTGATGGGCGAATTTCCATGGAATGAGATGAACATCGACGACGAACTGACACTGCGCTGTGAGGATTCGTTTTACCGGGAAATTGAGACAGCTCTGAGAAGACTCCTGTACAGAAATAAACATATTCAGGACGACTGGGTGTATGAACCGTTCCTCTATATTCCAAAGGCGGTTCACGGGTTTCACTACGGCCTGGAGGTCGTTGAGGAGAAACTGACCCGCGACGATGGAAATGCGGTGGAGGCTCATTCCTATACGAGCCAGCTGCAGGAATGGGAGGATATTGAGAAGATTCAGGTGCCGGATCTGTGGCTGGATGAGAGGGAAACTGACCGCAGAGAGGATATGGCGAAAGAGGCGGTGGGGGATATCCTGAAAGTCGTCATGGACGGTCCGGCATTTTGTTACAGCCCGTGGGATTATTTTATGATGTGGTCTGACCTCGACACGCTCTATGATAAGATGCTCTACGATGAGGACTGGGTGCATGCGCTGATGCGAAGAACCCTCGATGTGCATCTGGGAATCATCGGCAGACTCCGGGAGCTGGACTGCCTGAACCGTCAGCAGCAGGTGGTTCACTGCACCGGTGCGTGGACGGATCTTCTGCCGGAAAATCCGGAAAGCCCGGACTTCAAAGATGTCTGGACTTACGGGATGGCGCAGATCCTTTATACCGTGTCACCAGAGATGCACAATGAGTTCGAATTTCAGTATGCAGGCGAATGGTATGACAAATTCGGAATGGGATATTACGGATGCTGCGAACCCCTGGATGACCGGATGGAATACGTGAAAAAGATAAAGGGAATCCATAAGATCTCTGTCAGCGCATGGGTGAAGGACTTCGAGCGCATGGCAGAGGCGATGGAAGGGAGATACGTATTCTCGAACAAGCCGGCGCCCGCCTTTGTGGGAGCGCCGGGCTGGAATCCGGAAACAGTGGAGGCGGATTTGAGAATCCGCCTGAAAGCGGCCGAAAAATATCATTGCCCTGTCGAATTTACGTTGAAAGATATTTCCACCGTCTGTTATCATCCGGAGCGGCTGACCGAGTGGTCAGCGATCATGAGAAAGGTGATCGAGTGATGCAACGAAATGAAACTATACAGATTTCAAATGCAATGATATAATGTGCATATATCAAACAAAAGGAGAATGCACATGTCACTGACAAAAGAAGATCTGCAGGCAATCGCACAGATTGTTGATTCGGCACTGGAGGAAAAATTAGACGAGAAACTGAATGTGAAGCTGGATGAAAAACTTGAGGGACTGGATGCGAAGTTCGACGAGAAACTTGAGAGACTGGATGCGAAGTTTGACGAGAAACTTGAGAGACTGGATGCGAAGTTTGACGAGAAACTTGAGAGACTGGATGCGAAGTTCGACGAGAAACTTGAGAGACTGGATGCGAAGTTTGACGAGAAACTCGAGGGACTGGATGTGAAGTTCGACGAGAAACTTGAGAGACTTGAGACAAAGTTTGACGCAAAGCTGGATCCGATCAATAGCCGGCTGGAGGGGATAGAGAGACGGATGGATCGAATGGAGCTGAAGCTGGAGAATGAGATCTGCAGAAATATTAAAATCATTGCAGAGGGACACCTGGATCTGTACCGGAATCTGAATGAGACGATCAGGGTCTCAAATGACATCAGGGCAACAGAAGAACTTCAGAACATCAGGCTGAATGTATTGGAGCATGAGATGAGAATGCTAAAGTGCAGAGTTGCCTGAGCAGCGCAGATGTAATATTCCTGAAAGCGTCATAAGTTTTTTGAAAAAAGTCCGATTTCCGGATACAGGGATTCTCACCCTGGGGAAATCGGACTTTCTATTTCAGCACTATCAGATATGTACAGCTACTTTTGTTTCAGCCGCCTGAAACAAATCAGGAAAAAGACAATGCCGTATACCGTCGTGATCGGCGTGGCAAGACCGACCAGCATCAGAGATGCACCAGGAAGCCGGGACATCAGTATTGATACCGGGATACGGATGCAGAATGCGGATGTGATTCCCTGCAGCATGACGGGAATGCTTTTGCCGCAGCCATTAAAATATCCGATGCTGCTGAATAATACACAGGTGAGGATACAGTCTGCCGAAAAGCCCCTCAGATAGCTGGCACTCTGCGTGATCACCGCCTGATCGGACGTGAATGCAGCGGACAGCCCGGCACCCCCGAAGAAGCCGGCCACAAACATCACGATTCCGACTGCTATGCCGGAGAACATTGCAGTGTAGAATCCTTTTTTGGCGCGGTCCATTTTGCCTGCCCCCACATTCTGTGCGACGAAGGCTGAGACACTCTGCATGACGGAGGCCGGCACCAGCATGATAAAGGAGACGATTTTTTGGGCAACGCCGTATCCCGCCGATGGCTGAAGGCCCATACCGTTGATGATGGAGTTGATCACCAGGAAGGAGATTTGTACCGTGGTCTCCTGCAGGGCGATCGGTACGCCTATTTTCAGGATCAGCCGCAGTTCTCTGACGAATATCCTGCATTGCTGAAGGGAAAAGGAGATGGGGAGATTCTGACGTCTCAGAACCAGCAGAGAGGCGATCACCGACACCCCCTGTGCCGCGATGGTAGCGATTGCGGCTCCGGTTACGTCCATTTTAAAGACCCCGACAAGCAGCAGGTCTCCGACAATATTGACAATGCATGCGATTCCGACGAACAGGAACGGAAGATTGGCGTTGCCGACACCGCGGAGGATACTGCTGATTACATTATACGCGATGATGATCAGAATACCGCCGGAACAGATACGGATATAAGTGACTGCCTTGTCAAAAGATTCCGCCGGTACCTGCAGAAGATGTGCGATGTTTCCTGCAAACACCTCCAGCAGTATCGTCACTATGATCCCGATGATTACAAACAGTACGATGGAGGTGCCGACCGTATTACCGGATTCCTCCGGCTTTTTTTCACCGATATGCTGCCCTATGACGACCGTTGCGCCCATGGCAAGGCTGGTTATAATGAAAGTTACCATCTGCATAAACGCGCTTCCGGTTCCAACCGCTGATATGCTGCTGGCATCACCGAACTGGCCGACTACCAGCAGATCGACTGCTCCGTATGCTGCCTGAAGCACCAGGGCGCCCAGCACAGGCAGGGCAAACCGTACAATAGCCTGAAAAACAGAGCCCTCCGTAAATGTGATTTTGCTGCTTTTTTCTTTTGCCATTCTTCCCTCCTTATGATTCTTTGGATGTCTGCGTATTCGTAACATAAAAAAGAATAGCCCTCCAAAAAGGAAAGCTATTCCGCTTTCAAACCGACAGCAGATAAGGGGAATCGAACCCCCCTCTCCAGCTTGGGAAGCTAGCATTCTACCGATAAACTATATCTGCATGTATTTTATTATAGCAGTTTTTCATGAAAAATCAAGTGTTTCAGCAATATTTAACAGGGCTGCTCTGCAAAGCTTGCAAACAGAAGTCAATGTTGCTATAATACTATTACAATTTTATAATTGCAGGGGAACTGATGCAGTTGAGAAGGCGGCGCACGTCACGTGGCGCACCTGACCCTTTGAACCTGTCGGTTAATACCGTCGTAGGGAGCAAACAAACACAGTTGGAAGTAGAATGTCTGGGGATTTGCACCCGGGCATTTTTTTCGTTTGCAATTATAATTCTAAAGAAAAAGGAGAGAAAAGTATGAGTGTAAAACAGGAAGCAGCGAAACTGAATACCGGGATGAGAAATACAGTCCCTCTTGTCCATAACATAACAAATTACGTGACAGTCAATGACTGTGCGAACGCCCTACTTGCGATCGGAGCTTCACCTATCATGGCGGATGACATGTTGGAAGCGGCAGATATCACTGCCATATCCTCTGCGCTGGTCATCAATATCGGGACGTTAAACCAGAGAACCATAGAATCCATGATCCTGGCGGGGAAGAGAGCAAATGAGCTGGGGATTCCCGTCGTCTTTGACCCGGTGGGCGCGGGAGCGTCAAAGCTCCGGAACGAGACTACGCAGAGGATTCTGGAGCAGGTTGAGATCAGCATTCTTCGGGGAAATCTCTCGGAGGTGTCTTATGTGGCAGGCCTGTCCGCGTCCACCAAGGGGGTAGATACCTCGGAGGAGGACAGTGACAAAGATGCACTTGCGGTGGCAAAAACGGCGGCGGAGAAGCTCTCCTGCACAGTCGCCGTCACAGGAGCTGTCGATGTGGTCTCGGACGGCGCCCGTGCCGTCAGGATATTCAACGGACATCCAATGCTCTCGAAGATTACAGGAACCGGATGCATGGCAAGCGCAGTTACGGGCGGCTATGCGGGAATGAAACAGGACGCATTCACGGCGGCGGCCGCGGGTGTGATGTCCATGGGTATTGCCGGCGAAATTGCGTATGAAAAGGCGGGACACATGGGAACCGGCAGTTTTCGCGTGGCACTGATGGATGCATTGTCCATGCTGAATGAACAGATGATAGAGGAGATGGGAAAAATTGAAGAAGCAAAACATTGATTATACGTTGTACCTGTGCACGGACAGGGAACTGATGAGTACGGAAACGCTGGAGGAGGCGGTTGAGAAGGCGATCAAAGGCGGATGTACGGTTGTCCAGCTCAGGGAGAAGCATTGTTCTTCGAGAGAATTTTATCAGGCGGCGGTGAACATCCGTGAGATCACAAGAAAATACCAGGTGCCGCTGATTATCAATGATCGCGTGGATATCGCGCTTGCAATCGATGCGGACGGTGTCCATGTGGGACAGAGTGATCTTCCGGCCAGTGTGGTGCGCAGTATCATTGGAGAGGATAAGATCGTAGGGGTGTCTGCCGCGAAGGTCTCCGAGGCAGAGCAGGCGGTGAAAGACGGTGCAGACTATCTGGGAGTCGGGGCGATGTTTCCGACGGATACCAAGACAGATGCGCGCCCCGTTACGATGGAAGAACTGAGGGCGATCCGCAGTGCCGCAGACGTACCGATCGTTGTCATCGGGGGGATTAATCAGAAAACAGTGCATCATTTTAAGGATACCGGAATCGACGGCCTGGCGGTCGTATCCGCTGTTATTGCAGCAGAGGACATCGAACAGGCGGCAAGAGAGATGGTATCAAAATTCAGGGAGTAGAGAATGAGAGAATTTAAAGCGGCAATCTTTGACCTGGACGGCACACTTCTGGATTCGATGGGAGTCTGGGAAACGGTCGATATCGAATTTTTAGGGAAACGGAACCTTGACCTGCCCGAAGACTATCTTGAGGCGGTCACACCGATGGGATTTGAGGCGGCGGCAGACTATACAGTGAAGCGCTTTGGACTGAAGGAAGATCCGGAAGCGATCATACAGGAATGGTATTCCATGGCGAAAGATGCCTATCGAAATACCGTTGCACTGAAACCGAATGTCCGGGAATATCTCGGACTGCTGAAGGAAAGAGGCGTTCGGATTGCGGCGGCTACCTCGTCGGATGAGGAACTGTTTAAACCGGCGCTTGTCAATAATGGTATTGACGGGTACTTTGAACACATCGTCACAGTCCGCGATGTAACACGCGGTAAAGGGTATCCGGATATCTATGAGGAGGCAGCTGCCAGAATGCAGGTGAAACCAAAGGAGAGCGCGGTATTTGAGGATATTTTAAAAGGAATCGAGGGAGCCAGGGCAGGCGGCTTTCTTGCGGTCGGCGTCTACGACCGGTATTCAGAATACGAAAAGGAAGCCATGATCGCACTTGCCGACCGCTATATCTACGACTTTGGTGAATTGATGGAAGGAGAATATAATATCTGATGAAGACAGTATTGACGATTGCGGGCAGTGATTCGAGCGGAGGAGCCGGCATTCAGGCGGATATCAAGACAGTCACGGCACACGGGCTGTATGCGATGAGTGCGGTTACGGCACTGACGGCACAGAATACCACGGGAGTCTATGGGATCATGGAGGTGACGCCGGAATTTCTGGCAAACCAGCTCGACTGCATTTTTAAAGATATATATCCGGACGCTGTAAAGATCGGAATGGTATCTTCGGCGGCGCTGATTGAGGTGATCGCTGATAAATTAAAAGAATACGGGGCGCAGCATATCGTGACGGATCCCGTGATGGTATCGACGAGCGGAAGCCGGCTGCTGGCCGAGGATGCCGCTGAGACTCTCGTTCATACGCTGATCCCGCTCGCGGAGGTGATCACGCCGAATATACCGGAGGCGGAGGTGCTATGCGGGATGGAAATAAAAACAGCGGCGGATATGGAGAAGGCGGCTGTGAAGATCGCAGATTTCACAAATGGAGCGGTATTGATAAAGGGCGGCCATGACCTGAATGATGCCAATGACCTGCTGTATGCAAACGGCAGTTTCAATTGGCTGAACGGTGAGCGTATCAGCAATCCAAACACTCACGGAACCGGGTGCACGCTGTCCTCTGCGATCGCGTGCGGCCTGGCAAAGGGTGACACGCTGACGGACAGTGTAACATCTGCAAAAGCATACATATCGGGGGCACTGCGCGCTAACCTCAATCTGGGGCATGGCAGCGGACCGCTCAATCACATGTTTATGATCTGACAGAAAGGGGGAATTGTGAAGTGGAAGCAAAGAAGACATCGACGCTGGGCAATGGACTGATCTGGTTCGGAGCCGCCGTGTCGATCGCTGAGATACTGACGGGTACCTATATTGCACCGCTTGGCATGCAGAAAGGGATGGCTGCCATCCTGCTCGGGCATCTGATCGGATGCCTGCTGTTCTGCCTGGCCGGGCTGATCGGAGGCCAGACGGGGAAAAGCGCGATGGAGACCGTTAAAATGTCATTCGGAAGCAAAGGCGCACTGCTGTTTGCTGTTCTGAATGTGCTGCAGCTGGTGGGATGGACTGCCATCATGATCATCAACGGAGCACAGGCGACGACTGTGATAACGGGAAAACTGTGGGGGATTGACCAGACATGGATCTGGTGTCTGGCGATCGGAGCGCTGATCATCTTATGGGTCACCATCGGCATTAAAAATATCGGTAAACTGAATTATATCGCTATGGGTGCGTTGTTTATACTGACGATTATTTTAAGCACGGTCGTATTCAAAGGCACACCTGCGGCGTCCGTGGAGAATAGTCTCAGTTTTGGTGCGGCCGTTGAACTGAGTGCGGCGATGCCGCTGTCCTGGCTGCCGCTGATCTCGGACTACACGCGGGATGCGAAGAAACCGTGCCAGGCCACCGTGGTCAGTACGCTCGTGTATTTTGCGGGCAGCTGCTGGATGTATGCCATTGGAATGGGAGCAGCCGTCTTTACCGGAGAAACACAGATCTCGAACATCATGCTTCAGGCAGGGCTCGGAATCGCCGGTGTTCTCATCCTGGTGGTATCCACGGTGACAACAACGTTTCTTGATGCATTTTCAGCGGGTGTGAGCGCAGAGAGCATATCGCGGAGGCTGAAGGAAAAGCCGATGGCGATCGGTGTGGCGGTTGTCGGTATTTTACTGTCCATCTTTACCCCGATTCAGAGCTTTGAAGGTTTCCTCTATCTGATCGGGTCTGTCTTTGCACCGATGATCGCCATTCAGATCGCGGATTATTTCATCCTGAAACGCAGAAGTGATGCCTGCAGTGCGGACTGGGTGAACCTGGTTCTCTGGGGTATCGGGTTTCTCATCTACCGGATGTTCATGAGAATTGACACGCCGGTCGGTCAGACATTGCCCGTCATGCTGGTCATCATCGCGTTATGCGTCCTTGTTCGGAAGATTGGTGTATTTCAGAAAAAGGCTGACGGAGGTGTTTAATACAAGATTTTCCGGAAAACCGGTTTCTTCAAGCAACTGATAAGCGGCTGCGTGATTGCCGATCTCGGTATTCGTATGGGCATCGCTGCTGACGATGACCGGCTGGCCGTATTCCTTGCAGAGCTGCAGCATCCTGCGGTCGATATCGCGGGCACCGCGGCGTGTGGTTCTCGGATCGAGAGAGTGATTGTTCAGCTCCAGAACCTTGCCGGCTTTTTTTGCTCCCTCCACCAGTGCTTCCATGTGCACAGGAAAACGGCCGTCATCCGGATGACCGATGATATGGATACAGGGGTTTTCCATGACGCGCAGATAGACGCGTGTATTCTCGTCTGCATCACGGCACGGGTAGCACGGCGGGTGGATGCTGGCGATGGCGACGTCCATTTTCGCCAGGTCTTTCGGACCGAGGTCGATATCGCCGCCCGGCAGGATGTTCAGTTCAACACCGATCAGGTAGCGGGTGGTGCCGCCGAATTTCTCCCGGTAATATTCCCGGTCGATCATATCGGAATTGCTGAAATAATACGGATGGGTGCTGCCGGGCATTGCCGGGGCGTGGTCGGTGATCGCAAGCAGTTCCAGCTTCTTTTCGGCTGCAGCCTGCATCATCTCTGTCATGGTGTTGTATGCGTGTCCGCTTACGATGGTGTGTGTATGTGCGTCTAATACGTCTCTCATGATCATTTTCCTCCTGTACTGTCGGGTGTCTATACTTTATTATAATGAAAATCAGATAAAATAAAAGCAGTTGAAAAAAAAGTCTGTATCATATATACTATATCTGTTAGCATCACGGGTGTGATGGAAGTACGATGTGAAAGAAGGGACGTATAAATGAGTTTATTAGAACAGTGGAGAAAAATTGCGTATGATCAGAACGCAGATAAGGGGAAACTCCAGAAATTCTGGGCAGAATATTTCCTGGTTGAAAAAGGAATTTACGAACAGCTTCTTGCGGAGCCGGACGAGGTTGTGACCGGAACAGTAAAAGAGCTGGCGGAGAAATATGAGATCGATGTGATGACGATGGTCGGTTTCCTGGACGGTATCAATGACAGCCTGAAGGAAGCGAATCCAATCGAAGAGATGGATGAGGATACCACCGTCAATCTGGGATTTGATAAAGAACTGCTGTATAAAAACATGGTTGATGCGAAAGCTGACTGGCTGTATGAACTCCCGGCATGGAAGGAAATCTTCACGGAAGAGCATTTAAAAGAGCTGTACCTGGAACAGAAGAAATCCGGTACGATCGTAAAAGGACACAAAGTCGGAAGAAACGATCCATGTCCGTGCGGCAGCGGTAAAAAATACAAAAAATGCTGCGGTAAGTAAATATAAAAAAAGCATAAAAGCCTTGACGAACGTGTCAGGGTTTTTATATAGTATAAGTGTATTAATACCATTAGTACACTTGATACACAAGTGGTGGAAGGAGGCATTCATGATTGTGTTGGATTATCAGGATCGCAGGCCGCTTTACGAACAGATTACCGAGAAACTGCAGATGTTGATTATTAAAGGGGTTTTAAAGGAAAACGAGCAGATGCCGTCTGTCAGAAATCTGGCCATGGAATTGTCAATCAATCCGAACACTATCCAGAGGGCGTATGGGCTTCTTGAGCAGCAGGGATATATCTATCCCATTAAAGGACGGGGAAACTTTGTCTCTTCCAGGAAGAATTTTATTACCGAGAGAAGACGCTGCTTCTTTGATGACCTGGATATGCTGCTTGAGCAGGGATATGATTTGGGAATTGAGAAGACAGACATGTATTCTCATGTAGATACAATCTATAAGGAGGGGAGACGATGATTGAAATTAAGAATATCCGCAAACAGTTCGGCGATGTACAGGCGATACATGATATGAGCGCAGACATTCGCGAGGGGGCAGTTTTTGGACTGGTCGGAACGAACGGTGCCGGGAAAAGTACATTTCTGAGAATTGTCAGCGGTATTTTAAAACCGGATACCGGAGAAGTGCTGATCGATGGAACGCCCGTATATGAGAACACGGCTGCGAAAGAAAAGCTGTTCTTCATCTCGGACGATCAGTATTATTTTCCGAACGCTTCTGCGAAAGATATGATGGATTATTATGCGATGATCTATCAGGACTTTGACAGGAGGAAGTTCAAAGAATATCTGGAAAAATTCGGGCTGGATATGGAAAGAAAGATCAATACGTTTTCGAAGGGGATGAAACGGCAGGTATCGGTACTGCTCGGGGTATGTGCCAACACGAAGTATCTGCTGTGTGACGAGACGTTTGACGGACTTGATCCGGTCATGCGCCAGGCGGTCAAAAGCATGTTTGTGTCGGAGATCATGGGCAGGGATTTTACACCGGTGATCGCGTCCCACAATCTTCGGGAGCTGGAAGATATCTGTGACCATGTCGGGCTTCTTCACCAGGGAGGAATCCTGTTTTCTAGAGACCTGGAAGAGATGAAATGCATGATCCATAAAGTGCAGTGCGTCGTTCCGGTGACGGCTGACGAGGAGATGCTGCTCAAGGAACTGGAGGTGCTGCAGTGCGTAAGGAGCGGTTCTCTGTTGACTATTACTGCCAGAGGGTCAAAAAGTGAGATTCTGGAGCGGGTGGAATCCAAAAATCCACTGTTCTGCGAGATACTTCCTCTGACGTTGGAAGAAATCTTTATCAGTGAAACGGAGGTGGCAGGATATGACATCAAAAATCTCATTTTTTAAAATGGTACGCAGTGATATGAAGCGAAGGATATGGGTCATGGCGCTTCTGTTTCTGGGCTTCTTTATCGTACTGCCTCTCGGCTGCATGCTGAAAGTCGGAAATTACCAGAGAATGCTGGCCGACGGCGGGATCAAAGCTGCGGATCTGTTTGAGATGACGGCGCGCTATGTCAGTGCGGATAACTATCTGGTTGCGGCGGGAATCATAGTGAGCGCTGTGCTGGCTGCATTTACAGGCTTTTCCTACCTGCAGTCGAAAAATAAACTGGACCTGTTCCACAGCATGCCCGTGAAGCGGGAGACTCTGTTCGGGATACAGTATATCAGCGGACTGTTCATCTTTCTGATTCCGTACGGAGTCAATATCCTGCTAATGCTGATCGTATGTATCACACGCACGGTCTGCACAGCTGCAGTGATGAACAGTTTCATTGTCGGTATTTTCATTCAGCTGTTCTATTTTCTGCTGTTTTATCATGTGGTGATTATTGCGATTGTGATGACCGGGAGAATTCTGGTCGGCGTGTTCGGGACTATCGTATTCTTCGGCTATGCTCCTGCGCTGCAGGCAGTCGTATGCGGGTATTATCAGATGTATTTTGATACGTTTTATATGTCCGGTGACAGCCTGTTTCACAAAATACTGGGATATCTGTCGCCGGTTACCATGTACATCAACCACATGACAGTCTTCTATGAAAATGAGCAGAACAGTATCTCTGTTCTGCTGGAGAACTGGTTCATGCTGGCTGCCGTCATTGTGATTGCTGCGGTTCTTCTGGCTGCCGCGCTTTGGCTGTACAAGAAGCGCCCGTCGGAAGCGGCACTTCACTCCATGGTATTCCCGAAGTCAAAACCGGTGATCAAAGTATTGCTGCTGACGGTTCTCTCTGCGGCATGCGGCCTGTTTTTTGCGAGCATGGCAATGGAGGCGGTGGATTTCTGGGTGGCGTTTGGCATCGTATTCGGAACCGTCATTCTCCATTGTATTGTGGAAGTGATCTATTCCTATGAATTTAAAAAAGTCCTGTCTCAGAAGATGACATTTTTCATCTCGCTTGGCATCGTGCTGTTGTTTGCGGCAGTATTCCGTTTTGACATTTTTGGCTATGATACGAGGATACCCGGGGAGAATAAGATTGAGTCGATGGCGGTGTCTGTAAACGGGCTGGACGATTACATGAACTATTATGAACAGACGGATGGTCAGCTTCATTCCTATACGATGGATCAGTACCGGTTTAAATACGGAAAGATGAAAGATATCGAGACGGCATACAAGCTTGCCGAGCTGGGTGTTGAAAATGAGAAGTCACAGAGTTATAAAGATTCCAAGGATAGTAACTGGTCATTTGTAAACGTACAGTTTGTACTGAAGGGAGGCGGCGTGAAGTACCGCAGCTACCATATTGAGGACGAGGAGCTGGAAACTCTGATCCCGTCGCTGTACGATACCCCGGGATTCAAAGAGGGCGAATATCCGCTCATGAATATGAATATCCAGAATCCGGCGATCAAACAGGTAGAGCTGAGCGATGGATATCATGCAAGTGAGATCATGAATATCACAAAGGAGGATGCACAGAAACTCCTGTCGGTGTATCAGCATGAGCTCAAAGAGGCGTCTTCTGAGGACTTGAAGCCGGAAGCTGTGATCGGGGTTTTGGATTTTTATAAGGATTCCTATGAGGAGCTTGCCACAGCATACTGTGTATATGAAAACTTTACAGAGACACGCAGTCTGCTTGGCCAACTGGGATACGAGATGCAGGGGAAACCGGAATTGTCGGAGGTGGAGCAGATCACCATTTACAATTATACGGAAGATTATTCAATGCGGACGGCCGATTACTCTGCATTCAGTTCGGTAAATGAGGACGGTTCGCTGACGTTCACTGATGCGGAGGATATCCGGGACATTATGGAGAGTGCGATCCTGAACAGAAACAGCACTTTATACGAAGAGATGGGATATAACATCAGTGTGGTTACAGAACGGACAGTTGCCGGCAAAAACAAGGAATCATCATATTATACGTTCAGGAAAGGCATGGTCCCTGACTGTGTGACGGAGGCATTCGAAAGGGTGGCGGAAGAAATAGAAAAATCGCCCAGTAAAGGTTGACAAAAACATGCAGGATGCTATAATAGTACTACTATTATGAACATCACGTTGAAGAGAAGAGTAAAATGTGGCAACCATCCAGAGAGAGATGTGAGAGGCTGGAAGCATCTTATGGGGAAGCATTCGAAAACTAACTCTGAGTGACCCTGATCCGGTCCGGTGATTCCGTTATCATCAGCTGAGTGGTACTGACCGCAGAGTCGGTACAATCAGGGTGGAACCGCGCATACGTCGTCCCTGTCTGTGAGAGCAGACCGGGACGATTTTTTTGTTACATAGGAAATTCCTCCGGAATCTCCTATGTAACAAAATGCACTTCGTGCATAGATGCGCAGCTCGCGGAAAGGAAACTACTGCTTTGCAGTCCGCTCGCGCGCGGAGATTGCGCGAGAGCGCAATCTTTTTTCACAGGCAAATATGTCCTGTAAAGCAAAAATGCTCTGCGAGGATCCCGCATGCGGGATTCCATGTTATGAAACAGAAATAAAGTCAATGAAAAAAAGGAGAATGATCATGCAGATTACATTGAAAGATGGAACGGTGAAGGAATATGAGCAGGCGCTGTCGGTCTATGACATAGCCCTTGATATCAGCGAGGGTCTGGCACGGGCGGCGACGGCCGGTGCTGTGAATGGTGAGGTTGTGGACCTGAGGACGGTCGTGGATTCGGACTGTACGCTAAGCATCCTGACGGCGAATGACCCGGAAGGTCTTGCGGCACTTCGCCATACGACGTCCCATGTACTGGCGGAAGCGGTGAAGCGCCTGTATCCGGAAGCGAAGCTGGCGATCGGACCGTCCATCGATACCGGATTTTACTATGATTTTGACAGCCAGTCTTTTACCAGAGAAGATCTGGATGCAATCGAAAAGGAAATGAAGAAGATCATAAAAGAGGGAGCCAGGCTGGAGCGCTTCACACTGCCGAGAGCGGAAGCGATCGCTTTTATGCGGGAGAAGGATGAGCCGTATAAAGTCGAGCTGATCGAAGATCTCCCGGAGGACGCGGTGATCTCATTCTATTCACAGGGAGACTTTGTCGACCTCTGTGCAGGACCGCACCTGATGAGCACGAAATCCATCAGGGCGTTCAAACTGATCTCCTCATCAGGGGCGTACTGGAGAGGCAGTGAGAAGAATAAGATGCTGACCCGTATCTATGGAACGGCATTTGCGAAAAAGGATGAACTGAAAGTATATCTTGAGCAGCTGGAGGAGGCGAAAAAACGAGATCACAACAAACTGGGGCGTGAGATGGAGATCTTTACGACAGTTGACGTGGTTGGACAGGGGCTGCCGCTGATCATGCCGAACGGTGTAACGATCATTCAGACGCTGCAGCGCTGGGTCGAGGACGAGGAAGAAAAACGCGGCTATATCCGAACGAAGACTCCGCTGATGGCAAAAAAAGACCTGTATGTGATTTCTGATCACTGGAATCACTATAAAGAAGGGATGTTTGTGCTGGGGGATGAAGAGAAGGATGAGGAAGTCTATGCACTCCGTCCCATGACATGCCCGTTCCAGTACTATGTATACAAGGCAAAACAGCACAGTTACCGTGAGCTGCCGCTGCGCTACGGTGAGACATCCACACTCTTTCGAAATGAAGATTCCGGGGAGATGCACGGCCTGACGCGTGTCCGGCAGTTTACGATCTCAGAAGGCCATCTGATTATACGTCCCGACCAGGTCGAGGAAGAATTCAAAGGCTGCGTGGATCTGGCAAAATACTGCATGACGACGCTCGGTCTCCAGGACGATGTGACATACCGTCTCTCACTCTGGGATCCCAGTAATCAGGAGAAATATCTCGGAACGGAAGAGATGTGGAATGAAGTGCAGGATACGATGCGCCAGATCCTGGGTCATATCGGCATTGATTTCACGGAGGCAGAAGGGGAAGCGGCATTCTACGGACCGAAACTGGATATTCAGGCGAAGAACGTATACGGCAAAGAAGATACCATGATCACGATCCAGCTGGATATGTTCCTGGCAGAACGCTTTGACATGAGTTTTGTTGACCGGGACGGAGAGAAGAAGCGTCCGTATATCATTCACCGCACAGCGATGGGATGCTATGAGAGAACGCTGGCATGGCTGATCGAGAAATATGCCGGACTGTTCCCGACGTGGTTATGTCCGGAACAGGTGCGCGTGCTTCCGATTTCTGAAAAGTATCAGGATTATGCGGCAAAAGTGGAGGCACAGCTGAAAGAGAACGGCATCCGCTGCTCCGCGGACAACCGAAGTGAAAAGATCGGTTATAAGATACGGGAAGCCAGGCTTCAGAAGATTCCTTATATGCTGGTCGTGGGCGCACAGGAAGAGGAAGAAGGGGTAGTCTCAGTCAGGAGCCGCTATCTCGGGGATGAAGGGCAGAAGACTTTGGATTCCTTTATTGACGGTATCTGCCGCGAAATCCGCACAAAGGAAATCCGCAGAATTGAAGTTGAAAATTAAAAAAACACGGTGTTTAACCATGTATAAAAAGCCAGGAAGCGCACATACTATCCCAAAATGAAAAGGAGGTAGTATGTATGCCAGTATTAAGTTGTGCAGCGACAACATGCATTTACAACAAAGACGAACTCTGCTCAAGAGGAGAAATCAAGGTCGCAGGTGACGACGCACGTCATCCGGACGACACCTGCTGTGCAAGCTTTGTGGAGCGCAGTGATTCCATGAGCAACAGCGCGGACGAGGGCTGCGGATGTACAACCATCGATATCCGCTGTGAGGCATGTAAATGTACATTTAATGACCATGAAAAATGTACAGCAAGAGAAATCGGAATCGAAGGCTCCAACGCCTGTTCCTGTGAAGAGACAGAGTGCGGAAGCTTTCGCTGTGAAAATTGCTGATAACAGAAATTTCGTTTAAATGATAAGAAAATCCCGTCTATGGTATGAACTACGTATCATAGACGGGATTTTTTTGTGTGCAAGTAAAAATATTTTATTAAATATAAAACAAAATTAGTTAAAATTTTGAAATAAAATCTGGGGAAAAGTAAAAATATATATAAAATACAATTAAAATATAGTGAAAATGACGTTAAATAAAAAATTAATCCGATAATATTGACAGAAAAAGCAAAATAATGCATAATGTAAAAAGTAAAACAAATATTAAAATATAAAACAAATGTAAAACAAAAGGAGGGGGAAGCGTGGGGGCATATATTCAGATCCGCAATGTCTGCAAACAGTTTTACGGTGTGTACGCACTGAGGGATATCAGCTTTGATATTGAACAGGGCAGTGTCCACGCCATCATGGGTGAGAACGGCGCGGGGAAAAGTACGCTGATGAAGATTCTGGGCGGCGCATACCAGGCGGACGGCGGTTCGATCAGTATTGACGGCAGAGAGCGGAACATCAAAAACGTCAGGGACGCGGATGAGTGCGGAATCAGCGTTATTTACCAGGAATTTAATCTGGTGCCTGAACTGACGGTTGCGGAGAATATCTTTATCTCGGATATACCGAAAAAGACTTTTCTTGGGATTGTGGAAAAGAAAAAGCGATCAGCAAAGGCAAAGGAGCTGCTGGATTTCCTGGAAATCAATGTGGACCCTGATGAATACGTGAAAGACCTTTCGGTGTCGGAGAAGCAGATGGTGGAGATTGCAAAATCGCTGTCAAGGAATTCGGATATCATCATCATGGACGAGCCGACGGCAGCCCTGAATGAGGAGGAAGTCGAAAAGCTGGAAGAGGTCGTGCGTATGCTCAGGAATGAGGGCAAGACGATCCTGTACATATCACACAGGCTGAAAGAGGTGTTTGACATGGCGGATACCGTCACTGTGCTGCGAAACGGCGAGTATGTGGATACGAAACCGATCAGCGAGCTGACGGAGGCGGCCATCATCAAACTGATGGTAGGCCATGAGATCGATCATGGTGCGGTGCGCCCCTGCCATGCAACGGATCATGTACTGATGGAAGTCAGGGGACTGACTCTTAAAAATGTATTTGAAGACGTCTCGTTTTGTCTCCATCAGGGTGAAATACTGGGTGCAGCCGGCCTGATGGGGTGCGGAAGGGAAGAAGTACTGTCTGCGATTTACGGACTGTTCCAGTATGACAGCGGGCAGGTGTTCCTGGACGGGAGAGAAGTGCGATTTAAGAATCCTCAGGATGCCATCGAACACGGCGTCTGTTTCCTGACGGACGACCGCAAGGACAAGGGAATCCTGCCGATGATGTCGGTCGAGGAGAATGTGACCCTGATCTCCATACGCAGCCTGAAGAAGAAATTCGGCTTCTATATCGACCCGAAAGGCGAGCAGGAGCAGCTTCAGAAAATGACGGACTTTATGGCGATCAAGTACGCGAATCCAAAGCAAAAGATCTCATATCTGAGCGGAGGCAATCAGCAGAAGGCGCTGCTGGGACGAGACCTGCTGCTGGACAACAGAGTCTTCATCATGCTGGAGCCGACCCGCGGTATCGACGTCGGGGCTAAAGAAGAGATCTACAACCTGCTGTCCGAGCTTGCACGAAACGGAATGGGGATCATCGCAGTGTTTTCTGATATGAATGAGCTCATCAAGGTCTGTGACCGCGTGATTGTATTCTGTGACGGGCGGGTGACGGGAGGCCTGACGAGAGACGAATTTAACAAAGAACGGATTCTGACGTTTGCGTCAGGAAAGGAGGCGTGAGCGGGAAGATGAAAAAAATCATATCCAGACATAGCGAAAACATCAGCCTGGGAGCTGTGATCATCGTGCTGTTCGCCGTATTTTCCGTGATGCAGCCGAACATGATGACGGCGTTCAATATTAAAAATATTCTGGTTCAGGTCTCGCTGACGGCTATTGCCGCTGCGGGCATGACGTTTGCCTACACGGCGGGCGTATTTGATATGTCCATCGGATCGATCCTGGCACTGGTGAGCGTGGTGGTAGCCAGAGTTGCCACGGCGGCAGGACTGTTTCCGGCGATTCTGGCGGCATTTGCGATCGCCGTGATGGTCGGAATCATCAATGGCCTGATCGTGACGAAGCTGCAGATTCAGGCGTTTGCGGCGACGCTCGTGACGATGATCCTGATCAGGGGCATCGCGGTGCTCCTGGCAAACGGCGCGGATGTTCCACTCTATTCCATGACGAGCGTCAAATTCATCTCATCCGGAAGTGTCGCAGGAATTCCGTTTCCGATACTGCTGACCATACTCGTCTATGCATGTGCCTACTTCATCTACCATGCGACGGCATTTGGGATGAAGATACGCAGTGTCGGTTCCAACGCCGACGCGTCGCGTATTTCAGGCATCAAGACAAACAGGATGATCGTCGCGGCATTCGTGCTGACGGCAGTGACGGCTGTCTTCTCGAGCCTCATAAAGACCGCGCAGGTCATGTTCGGCAAGGCGACGATCGGGGAAGATTTCGCACTGGATGTCATGACGACCGTTATTCTCGGCGGGACGCTCATCACGGGCGGGAAAGGAAATCTGACGGGGACTCTGATCGCCTCGATACTGATCGCGGTGATCAAGAACGGACTGAACATCAATAATGTGAATTCCTATTATCAGCAGCTTGTGATCGGCGTCATCCTGATCTTTGCGCTGGTGGTAAACGGGATCAAGACAATGAAGAACGAAAAACAGATCAGGAGGGAGGGTTAGGATATGAAAAAAGTGAGTGTCGGAAAACACGTCGTAGTGCTGATCCTGGCGGCTTTCTGGATCATCATGTTTGCACTGAACGGGAACTTCCGCATGGGCGATAATCTCGCAAGTATTCTCAGGGAGGCGTCTTCCACGGGAATCGCGGCGCTTGGAATGACATTTATCATTATCATGGGGGATTTTGACCTGTCCATCGGTTCCATGCTGGCTTTTCTCGGCATCGTGATGGCGGGCGCCATGAATTCTGCCGGGATGGTCCCGTCTCTCATTCTTGTCTGTATCGCCGGGGTGATATGCGGGCTGCTCAACGGAGTGATCGTCTCATATTTTAATGTGCCGGCATTTATCACGACGCTGGGAACGTACTACAGTTTCCGTGCGCTGGCGTACATCCTGAATGATGCCAATACCATCATGTGCACAGAACCCGCGTTTCTTCAGATCGGGAACGGAAGCATAGGTATCATACCGATCCCGTTTATCATGCTGCTGGTGCTGGCGGTGATCGGGGCGGTGATCTTAAACCGGACGGTATACGGCAGAAATGTCCGTGCTCTGGGAAATTCGATGAAGGCGTGCAGCATCAGCGGGATCAACACGAAGCGGGTAAAGACACTGGCGTTCATGCTGATGGGATTCTGTACAGCGGCGGCCACGATGATCGTGACGGCGAGACAGGCGTGCGCCAGCCCGGATGTGGCGACCAATTTTCATTTTGATGCGATAACTGTTGTGGTACTGGGAGGAACGAAACTGACAGGAGGGGAGGGTAGTATTTTTAACACAGTGATCGCAGCGATCCTGTATGCGAGTGTGGCTAATTGCCTGAATCTGTATCACGTGGATGCAAAATGGCAGAGAATCTGCATGGGAATCATCCTGCTGCTGGCATTCTCGTTTGATTTCATCCAGCGTACGGTCGGCAGACTGCGGGAAAACTCTCAGAAAAAGGCAGCACAGAGTGCATGACACAAATGGAGACAAAAACATAGTGAAAGACAAGCAAAGGAGAAGAATATGAAAAAAATTAAAAAAATGCTGGCGGTAATCCTGATAACGATCCTGGCGATTTGGCTCATCGGATGCGGTTCCCCGTCAAAACAGGAGGAACAGACGGGCGGCGCGGCGGCTGATACGGCAAAGACGGATGAAGGTGAGGACGGTGAAGATACAGGAAAAGATGCAGAAAAACCGTCCGGGGATTCCAAGGGAGTGATTGCGTATTCCTGCTACAACATGAGCTGGGAATATTACGTGACGCTGGCAAAGGGCGTAAAGGAGGCGGCGGAGGCAGCCGGGTATGAATACGTGGAGCACGACCAGCAGAGTGACCAGAGCATTATGATCCAGGGATGCACGGACCTTCTCAATCAGAACATCGCATGTCTTGTGCTGACTCCCTGCAAACCCGAGGCGGCTGCAAATATTTACAAGATCGCTGAGGAAAAGGGAATTCCTGTCGTGCTGGCGGATATCAGTACCGAGGCGCAGGGATACCTGGCATGCCTGAAATCGGACAATTATGACGGAGGCGTACTGGCTGGAAAGTATGCGGCGGAAAAACTGGCGGATACGGATGGTTCTAAGAAAGCCGCGATGATCACCGTGGACCCGTCCAACACGAATATTGTGCGGAGTGACGGATTCAAAGACACCGTGGAAGCGGCAGGATGGCAGGTAGTGGCAGAGCTGTCCGGACAGTCGGAACCGGATATCGCATACTCCTGCATGCAGGACATCATCACGGCAAACCCGGATGTGGAGGTCGTATTCTGCAGCAATGACCCGATGGCGATCTCGGCATCGCAGGCGGTCGCCGATGCAGGCCTCGTACCGGGGGATGATGTACATATCATCGGGTATGACGCGCAGACCAACGTATTCGAGCCGATCAAGAACGGTACGGTGCTGGGCACGGTTGCACAGGATCCGTACGGCATGGGTTCGGGGTCCGTGGAGGTGTTCCTGAAAAATCTGGACGGAGAGGCCCCGGAGTATGATGATGAGGCAACGAAGATTATCTATACGGATCAGTGGATCATTGACAAAGACAATGCGGCTGAATACGAATAAGCGACGGCGGCAGTAGGCCGCCGCCGGCTGCGATCAGTGACAGGAGTGTGCAGGATGAGAGGATTTCAACTGGGAATCTGCATGTGGGGATTTCCTATGCAGGGACCGACCGGAGTGCGGATGGCGGCGGAAATGGGATTTGCGGGCGCGGAGATCGATCTGGGGCCGTATGAGAACGGATACCCGCTGTCGAATTCACGGATTCAGAATGAATATCGGAGGGTGAGCCGGGATTTTGGGATTGCGATCACGTCGATCGCAGTCGAGCTTCTGAACCGCTACGGACTCACCAATCCGCTGGACACCAGAAAGGGAATGATCGCCATGGAGGGGTGCCGGCGCGCGATCGATGCGGCGGCACAGATGGAGGTTCCTGTGGTCCAGCTCCCCAGCTTCAACGACGGGGCGATCCTGGACGAGGAGGGATTTCTGAACACGTGCGAAAAGATCCGGCTGCTGTGCGAATATGCTGAGGATGCGGGGGTTGTCCTTGCCACAGAAAACGCGCTCTCCATCGGTGACAGCCTTCGGATGATGGAGGAAGTGAACAGCGGCCGGTTTGGGCTGATGTTTGACACACAGAATTATTTCCTCGCGGGGGCATCCGACACGGCACAGTATCTGAGGGAACTGGCGCCCCATGTGGTGCAGATCCACTTAAAAGACGGGTACCACCGTAAGCTGAGCAGCGCGCTTCTCGGGACCGGTGAGAGCGGATTTATGGAAACAGCACAGGTGATCCGGGAGACGGCGTGCAGCGAATGGCTGCTTCTGGAGAATTACTACAACCAGGAGCCTTTGAGCCGGCTGGATGCGGATCAGTTTGAGATTGTAAAAAAAGATGTGGAGATAGTAAAACGAATATTTGAATTGTGATGAAGGAGGACTCTATGGATAAAATGTTGGCGGCGGTATTTAAAGGGAACGGTGTGCTTGAGCTGGAGAAACGTGAGGTGCCAAAGATCGAAAGGCCCACGGATGTGCGAGTGAAAGTGACGGCGGCCGGAATCTGCGGCAGTGATCTGCACGTGCTGCATGTTCCGCCGGCACAGTACGCGAAGCCCGGGACTGTGATGGGGCATGAATTCTATGGAGTCGTGGACGCCATCGGCGATGAAGTCACGCAGTTTGCGGCGGGCGACACGGTGGTGGTCGATAATATTGAGAAATGTCATGTCTGTGAGTACTGCAGGCGGGGAATGGACAACCTGTGTCCGGATGCCGAGATTTACGGTCAGACGAAGCCGGGAGGATTCGCGCAGTATGCTGTCATTCCACAGGCTCAGTTGTTTCACATGCCGGCATCGGTGCGGCCGGAGCTGGCGGCGCAGACCGAACCGCTGTCGTGTGTCATGAACGGCATGAGAAAAATAAATCCCATGCCGTCGCAGCGCGTGCTGCTGTACGGCGCGGGACCGATCGGCCTGACGTTTATCAAAGTATTGAAATTGTACGGTGTAAAACAGCTGGCAGTCTGCGAAATGGCAGAAGACCGGAGGGCGTGGGCAAAAAAATGCGGAGCCGATCTGGTGATCGACCCGTCCGGGGAACCGGTCGGCGAGACGGTGATGAAGAAATGGGGCGGCATGTTTGACATCGTGATCGACGCGGTGGGCGCCGGTGCGGTCTTCGGCGAGGCGGTCAATCTTCTGAATGCCGGAGGAAAAATGCTGATCTTCGGTCAGAACGCGAACGCGGTCTCACAGGTGCCGCCCGCGGTGATCACGCGCAATGAGCTGACCGTGATGGGAACGTACTGTGCACACAATACGTTTCCGTATGCGATCGATCTGCTTCAGGACGATAGGCTGGGGCTGGAGGAGATCGTAAGCCATAAGCTGGAGTTAAAGGATATTCTGACGGGCATACAGCTTCTGCGCGAACAGAAGGCGTGCCGGGTGATCATTTATCCGAACGGTATCGTATAAATTGATTTTGGATGTATGGGGCGCTTGCAATTGCAGTGAAAATCATTTATTCTTATATCATGATGTTGGGGTCAAAAGGTCTTTTGCCCCCAACTGATGCCTACGGCTTGCTCCGCACTTCGTGCTCCCGCAATCCTGTAAACATTCGGAATCCGCTGATTTACTGCGTAAATCGCTTCTTCCTCATGTTTGGCGGGTCCCAAGATCAAATGCCTTATCATGCAAGCATGAACGGTATTTGACCTTTTGACCCTGGCATCATATCATAACTGCTGAGGTGAAGAAGATGAAGGTCACGATAAGAGACATTGCAAAAATGGCAGGCACATCCCCGTCATCCGTCTCCCTGGTACTGAACAGTAAACCGGGAGTGCGTATGGAAATGCGGAAACAGATCGAACATCTGCTGCTGGAAAACGGATATACACTGAAGAATCAGCCGGAGCGTTCTTTGGATAAGAGAAATATATGTTTTGTCTATTACAAAAGTACAAACTGGATCGCAAACCGGAAAGATAACTTTCTGATCAGAGTCCTGGACGGCGTTGAGCGGGCATGCTCCAGATACAATTGTTCCATATCCATCATCAACGCTAATTATGACAATGTGAGCAGGGTGCTGGGGGAGATCAAAAGGGAGCAGTCGGACGGGATCATCTTCCTGGGAACCGAGTTCGCGCACCGTGCGGATAAGATCATGGTTCCAAAAGACGTACCCTTTGTGTGCATTGACCGCTATTTCGAGGAGGAGCCGATCAATACGGTCAATATCGACAACCTTGGAAGCCTGCACGCCGCGATCCGCTACCTGATGCAGCTGGGACACCGAAGGATTGGATACCTGACAAGCGATCTGGAATCCGGAGCGCTGGAGCACAGAAAGCGAAGCTTTTTCGAGGCCATGGAGCGGATGGGGCTGGAAGTAAGACCGGAGTATGTGGTGTATCTGAACATGCTGCGGGAGGAGGCGGAAAAAAGCCTGGAATCCTATATCAAAAATCAGTCGGAACTGCCGACGGCATTTTTGGCCTGCAACGATGTGATGGCGATCGCCGCGATCGGGATCTTTCAGCGTTTCGGATACCGCGTTCCCCAGGATATCTCGGTGATCGGATTCGACAATTCCGGGATCTGCGATATGATCGTCCCGGGCCTGACGACGATCCATGCGGATCTGGAACGGATGGGCGAGCTGGCCGTCGAGCGGCTGCAGATGATGCTGGGACAGGACCGGCAGGAGATATTGAAAGTGACAGTGGGGACAAAGTTGATCCACAGAGAGACTGCCGGACCGGCAGAGAATGTAAAATGAAGCAGTGGAACGCGGACGATTGATTTCGTCTGCGTTCCACTGTCCTGTGTTTCCCTATTTTAATTTAACGTCAAACTGTATCTCTTCCTGCGTCTGAGCATCCGTGTACACCAGAGAACCTTCCCTGAAATCTTTTCCGACCTCGAAGGCCATCTGAGCCGAACAGGATTCTCCTTCATTGATCAGCTCTGCGGAGTCAAGCGAGCCGGAATAGTACGGGGTACATACGGTATCGCCGACCACTAATTTAAAACTCATATCGTCGACCAGAAGGGCTTCCTGCGCGTTGTTTTTATAAGTATAATCGATGACGACAACGTTTTCCGGATTGCTCGGGTTGTTGGAGTCACGTTCGTCAGTTGCCACGATACCGTCGATCTTCAGTGTGTACTGTTCGGCACCGGACTGACCGGTAATGACATACTCCTTGTCGGCCGGCGCGGATTCTATGGAATCCAGATCGGGAACGGTCGTATCGGTCATTCCCTCGCCCTGTATTTCTTCGACGGGCGTCTGATCGACATCATCCCCGCCGGGAGCGTCCGCCGCATCGGAGCTGCTGTCGGTATCCTTCAGGTCAGCAGCATCGTCCTTTTCCTCTTTTTCGGGGGATTTTGTCTTATCAGCTTCACCGGTTGCCTCTGCTGTCGGTGTATGTTCTTTCGCCTTGTCCGCATTTTCTCCCGAACTGCAGCCATACGCTGCGAACATCAGAAGACCGGCGAGTGAAACGGTCAATAATAATTTTTTTCTCCTCATCATTCTCTACATCCTTCCCCGGATTCCCTAATATCCGTTTTATTTATTGTAGCAGATATAAATCCGCAGTACAACTAAAGAAATTGTGAAAAAAATAAACAAAATGTGATATACTACGTTTATACGCATGAACGAATTGGAGGACATATATGAAATTTGAGGATTTGAAGGCATATACCGTATTGTCTGAGGAAGACATTCAGGATATAGGCTCCAGGGGCTATCTGCTGTTGCATAAGAAAAGCCGTGCCCGGGTGATGCTTCTTGAAAATGACGACGAGAACAAAGTATTTAATATTGCATTCCGCACACCTCCCGCAGACAGCACCGGCGTGGCACACATTCTGGAACACAGCGTACTGTGCGGATCGAGACAGTTTCCGCTGAAGGATCCGTTTGTCGAACTGGTCAAGGGCTCTTTGAATACCTTTCTGAATGCCATGACATATCCGGACAAAACGATGTACCCGGTAGCCAGCTGCAATGATCAGGATTTCAAAAACCTGATGCACGTGTATCTGGATGCCGTTTTTTATCCGAACATTTACAAGAAGGAAGAGATTTTTCGCCAGGAGGGCTGGCACTATGAGCTGCGGGATGAAGAAAGCCCGCTGTGCTATAACGGTGTCGTATACAATGAGATGAAAGGTGCGTTTTCCTCTCCGGAGGAGATGATGGACCGCGAGATCTTCAACACGCTGTTTCCGGATACGGCTTACGGCGTGGAATCCGGCGGGGATCCCGAACACATTCCGGAGCTGACGTATGAAGCGTTTCTGGATTTCCACAGAAAATACTATCATCCGTCAAACAGCTACATCTATCTGTACGGAAATATGGATATGAAAGAACGCCTGGAATGGCTTGATAAGGAGTATCTGAGCGGTTTCGAGGCGTCCGTGCCGGACTCGGAAGTCCGGTACCAGAAGGCGTTTGACGCCCCCGTGGAGCGCAGGCTTTACTATCCGATCGCAGATCATGAACCGGAGGAGGAGAATGCCTACCTGACATGGAATGTCGTGGTTGGTGACAGTCTGGATGTGGAGCTGAACATGGCGTTTCAAATCCTTGAATATGCACTGCTCTCGGCGCCGGGAGCGCCGCTTCGGCAGGCACTGCTGGATGCGAAGATCGGGAAGGATATCATGGGCTCCTATGAGGACGGGATCCTGCAGCCGTTTTTCTCTGTCGTTGCGAAGAACGCCAGAGCAAAAGACCGCGATCGTTTTCTTGAGCTCATCCACGAGACGCTTCGGCAGCTGGCGGATGAGGGGATCAACCGCAGGGCGCTGGAGGCGGGGATCAACTATTTTGAATTCCGTTTTCGCGAGGCGGACTACGCGTCCTATCCGAAAGGCCTGATGTATGGCCTCGATGTGTTCGACAGCTGGCTGTATGATGATGAAAAACCGTTTGCCTATCTGCATCAGCTAAGCGTCTTTGCATCTCTGAAGGAAAAGATAGAGACCGGTTATTTCGAAGGTCTTCTGAAGGAATATCTTCTGGAGAATCCGCATACTGCCATCGTTGTCGTTGAGCCGAAAAAGGGACTGGCGAAGGAGATGGAGCAGCGGACGATTGAGAGGCTGGCTGCCCATAAGGCATCGCTGTCCGCCCAGGAGATACAGGAGCTGATCAGCCGTACAGAAGCGCTGGAGGAATACCAGACGGCGGAGGAGACGCCGGAGGCGCTTGCTGCGATCCCGATGCTTACACGCGGTGATATCGGGCGTGAGGCGGCGAAGCTGTATAATGAACTGCGGACCCTTTCCGATATGCCGGTGCTGTTTCATAATCTTCCGACGAACCAGATCGGTTATCTTACTCTGCTGTTTGATACAAAAAGCGTTCCGCGCAGGCTCGTTCCCTATATGGGGCTGCTGAAGTCCGTGCTGGGATATGTCGATACGAAGCGGTTTTCCTATGCGGAATTATTCAATGAGATCAACGCGAACTCCGGCGGGATCATGTGCGGAATTCATATCCTGACAAAGGCGGATGATATACAGTCCTGCATCGGACTGTTCGGCGTCAAGGCAAAATGCCTCTATTCACAGCTGGGGTTCGTGTTTGATATGATCGCGGAGATTCTGACCTCGTCGAAACTGGATGATGAGAAACGGCTTTACGAGATCATCGCTCAGCAGAAATCGCGGATGCAGATGTCGATTCCGAGTTCCGGACATGCATCAGCGGTATCGAGAGTGACTTCCTATTACTCGGCGAGCGGCTGCATGCAGGAGGAGATCAGCGGCATCGGATATTATAAATTTATCGAAGGACTGGAAGAGCAGTTCGAGACGCAGAAAGCTGCCATTATCGCGAACCTGAAGGAGCTGATGAAGTTTCTGTTCCGACCGGAGAATCTGATGATCAATTATACGGCGGATGAAGAGGGGTATCGGATGCTCGAACAGTCCGTACCGGACTTTGCGCAGATACTGTGTACGGAGCCGGTCGCTGAAGATCCGTCTGTATTTACCCCGCACCGGAACAACGAAGGGTTTAAGACTTCCGGACAGGTGCAGTATGTGGCAAAGGGTGGAAATTTCAGGAAAGACGGGTACTCCTATACGGGTGCGCTGCAGATCCTGAAACTGATCCTGAGCTATGACTACCTCTGGACGAATATCCGTGTGAAAGGCGGGGCATACGGCTGTATGAGCGCTTTCAAGCGGACGGGGGAAAGCTACCTTGTATCCTACCGGGATCCGAATCTCGACAAGACGCTCGCCGTCTTTGACGGGACGCCGGAGTACCTGAGGAATTTCAGCGCCGATGAACACGAGATGACAAAATATATCATCGGAACGATCAGCGGACTGGATACGCCGCTCACTCCGCAGGGGAAGGGAATGCTGTCCTTCAATGCGTTCTTCTCCGGGATCACAGAGGAAGCTCTGCAGAAAGAAAGAGATGAGATCCTGGGTGCCGAAGCGTGCGATATCCGGAATCTGGCGGATATCGTAGAGTCGGTGGTTTCACAGAACAATATCTGTGTGATCGGGAGCGAAGCCGCGATCGATGAAAATGAAGACAAATTTTTTGTGACGAGGCATCTGATCGGGGATAATACGCCGGAGACGGCTTAAAGAGAGATAAGAGAAAAAACGGGAGGGTATATGAACGAAAACTATAAATCCGGCTTTGCCGCAATCATCGGGCGGCCGAACGTCGGCAAATCGACGCTGATGAATCAGCTGATCGGACAGAAGATCGCCATCACGTCCAAGAAGCCGCAGACCACCCGCAACCGCATCCAGACGGTCTACAGCTGCGAGCAGGGACAGATCGTGTTTCTGGACACGCCGGGGATCCATAAGGCGAAGAACAGACTGGGTGAATATATGGTCAATGTGGCACAGCGCACGCTGAAGGAGGTGGATGTGATCCTCTGGCTCGTGGAGCCGTCCACGTTCATCGGGGCAGGGGAAAAGCATATCGCCGGGCAGCTGGAGGGTCTGAACCTTCCGGTGATCCTGGTGATCAATAAGGTGGACACGGTGCCGAAGGAAGAGGTGCTGCTGTTCATCGATGCTTACCGGAAGCTGTATGAATTTGATGAGATCATACCGGCTTCCGCGCTGCGTGGACAGAACACGGATGATATTATCGACAGTATCTTTAAATATCTGCCGTATGGACCGCAGTATTTTGACGAGGACGTGGTGACAGACCAGCCGATGCGCCAGATTGTGGCGGAAGTCATCCGCGAGAAGGCGCTGCATGCGCTGGATGAGGAGATACCGCACGGAATCGCAGTTTCCATCGATCTGATGAAAGAACGCAGAAAAGGGAATATCACGGACATTGAGGCGACGATCGTCTGCGAACGTGAATCGCACAAGGGGATCATCATCGGGAAGCAGGGGGCGATGCTCAAGAAGATCGGTACGAATGCACGGTACGAGATCGAGCAGATGCTCGAAGGGAAAGTCAACCTGAAGCTGTGGGTGAAAGTGAAAAAAGACTGGCGCGACAGCGATTTTCTGATGAAGAATTTCGGATACGATAAAAAAGAATTATAGAAAGAAGTATAAACAGACATGAGCGGACCGGTAACTGTGAACGGCGTTGTCCTTCTGGCGGCGCCGGTGGGGGAATATGACAAGCGAGTTGTGCTGCTGACCAGGGAACGCGGAAAGATCACGGCATTTGCACGCGGGGCACGGAAAAGTACCAGTGCACTTCTGGCAGCAGCCAATCCATTTGTATTTGCCGCGTTCCGCGTATATGAGGGGCGCAGTGCATACAGCCTGGTTGCGGCTGAGGTTTCGCACCATTTCACGGAGCTGGCCAGGGAACAGCCGGGTGTGTACTACGGATTTTATTTTCTGGAATTTCTGGATTATTATGGCCGGGAGGGCGTAGACGCCTCCGATATGGTGAATCTGCTGTACGCCGCGCTGCGCGGCATTGAAAATCCGAAGATACCGAACCCGCTGGTTAGGCGGGTCTTTGAGCTGAAGCTGATGACTCTGAATGGCGAGTATCCGCAGGTCTTCGAGTGTGTCCGCTGCGGCAGGAAGGAAGAACTTGTGACATTCAGCCTGGGGAGGAGCGGCGTGCTCTGTACGGAGTGCTGCAGGGAAGACAAGGCAGGCGTACCGGTGAGCGCATCACTCCTGTACACGATGCAGTATGTGATCTCCTCGCCCATCGGGAAAATGTACAGTTTTACCGTGACGGATGAGGTCCTGCGGGAGTTCGAGCGGCTGATGGACCGGTATGTCGGCCTCTACACGGATAAAAAGTTTAAAAGTCTTGAAATACTGAAAATGATGTGTTGAAAATATGGGCACCAGAGGTTATAATTGAAACTTGAAGTAAAACTGGCACAGGAGGCAGAAACGTTGAAAAAATACATAGTGCTTTTGGCCGGTGTACTGTTCATATTGCTCACTGGCTGCGGAGCTGCGGCAGACAACAGCACGGTCGCGATCGACAAAAAGGGAAGAGTGACGTCTGTGATCGTGGACAGCTTTGACAAGACTTATTACGATGCAGAGAAGCTGGAAAGCGCGGTGGAAAAAGCCGCCGCCGCTTACAACAAAGGGCAGGATGCAAAGAAGGTGTCCATGAAACAGTGCAGGTATGACAAAAAGCAGCAGGAGATCCGTCTGGAGATGGAGTACGCTTCCTGCGGCGACTATGAGGCATTCAACCAGGTGACACTGTTTGACGGGACGATGGCGCAGGCCGGGGAGACATATGATTTTGAGGGTACGTTCCTGGATGCGGGAGGAAACGAGGTCGCTGCAGTCAGCGCCCGGTACCCCGATGCGCGTGTGACCGTGACAAATGAGCCTGTGGATGTGGTGACACGCGGGAAGATTCTGTGCGTCAGTGAGAATGTAAAGATTCTGGGTGAGAAAAAAGCCCGGGTTGAAGCTGGGGAAAACCAGGATAATGAAAATGCACAGACCAGTATAGCGGGCTATGCTTATATCATCTATCAATGAATAGATACCAGGGTCAAAAGGTCGTGCGTTTCATGCTTGCATGAAAAAGCATGACTTTGGGACCCGCAAAACATGATGAATATAAAGAGGAGAAATGTGATGGAAAAAACAATGGACAAAATCGTTGCTCTGGCAAAGTCGAGAGGATTCGTCTATCCGGGATCCGAGATCTATGGAGGACTTGCCAATACCTGGGATTATGGAAATCTCGGTGTGGAACTGAAAAACAATGTGAAGCGGGCGTGGTGGAAAAAATTCATCATGGAAAACCCATACAATGTCGGTGTTGACTGTGCGATCCTGATGAATCCGCAGACATGGGTGGCATCAGGACATCTGGGCGGATTCTCTGATCCGCTGATGGACTGCCGTGAATGCCACGAGCGTTTCCGTGCAGACCAGATCATCGAGAACTTCAGCGCCGAACACGGAATCGAGCTGAAGACTTCCGTTGACGCGTGGTCACAGGAGGAGATGCGCACATTCATCGACGAGCACCAGATTCCATGCCCGACATGCGGCAAGCACAATTTCACAGACATCCGCCAGTTCAACCTGATGTTCAAGACGTTTCAGGGTGTGACGGAGGATGCCAAGAATACCGTTTATCTGAGACCCGAGACGGCGCAGGGCATCTTTGTAAACTTTAAAAATGTACAGCGCACCTCGAGAAAGAAGATTCCGTTCGGAATCGGCCAGATCGGAAAATCCTTCCGAAATGAGATCACACCGGGCAACTTTACCTTCCGTACCCGCGAGTTTGAACAGATGGAGCTGGAATTCTTCTGCGAGCCGGATACCGATCTGGAATGGTTCGCCTACTGGAAACAGTTCTGCCTCGACTGGCTGAAAGAGCTGGGGCTGAAAGAAGAGGAGATCCGCGTCAGAGACCATGACAAGGAAGAGCTCAGCTTCTACAGCAAGGCGACGACGGACGTGGAGTTTATGTTCCCGTTCGGCTGGGGCGAACTGTGGGGAATCGCAGACCGTACCGACTATGACCTGACACAGCATCAGAACACGTCCGGACAGGATATGACGTACTTTGATGATGAGAAGAAGATCAAATACGTCCCGTACGTGATCGAGCCGTCGCTCGGCGCGGACCGCATGGTACTGGCCTTCCTCTGCAGCGCGTACGATGAGGAAGTTCTGGATGCTGAGAAAAACGACGTGCGCACGGTGCTTCATTTCCACCCGGCGCTGGCGCCTGTGAAGATCGGTGTGCTCCCGCTGTCCAAAAAGTTAAATGACGGCGCACTGAAGGTATTTGAGATGCTGTCGAGAGAATATAACTGTGAATTCGATGACCGCGGAAATATCGGAAAACGCTACCGCCGCCAGGATGAGATCGGAACTCCGTTCTGCGTGACGTACGATTTCGACTCCGAAGAAGACGGAGCGGTAACCGTCCGTGACCGTGATACGATGGAGCAGGAACGCGTGAAGATCGAGGATCTGGAACGCTACATGGCGGAGAAGTTCCGTTTTTAATACTGCCTTTTCGCGAAATGCCGAAAAACAGTTGTCGAAGGCGAATGTTTTTGCTATAATCGAAAATAGATGATTTTAACAATTAGGAGGAAATTATTATGGCACAGAGAAATATCGTTGTAGGTCAGTCCGGCGGACCGACTGCTGTTATCAATTCCAGTCTTGCAGGTGTAGTTGCAGCTGCCAAAGATCTTGGCTATGACAAAATCTATGGTATGCATCACGGAATCCAGGGGTTCCTGAACGAAGATCTGGTTGATATCTCTGAATATGTAAAAGATAAAAATGACATTGAACTTTTGAAGAGAACACCTTCCGCATTCCTCGGATCCTGCCGTTTCAAACTTCCGAAGATCGAAGGAAACGAAGAGATCTATGACAAGATCTTCGAGATCATGGAAAAGAACGAGATTGAATGTCTGTTTTACATTGGCGGAAATGATTCCATGGATACGATCAAGATGCTGTCCGACTATGCGGAATTGAAAGGCAAAAAACAGAGATTCATGGGTGTTCCGAAGACGATCGACAACGATCTGCCGATCACTGACCATACACCGGGATACGGTTCCGCGGCAAAATATATCGCTGCGTCCTTAAAAGAAGTGATCCGTGACAACTCCAGCTTCGGTATCGAAAAACCAACCGTAGTTGTAGTTGAGATCATGGGACGCCATGCAGGATGGCTGACAGCAGCCGCTGCTCTTTCAAGAGGAGAGGACTGTGAAGGACCTGATATGATCTACCTTCCGGAAGCAGATTTTGACATGGACGATTTCATGGCAAGAGTGAAAAAACTCTCCGAAGAGAAGAGTTCTGTTGTGATCGCTGTATCCGAGGGTATCAAGCTGGCTGACGGACGTTTCGTATGCGAACTCGGTTCCGCTTCCGACTACGTGGATGCGTTTGGTCACAAACAGCTGTCCGGATGTGCAGTCGTGCTGACCAATAAGATTCAGTCCGAACTGGGCCTGAAATCCCGTGCGATCGAGTACTCCACACTGCAGAGAGCGGCTACTCATCTGGCTTCCCTGACAGACATCAACGAAGCATTCACCGTTGGATACCTGGCATGTAAGGCGGCTGATGAAGGCAAGACAGGCATGATGGTGACGATCGAAGTCGTAAACCGTGACCCGTATGAGGTTGCTTATAACATCTACGACATTCATGCGATCGCAAACGTGGAGAGACCGGTACCGGCTGAGTGGATTGTGAACAACGGCACGGATGTGAGCGAAGAATACGTGAAATATGCACGTCCTCTGATCATGGGCGAACTGACACCGATGATGGTGGAAGGTCTTCCGAGACACCTTGTGTTAAACAAATCTACTTACAGAAAATAATGTTGTTTCAGATGCCTGTGCATCATAAAAACGCATAAGACTCGTTATACCGACGCTTTTCGGCAGATATTGCCGGAAAGCGTTTTTTTTCTGCATGGGAAAAATTGTGTATATTGCACAAATAATCCAAAAATATTCTTGACTCGAGTGGCATATATGTTAAGATTAGAATATGAAATACCACCAAAAAGGTAGTAGGAGGTAATACGATGGCAAAATGGGTTTATATGTTCAGGGAGGGAAATGCGGATATGAGGAACCTGCTGGGCGGCAAGGGTGCCAACCTGGCGGAGATGACGAACCTCGGCCTTCCCATCCCGCAGGGGTTCACGGTGACGACGGAAGCGTGCACCAACTACTATGAGAACGGGGAGCAGGTCTCGGACGAGATCCGGCAGCAGATCTTTGCGGCGCTCGGAAAGCTGGAACAGCTCCAGGGGAAGACCTTCGGCGACGTCGGCGACCCGCTGCTGGTGTCGGTGCGCTCCGGCGCGCGCGCATCCATGCCGGGCATGATGGACACGATCCTGAACCTGGGACTGAATGATGAGGCGGTGGAAGGATTCGCCAGGAAGACGGGCAACCCCCGTTTTGCCTACGATTCCTACCGCCGGTTCATCCAGATGTATTCAGACGTGGTGATGGAGGTGCCGAAATCCTTCTTCGAGAAGATCATCGACGAGGTCAAGGAGGAAAAAGGCGTCCATTACGATACGGAACTGACGGTGGAGGACCTGAAGGTGCTGGTCGGCAGGTTCAAGGCGGTCTACAAAGAGGCGATGGGCGGGGAAGAGTTCCCGCAGGAGCCGCGCGAGCAGCTGATGGGCGCGGTGCAGGCGGTGTTCCGCTCCTGGGACAACCCGCGTGCGATCGTGTACCGCCGGATGAACGACATCCCGGGGGACTGGGGGACCGCGGTGAACGTGCAGGCGATGGTGTTCGGAAACATGGGCGACACCTCCGGCACGGGCGTGGCGTTTACGCGGAACCCGTCGACGGGGGAAAAAGGCATCTACGGGGAATACCTGATCAACGCACAGGGAGAGGACGTGGTGGCCGGGGTGCGCACGCCGCAGCCGATCACGAAACTGGAAGAAGACATGCCGGAGTGCTATGCCGAGTTTATGGAGCTTGCGATGAAGCTGGAGGAGCACTACCGTGACATGCAGGATATGGAGTTCACGATCCAGGAAGGGAAGCTGTACTTCCTGCAGACGAGGAACGGGAAGCGGACCGCGCCGGCGGCGCTGCGGATCGCCTGCGAGCTGGTGGACGAAGGGAAGATCACGGAGGAGGAAGCGGTGCTGCGCATCGAGGCGAAGTCCCTCGACCAGCTGCTGCACCCGACATTTGACGCGGGGGCGCTGAAAGCCGGGAAGGTGATCGGAAGCGCGCTGCCGGCATCCCCGGGTGCGGCCGCGGGGAAAGTATATTTCACTGCGGATGAGGCGAAGCTGGCGCATGAGCGCGGCGAGCGCGTGGTCCTGGTGCGCCTGGAGACATCCCCGGAAGACATCGAGGGGATGCACGCGGCGGAAGGCATCCTGACGGCACGCGGCGGCATGACCTCCCACGCGGCGGTGGTTGCAAGGGGCATGGGCACCTGCTGTGTCTCCGGCTGCGGGGAGATCAAGATGAATGAAGACGAGCGGTACTTCGAGCTGGGCGGCGAGACGGTAAAAGAAGGCGATTACATTTCCCTGGACGGGACGACCGGCAGGATCTACCTGGGCGATATCCGGACGAAGGAGGCCGAGATCGGCGGGAACTTCCAGCGGATCATGGACTGGGCGGACAAATACCGCCGGATGCAGGTGCGCACGAACGCGGACACCCCGGCGGATACGAAAAAAGCCGTGGAGCTGGGCGCGGAGGGGATCGGCCTGTGCCGGACGGAGCATATGTTCTTCGAGCCGGAGCGGATCCCGAAGATCCGCAAGATGATCCTGTCCGACACCCCGGAGGCGAGGGAAGCGGCGCTCTCGGAGCTGATCCCGTTCCAGAAAGGCGACTTCAAGGCGATGTACGAGGCGCTGGAGGGCCGCCCGATGACGGTGCGCTACCTGGACCCGCCGCTGCATGAGTTTGTGCCGACATCGCCGGAGGACATCGAGGCCCTGGCGGCAGAAATGGGCCTGAGTGCAGATGAGGTGCGTGAGAAATGCGACGACCTGCACGAGTTCAACCCGATGATGGGGCACCGCGGCTGCCGCCTGCCGGTGACATACCCGGAGATCGCACGGATGCAGACCCGCGCGGTGATGGAGGCTGCCATCGAGGTGAAGGCGGAACAGGGCTATGACATCGTGCCGGAGATCATGATCCCGCTGGTGGGTGAGAAGAAAGAGCTGAAGTTCGTCAAGGACATCGTGGTGGAGACGGCGGAGAAAGTAAAGGAGGAGAAGGGCTCGGACATCGCGTACCATATCGGGACGATGATCGAGATCCCGCGTGCGGCGCTGCTGGCGGACGAGATCGCGGAGGAAGCGGAGTTCTTCTCGTTCGGCACGAACGACCTGACGCAGATGACGTTCGGGTTCTCGCGGGATGACGCCGGGAAGTTCCTGGACGCCTACTATAAGGCGAAGATCTACGAGTCTGACCCGTTCGCCCGCCTGGACTTAAACGGGGTGGGCCAGCTGGTGGAGATGGCGGCTGAGAAGGGGCGGAAGATGCGCCCGGGCATCAAGCTTGGCATCTGCGGGGAACACGGCGGGGACCCGAGCTCGGTGGAGTTCTGCCAGAAGGTAGGGCTGGACTACGTGTCCTGCAGCCCGTACCGTGTGCCGATCGCACGGCTTGCGGCAGCGCAGGCTGCGATCAAACAGAGGTAGCCGAACCTTTGTGTGATTTTGAAGCAAACAGAGCAGATTGAGTAAATAAGAGACAGACCTTGAGTCATTAGAAATATCTTTTGGCTTGAGGTCTTTCCTGCACTTTTGTATAGGAATGCTGCCCTAAAGAAACTGCATGACAACCATAATAATTGATGATATAATATATTCATAAAATAGTAATTATACTTTTTAGAAGGCGGTGAGATGATATGAAAAATTATTATAGCACGATTGACAATATTGTACTTACATTTTCAGATGTAGAAGAAGATAAAAATGGATTTGACTCTATCACATTTCGCTTTGAACGTACTAATGATAATGGCTTTGACTTTGCTGAGGGGGTTTTGCCGGAAAACCAGATTTATAAAACTTATGGATTTTCCGAAGATGAGCTGATGCAGATGCAGGAATATTTAAAAAATAACAGCTTCCTTATTTGGGAGATTGCAAGCGAAAAAGGAGACAAGCAAAGTGCCTAAAGCGTTACTTGATTTTTTGGGGTATACATTTTATTTTTAATATCAGATATTGCAGGATGGCATAGAGTATTCGAATAATTGCCATGAGGTGGGAACGAGAGAACAACGGTCTGCTAAGACACAGTGGGTCACCTCAAAAAAGCAGGGGTTTTATAACAGAACAATTAGGTCAAGAGAGGCATTGGCGTGAAGCTGATGCCGCTTTTTCTATTGGTTAAAATATTTATAAGTTTGGCATGTTTAAAATTGTTTGTTCATATGGTGTCATTCATAAAAATGAGAGGAGACAGAACATGCATTACGTGAAAGCAAAAGGAATCCTGTCGGCAAAAAATGGAATGAACCTCTACCGCGGCTGTACCCACGGGTGCGTTTACTGTGATTCCAGAAGTAAATGCTACCATATGGAACACGAGTTTGAGGATATTGAGATTAAGGAAAACGCCGTTGAACTGCTGGAGGCTGCCCTGAGACATAAAAGAAAGAAATGTATGATCGGCACGGGGTCCATGACAGACCCCTATATTCCGCTGGAGATGGAACTTGGAAATGTCAGAAAGGCGATGTCGCTGATCTATGAGTACGGCCATGGACTTACGGTGATCACAAAGTCCAGCCGTATTCTGAGGGACATCGATCTGCTGAAGAAAATAAATGACACCACCAAATGCGTGGTCCAGATGACGATGACGACCTGTGACGAAGAGCTGTGCCGGAAGATCGAGCCCAATGTGAGTACGACACGGGAGCGTTTTGAAGTCCTGAAGGAGCTGAGGGATGCCGGGATACCTGCGGTTGTGTGGCTCAGTCCCATCCTGCCGTTTATCAACGATACGGAGGAAAATATTCTGGGGATCTTAGATTACTGTGCCAGGGCAGAGGTATACGGCGTCATTTGCTTCGGCATGGGGCTGACGCTGCGCGATGGAAACAGAGAATATTTCTACAGACAACTGGATAAGAGCTTCCCGGGGATGAAGGAAAGATATATTCAGAAATACGGCGGCCGGTATATGGCCGAGAGCCCGGACAGCCGGAAGCTGATGGCCCTGTATCACGAGACATGCCGGCAGAATGGTATGCTTCATGACAATGATCAGATCTTTACATATCTGAACACCTTTGAGGAAAAACATTCGGGGATACAGCTGTCGATATTTGACCTGTAAAAGGTCTTTCTTCCTATTATAATAGGAAAGAATAACAATTTGCATTTTACCAGAAAATGGTATATAATAAAAAAGAATTTTATGTTGTACCAAAAGGTACACCTTTTGGTACAAGCAAAATACGAGCAAAAATCTGCCTTCAGGCGGATTTTTTTTGCCTTTTAAGCAATATGCAGTTGTTTTTTTAAGTGTACGTTCTGGAACAAAATGGAAACCGGCTAGAGAGATCTCTTCAGCCAGCGCAAAAAGGTGGAAGGTGACGTGTCAAGCAGTCTGGCGGCGTGACGGCAGGTGATCTTTCCTGCGAGATAGTCGTGCTTTACCATGCCAAAAGAGTCCGGAACTGCGATGCGCGGACGCCCCAGGTGAACACCCCTGGCCCTTGCGGCGGCAATGCCCTCGGCCTGGCGCTGGCGGATGTTGTCGCGCTCCGTTTCGGCAATGTAGCTGAGGAGCTGAAGCACAATGTCCGCGATCAGTGTGCCTGTGAGATCACGTCCTCTTCTGGTATCCAGAAGAGGCATATCGAGGACGACGACCGACACCATTTTCTCTTTGGTGATCATGCGCCACTGCAGCAGGATTTCATCGTAGTTGCGGCCGAGACGGTCGATACTCTTGACCACAAGAAGATCGTCTGCCTCCAGAGTATTCAGCAGACGCTGATACTGCGGACGGTTAAAGTCTTTGCCGGATTGCTTGTCCAGAAAAATATTCTCCGGAGGGACGCCAAATTCCCGCATTGCAATCAGCTGCCGCTCTTCATTCTGGTCTTTTGAGGAAACACGGATATATCCATAAGTCATAAGCAGATCCTCCTGATATTTTATTTGCATATGATACCTGCCTTTTGACCCAGGTACCATTCATATTGTAAGAAAAAAAGCAGGAAAATGACATGGTATATTATGGAAGAGAATTTTATCAACAGGAAAACATAGCATAATTTTCCGTCTGGTGATATGATAAGCTTATATCAACCATGCGTCGTCAATGATAAGTGGAGAAAGAAAAGCTATGATAGACCTGAAAAATCTCGGAAATTACCAGGAAAACAACAGAATAGAGGCCAAGCGCGCCCTGGGCGGCCTGCCGAAGAGTATTTGGGAGACGTATTCTGCGTTTGCCAATACGATCGGCGGGATGATACTGCTCGGCGTGGAAGAGATGCCGGATAAAAGTCTGAAGGCGATCGACCTGCCGGACCCCGACAGGCTGATTCATGAGTTCTGGAAACTTGTGAACGATGGAAACAAAGCGAGTGTCAACGTGCTGTCAAGAAGAGACATTGTAATACATAAGTTAGAAGGCAAACGAATCATTTCCATCGATGTGCCCCGGGCGGACCGCCGGGATCGTCCGGTATTCATAGACGGGGATATGTATACGGGTACATACCGCAGGGACGGCGAAGGGGACTATCACTGTACGAGGGAAGAGATCGAGCGGATGCTGCGCGACGCCGGAAAGACGGATACGGACAGCCGGGTCATCAAAAGCCTTCCGGCGAGTGTCATGGAACGCGATTCCGTCGACCACTTTCGGTTTGTGATGATGTGCAGCCGCCCGAATCATCTCTGGGAAAAGCTGGAGGACGATGAATTTCTGACAAGGGCCGGCGCACTGAAATCAGGTGAGGACGGAGAACTGCACCCCACGGAGGCAGGTCTGTTAATGTTCGGGAATGAACAGGCGATCCGCAGCGTGTTTCCCGATTATCATCTGGAATACCGGGAGCTGGATTACGAGCACGAGGTTTCCTATCGTTTCACATCAGAGGATAGCAGCTGGAGCGGGAATATTTATGATTTTTACTTTAAAGTCTGTTACCGGCTGTCGGAGTATTTCACGTATCAGTTTCGGCATACACCGGAGGAGGCGGAAGTTGCAATGGCGCTGAAAGAAGCGCTCGCCAACTGCATCGTCAATGCCGACTATAACGGTCAGGGCGGGATTGTCGTGATGAAGAGGCCGACGGCATTCATTTTCTCCAATCCGGGCAGCTTTCGGATGGATGTGGAGAAAGCCAGAGGGGCAGGGGTCTCGGATCCGAGAAATACGATCATGAACCGTATGTTCAAACTGATCGGTCTGTGTGAGGGACTCGGGGGCGGACTGATCAGGATCTTCAGCACGTGGCAGAAGAAGGAATGGCCGCAGCCTGTGATCCGCGAGAGTTTCCATCCGGATCGTATCACGCTGATTCTTACGTTTGATGAGGAAAATCTGAATATGAAGCCTGATCCCCCGAAATGGGACCGGAGACGCAGAATGACGCTGCGCAAGATGCGAAAAGACGCGATCATCGACTACGTAACGCGTCATGTCACGGCCACTGCCGATGATATCGCAGAGCTGCTTATGATAAGGGCCGACGGCGCCCTGCAGCTGATCCAGGAACTGTGCGAAGAACAGATTCTGGTGACGGAAACGATCCGCGGAAAGACGACATGCCGTCTGAAGTCGTGAGACAGACGGCATGATATGTCAGATTTACTGCAGAATATGTATTTTTTTGAAAAGAAAAATACATTCACAACAAAAGGACAGCATTTAAAGTAGTGAATGCTGCCTGTTGGATGTTGCTTTTGTGTCGAAAATATGGTATAAATATACACGTGCAAACCTGTAGTTTATCGCACTGCCTGAATGAAGTTGCTGACAATACCGTCCAGCAACGAGCGTTTATCAGGGGGACACGTTGCAATCAACGCATTGATCGAAGTAAGATTTTCGTCCTTTTTTGGACCGAAGAGCAGGTAATCGGTCGAGATATTTAAAGCGCTGCTCAGGTTGCATAAAGTTTCCAGTGACATTCCTTTTAGTCCGAGTTCGAGGTCATAGCAGAACCGAGGTGTAACATTTACTAATTCGGCAAGATGCTCCCGCGTGTAACCAAGCAATTCACGTTGTTTCTTTATACGATTTCCAAGTTCAACCAAGTCTATCATTATATAACACCTCCATTCTACATGATACAAAGTATCGGAAAAAGTCGAAATGAACTGACAGGGGTCAGAAGATGAAATAAAAGTTCTGAAAATAAACAAAAATGTTCTTATATTAATTGTGATATTTCATGAACATTGTTATACTGGAAAATTATGTCATAATACTGTGGAAATGTTGTAAAATCATCTTTTTGAGATGCATCGTGTTGACATAACCTGATAATATGGTATCATAGATAAGGAACTAAGAGGGGCAAAAAGTGAAGAAGATCAAATTAACATTATATAAACTGCATATCGTAAACTGATAAGGAGAATGACTGGCGTGTAAAGAAACAAATGCTGGTCTTTTTATACGCTTAAGGCAACAGAGAAACTTCTTATAATATGGAGATATGTTCCAAAAGGTGCGGGGAGGAAAAAGAGATGAGAAAACAAGTAAAACGAGCATTGATAACAGTGGCATTTTTGAGTGCAGCAGCCTGCACAGCTGTAATTTTCATGGCTGAACAGACGAGCGGCCTGACAAGGACGGCTGACAGTGTCAATCCGATGATGGCAGCCGCAGCGGCACTTTCGGCCGCACTGGCAGGTATCCTGGTGTATGCGGTGCGCAACTGGAAGGCAGGAAAACATATTCGGATATCTTGAATACATAACGAAACGGATCTGACGCCCTTCGGCGTCACCGCTTTAAATGAAAGACGATTGCATTGCCCGTCCGGGGTCCATGTGAAGCTGCAGGCAAATCTGCCCATGCCATGACGACCGTCCGGGACTACTTCTAGGATAAGGAACGAAACATGGAAAAACATAAACCCAGAAAAAGAGAAATCGCGGCACAGTGGTGGGCCAGGGCATTGATTCTGGCGCTTCTGGATGTCATCCTGATAGCGGGCTCATATTTCATGGCCCTTCTGCTGCGCTTTGACTTTTCATATTCTCATATACCGGCACAATATATCCAGGGTTATGTGTGGTCTCTGCCATACTGGATTATCATTACCGTTGTGATCTACTATGCATTTCGGCTGTATCACAGCGTCTGGAGCTTTGCAGGCATCTCGGAGCTGATCCGGATGACGATGGCATACCTGGTCCTGATACCGCTTTATGTCATCGGGTCGCTGATCATGAACCTGCACATGCCCCGGTCTTACTACTTCATTGGCTGTGTGCTGAGCTATGGACTGACAACCTGCATCCGATTTTCTTACCGCTTTCTGAGAAGCTATACCAGCAGACACAAACAGAGGGTCGAAGGCATCCGTATGGAACACATCATGATCATCGGCGCCGGCGCTGCCGGTCAGATTCTGATCCGGGAACTGCAGAGCAGCAGTCAGCTGCACTCCAAAGTCTGCTGTGTGGTGGATGATAATCCTTACAAGAGAGGAAAGATTCTCGACGGCATCCTGATCGAGGGAGACCGGCAGGATATCCCATATCTGGTGAAAAAGCACGAGATCGACCGGATCATCTTCGCGATACCGACGGCCAGTATTCAGGACAGAAAAGAAATCCTGAATATCTGTAAAGAGTGCAGCTGCAAGCTGCAGACGGTGCCGGGCATCTACCAGCTGGTCAATGAGGAAGTGAGTGTCAGCAAGCTGCGGAATGTGGAGATCACAGACCTGCTCGGAAGAGAACAGCTGAAAGTCAACAACGATGAGATTCTGAATGTCATCGGGGGCAGGACCGTCCTGGTCACGGGAGGAGGCGGTTCCATCGGCAGTGAATTATGCCGGCAGATCGCATCCGCGGACCCAAAACAGCTGATCATCTTCGAAATCTATGAGAACAACGCCTACGACATTCAGCAGGAGCTTCTGCGCACCTATCCGCAGCTGCATCTGGTCACACTGATCGGTTCCGTGAGAAACTCCAACCGGATCAACAGCGTGATGGAAAAATACCGGCCGGATGTCGTCTTTCACGCCGCAGCCCACAAACACGTGCCGCTGATGGAAGACAGTCCGAACGAGGCGATCAAAAACAATGTGCTGGGTACATACAAGACGGCGACCGCCGCCGCCCGTTACGGGGTGAAGAAATTCGTACTGATTTCCACAGACAAGGCGGTGAACCCCACGAACATCATGGGGGCATCGAAGCGCCTGTGCGAGATGGTCGTACAGATGATGAACCGGAAGACTGAACAGACCGACTTCGTGGCGGTTCGCTTCGGCAACGTGCTGGGCAGCAACGGAAGCGTGATTCCGCTGTTCAAAAAGCAGATCGCCGACGGCGGTCCGGTGACCGTCACCGATCCACGGATCATCCGGTACTTTATGACAATACCGGAGGCTGTGTCTCTGGTGCTGCAGGCATCCTATTACGCAAAAGGCGGAGAAATCTTCGTTCTGGACATGGGAGACCCTGTGAAAATCGATGATATGGCGAAGAATCTGATCCGCCTGTCGGGATACGTTCCCGATGTGGATATCAAGATTGAATATACCGGCCTTCGGCCGGGCGAAAAGCTCTATGAGGAGCTTTTGATGGATGAAGAAGGTCTTCAGGAGACAGAAAACAAGCTGATCCATATCGGCCAGCCAATCGATATGGATGACGAGTGGTTCAGGACAAAGCTGCGCCAGCTGGATGAAGCGAGTTATCGGGAAGCCGATAATATGAAAGAGATCGTGGCGGAGATTGTGCCGACTTATCATCGGGAAGCGTAGTTATAAGTTTGAAAGTGTGTGATTCAGGTCTGCTTACAGTCAAACCTGACGCTGTCAGAAACCGTTACGTATTAATTATAATACAAAATAGACAGATTAGACATTTAGTGTTAAAATCAATGAAGTAAAACGATTGCAGGCTTAAATCGTCGCATTGCCGCGTTTAAAAATGCAGGAGGTCATATTGTGTTGCTGTTTACGCAGTTTCGCCGGATATGAGATGTCATATGCGGTCGAAATATGGGTGAAATGGCGAAGCATACCCTTTTGCGGTTATGCCGGGAAATTTGAGTCGAGAATGCATAAAATCCGGCATAAAGCAGATATTATTTAAGAACGTTATATGGAATGCTTAAAAGAGTCTGAGTGGTCAGGCTCTTTTTTTCGTGCAGAAAATTAATATAGAAGTAATTATGTTTATTGACAGGAGGTGCCGGACTATGTGGTATGTGATTCAGGTCAGGGGCGGTACGGAAGAAAATATCAGGCAGCAGTGCCAGAATACGATTTCACCTCCAGTGCTTGAGAAGTGTTTTATTCCTTATTACGAACAGATGAAACGGTATCAGGGGAAATGGAACAAAGAAAAGAAAATTTTATTTCCGGGATATGTGTTCATGGTGAGTGACGAAATTGAGGAGCTTTATTTTGAACTGAAAAATGTAATCGGTCTGACGAAGATAATCGGCGCCGGAAGTGAAGTGGTTCCGCTGAATCAGGAAGAAGTTGAGTTCCTGAAACAACTGGGTTGCGAAGAGCAGGTTGTGGAGGTATCGGAAGGCGTGATCGAGGGCGGGAACGTGGTGGTTACCAGGGGACCGCTGCAGGGGCTGGAAGGATGTATTAGAAAGATAGATCGGCATAAGCGAGTCGCATATCTGGGGATTGAGATGATGGGACGACTGGTGGAGACTCAGGTTGGGTTGGAGATTGTGGAGAAGAAGGAGCAGGTAAATGAATAATTATCAGGATTGTGGAAAGTTTGAGCCTTTTAAAACAAAAGTCTGGCTCAGTTCGCCTACGATGCATGGGCCAGAACTTGAATTAGTAAGCAGCTGTAGTTTCAAATTTATGGAGCATTAGAGAGAGGAACAGACGATGATCACAAGAGAGTTTACAGCATTTCAAAACAAAGTATGACTCAGCTCTCCCACTATGCATGGGGATGAATTGAAATATATGACCGAAGCTTTTGAAACCAATTGGATGTCCACAGTCGGCAAGAACATCAATGAAGTGGAACGGATAGCGGCAGAAATGATTGGTCGAAAGTATGCAGTGGCTCTTTCTAGTGGAACGGCTGCACTGCACCTTTCGATGAAACTTGTAGGTATTAAACAGGGCGATAAGGTGCTGGCTGTAGAATAGGGACAACCAAGAAAAAACCTTGATTTTCCAAGGGTTTCACGAGTTATGGCCAAGTTCCGGAATTGAAGATTTCTCAGGATTGGAGAAAATTTGGAGTACCCAAAGAGGTTGAGATGGCTTCTTGGATACTCTTGGATTGACCCACAATACAGAGTAGAAATCATTCAATAGGAGGTTAGGGCTTGGCTCACCAGATTTCGATTGGAAGATGGTGAGCTTTTGCTGTTATAAAAGGAGAATAGATTAGAAGGATCATATAAAAAGATAGATCAGTGAATTGAGAAATAAGTTGATAGAGAGAACAAGAAATTCATGTTTAGAATTAATCATAATGAAGCAATTGAATTGGAAGACAAGGTTAGAAGACTCTATAAGTGTGATCGGGGCGTGATTTCCGGTATGGCAGACGCAGATTATTTTGAGAGTCATCCGATACAGGCGGCTGTTCTTGTAGTTGACTATATTCATGCCAAAGGATTGGAAGCATCTTCTACACAATATGATGAATTTCTTTGCAAATATGAAGCCATTTTTGAGTATCCGGAAGAGAATGATGCTGATCAGGAGATTCGTAACTGTATTGACGAGTTGGAGGATATTGTGAATCAGTATGTTTCATGAATAGGAAACGTATCAGTAAAAAGCTTCGATTAAATATATGAGCAGTAGTACGAGACTGCGGACTATTTAAATGGGAGGATAAGAACATGGCGTTTCATCATACATCGGATATTAAGCCTTTCTCTGAAAAAATATGGCTTAGTTCACCAATATGCATGGCAATGAAGCCAAATACATAATGGAGGTTTACAACACCAACTGGATGAGTACCGTTGGTAAAAATCTGGATGAAATTGAAAAACAGATTGCAGAATTTATCGGTGTGAAATATGCAGTGGCATTAAGCGTCGGGACCGCAGCGCTTCATCTGGCAACAAAACTGGCAGGGGAAAAGGTATATGGAAAACCGGCTCTTGGGGTTGGCGCTCTTGACAAACATCCGTAATAAAAGAAAGGGAGTATTACCATGGATCTGGGATTGAAAAATAAACTTGTGCTCATTGTAGGAGCAAGCAAAGGAATTGGCCGTGGGATTGCAGTAGGATTTGCTACAGAAGGATGTCGCATCTTGGCTATTGCACGTTCTGAAGACCTTCTTAAAGAGGTAAAAGAAGAATGTATTGAAAAGGGTGCAGAATCTTTTGATTATGAAGTGGCCGACATTATGGATTGCGATACAAAAGAATATGCTCAGCATTTAATCGATACATATGGTTTGTTTGATGTTGTTGTTCATAATGTTGGTGGCTCGTTAATTAGTAGAAACCATTTAGCAGGTGCTGAGGATTGGAATTATGCTCTAAAGTTTAACGCCATAGCCGCTATTGATATGAACAGTGTGCTTATCCCAACAATGATTGAGCGGGGAAATGGTAGAGTAATTCATATTTCTTCTATTTCGGCTGTTATGCTTCGTGGTAACCCTCTGTACGCATCTGCGAAGGCTTTTCTTAACGCTTACGTAACTACGGTTGGCAGACAATTAGCATCAACAGGTGTTCTCCTTTGTTCCGTTATGCCTGGAGCTGTTGCTTTCCCTGGTAGTTACTGGGACAAGTTTGTAAAAGAGGGAAACCCACGTGTAGATGATTTCCTTAGACATCATCAGGCAGCAAATAGATTTGGAACGCCAGAGGAAATTGCAAATACAGTTTTGTTCATGGCAAGCGAAAAGTCATCGTTTATGCATGCAACAAACATTCCTGTAGATGGCGCTAACATGTGATAGGAGAAGAGGATGAAGAGAGCATTTGACTTAGTGTGTAGCTTATTAGGCCTGATAATTTTGTCGCCTGTATTTTTGGTACTATCTATTTTGATTGTCTGGGACTCACCGGGAGGGGTGTTTTTCCGTGGGCCACGTGTAGGGCTTCATGGGAAAGAGTTTAGAATTTTTAAGTTCAGGAGTATGATTCCCGAATGTGAAGGAAAAGGCAAATGGAATGTGGGTGATAAAGATAATCGTATCACCAAGGTTGGACACTTTCTTAGAAAATCAAAATTGGATGAATTGCCACAGCTAATTAATGTGGTGAAGGGCGATATGTCGTTAGTAGGACCCAGACCTGAGCTTAAATACTATACAGACATGTATACAGAAGAAGAAAAGGCGATTCTAGATTTGAAGCCAGGTATTACCGATTGGGCATCCATGACAAATTTTGAACAGTTTAAAGGCTTTACGGCGGCAGCCGATCCTGACATGTTTTATCTTGAACAAGTGCGTCCTTTAAAATTAAGACTGCAGCTTTATTACAGGTATCATCACGGCTTTTTCTCTGACATAAAATGTATACTTTGGACTGTTTATAAAGTGGTTACTCATTCACAAAAACTTCCTACCGAGATACAGAAGATTGTAGACGATTATAAGGTAGAAAAAGAAGCAGAGCAAATAAGCAAGGAGTAAAGTGAAATGTCGAAATGGACTAGTGAACAGTTGGCGTGGAAAATTCGCCGCCATGGTGTTGAAATGACGCATCTTTCAGGTGGTAGCCATATTGGTGCCATTATGTCCGTAGCGGATATTGTTGCGGTTTTATATACAGATGTTTTGAATTATAGATCAGAGGAACCTAAGTGGAAAGATAGGGATAGATTTATTCTTAGTAAGGGCCATGCCGGAGCTGCTATTTATGCTGCTCTTGCCGAGAATGGATTCTTTGAGGTTGAAGAATTGAAGACTCACTACCAGAATGGAAGCCGTTTGTCTGGCCATGTGTCTCATCATCTTCCTGGAGTTGATTTTTCTACGGGCTCTCTTGGTCATGGTCTTTCTGCTGGAGTAGGAATGGCTTATGCAGCAAAGAAAGACGGCAAAAATCATAAGGTATATGTCGTTCTTGGCGATGGTGAGTGTGATGAGGGCTCTGTATGGGAAGCAGTCCTTTTTGCTAACCATTTCCGTTTGAATAACCTTGTAGCTATTGTTGATCATAACCATATGCAGAGTATGGACTTTCAGGAGAATACCCTGGAGATTGAAGACTTCGGTAGCAAGTGGAGGGCATTTGGCTGGAATGTGACTGGAATCAATGGAAATAACCATCAGGAACTAAAGGATGCATTCAAAAAAACAGAAGAAAATAGCATGGAACCAAGTCATAAGCCGACCGTAATTATTGCGAATACAATTAAAGGTTATGGCGTTTCCTTTATGAGAAATGACATCCTTTGGCATTATCGTTTCCCGCATGATGGCTGGGAATATGACTGTGCTGTGAATGAATTACATCAGAGTAAGCCTGAAGGGGTGGATGATCCGTACACACCAGACGGTATTGAGAATCCGGTGCTGCCAACTCATCAGGATGATATCAATAATGACCATACTTTTTCTTATACCTGGAACCCGACATATCCAGAGCAAATGCGTCGTGTAGATGCACAATCTGGTAGTGGTGAAAGAGAACATAAGGTTTGAGGGGTGAGAGGATATGAGAAATCGGAAGGAATTGAACTTTATAACTATATTATAGGGTTTGGCAACTGTGCTTGTGATTTTCGGTCATTCGCATCCACTACACATTAATTACGCACCTTGGATGGGCAATACTATGATAGGAGTGAAATAGATGAGAGATACATTTGTTAGAACTTTAGTAGAACTGGCAAAGCAGGATAAGAATATTGAGTTGATTACCGGTGACTTAGGATTCGGAGTATTAAAACCTTACTATGAAACGATGCCGGATCAGTTTACAAATGCAGGTATTGCCGAGCAGAATATGACAACCGTAGCGGCTGGTATGGCGCTGGAAGGAAAGACAGTTTTTACATATAGCATCGGTAACTTCCCAACTCTTCGTTGTTTAGAGCAGATCCGTAACGATTGCGCATATCATAATGCAAATGTGAAGGTTGTTTGTGTTGGTGGTGGATTTGTTTATGGCTCTCTTGGTATGAGTCACCAGGCTACAGAGGACTTAGCTATTCTTAGAGCTTTGCCGGATGTTGTTGTCATGGCACCTGCTGACTTAGTGGAAGCTGAAGAATGTACCAGAGCTTTGGCTAAGTACCCTGGAACGGCTTATTTGAGATTAGGAAGAGGTGGAGAGAAGAGAATCCATGACAAGATTGAAAATTTCCAGATTGGTAAGGCCATTAAGGTTTATGATGGAGAGAAAGTCGCTATCTTCTCAACCGGTGCAATCTTTGAAGAAGTGACCGCTGCATGTGAGGAGTTAAAAGAAAAAGGTTATAACCCTGCTGTGTATACATTTCCGACTGTAAAGCCAATCGATAAAGAAACAATAGAAAAGGTGAGTAGGGAATTTGAGCTGGTAGTTACTTGTGAGGAACACAATATTGTCGGTGGTTTCGGGAGTGCAGTCGCAGAAGTAATGGCCGAGATGAGAGATAAAAAGACTTTGCTACTTCGAATTGGACTGAACGATGAATATAGCGTTAGAGTTGGTAATCAGAAGTATTTAAGACAGCAGTATGGTATTGATGCAAAGAGCATTGTGGAGCAAATTATTGAACACATTGGTTAATAGAGTTTTTGCTATGGAGGGAAGATGATGGTTTATGAGAATTATAGCGTTTTGATGTCTGTTTATATAAAAGAAAAACCAGAGTATCTTAAACGTAGCATAGAAAGCATTTTAAACCAAACGATCTGTACAAATGATTTTGTAATAGTGAAAGATGGCCCGATTACAGCAGTACTTGATAAAGTACTTGAAGAATATGCATCTAAATATGATTTTATACACATTTGTGGGTATGAAAAAAACAGAGGGCTAGGATTTGCGTTAAACTATGGGTTAAAACGGTGTATCAATGAACTTGTTGCACGCATGGATTCTGATGACATTTCATTGCCAGAGCGTTGTGAGAAAGAAGTTAATCTCTTCAATGAGAATCAGAAATTGGAAATCGTTGGAACTAATATCTATGAGTTCTCAGATGACGAAAATAATATCACTGGATTAAAGAAAATGCCTGCATCTCAGGAAGACATTAACAAGTATGCGAGGAGAAGAAATCCATTCAATCATCCTACTGTGATGTACAAAAGATCATCTGTTTTGAAGTACGGTGTATATCAGGAAGGTCAAAGAGGCGAGGACATAGCACTATTTACAAAGATGGTATTTGAAGGATGTGTATGTGCCAACATTGATGAACCGTTATTGAAATATAGAGCGGCGGCAGACCAATTTGATAGGCGAACTTCAAAAACTGATTCAGATGCTGTAATAAGAGTTATAAAGAACAATTATAAAATCGGATATATAGGTTTAGCTGATTATCTGTATGTAGCTGCAGTTCAAATAGCAGGAAGATTTTTTCCTAAATCAATTGGGAAAACAATTTATAAAAAACTATACAGAACGAGTATATCAGTCAAGGAAGACAATAAGACTGCTGATTTATTTGTGGTAAATACTCCTTATCATTTGATTATAGCCTGTAGTCTATGGAAAAAGGGAGATGTGCTGGTCTGCGTTGGTGACTTTAAGATTAGTAATGTTTTACAAAACCTAATAAATGAGACTTTTGCACATAGAACTTTTAGAACATACAACTTCTATTACTACAGACAAAACGCTATTAATTTGGTTGGTTTTAGGAAGAATGTTCATTGTTTGAAAACTGAACTCGATCAATATTCTTTCTTGTCCATATATACATTCAATGATGTTGACCCAGTAACTCAGTGGATACTTAAAAACACTTCTAATAAAAATGGTGTTTCCCTAATCGAAGAGGGAATTGGTCTTTACAGAAACACTACAAAGAGATATGAGACTCTTTTCAAGATTGCTGGGAAAATATTATTTGGTGGAACCTTTGAAAATGTTCGTCGGATTGGAGAGAGTTCTTGTGTTAAAACAATAATGTGCAGTTCGCCAGAAAAACTGTCAGATATTCAAAAGACCAAAACTATTAATCTGATGCCTTCGATTGATTATAACAAGATTACTAAAACTATTGGAATAGAGCTAATCTGCGGTACGGATTGGTTTATTGGGCAACCACTAGTTGAAGATGGTGTTATGTCAGAGAAGGAATACTTGAATGGAATTCAACAGCTTATTTCAATAAGTCAGAAAAAGGGCAGAGAAATAGTTATAAAGCCACATCCACGAGAAAAGATTGAAAAGTATTGTAATCTTGGATTAAGGGTTATTAATAATTTTGAGATTCCAATTGAGCTATTAATAGATACTACCAATCAGACAATTGTTTATACATATTACTCATCTGCGGTTTTGAATTTATGTCGATTGCCAAATATAAATGGAATTGTACTTTATAAAGCTTTTAATCTGGAGGAATCGATTCCCGATTACGTTTTTGAGCAAAGAAAAATTTGTTTGGTGACGGATATTGCAAAGCTCTGATAGGAGAATTGTTTTGAAAAAAATAAAATTACTGTTGGGTGCCTATATAGATTCAGTGAACGCCCAGGATATAAACTGCTACAATATTGCAAAATATATAGATAAAGATAAGTTTGAAGTACATGTTTTAACGCATGGCGGTAATGTTAACATACCAAGCGTAATATGCCACTCTATCAGTAACGGAAGGGTATTTAAGAATATCGAAAAATACCTAACCATGAAAAAGATTGACGCTGATGTGTATTACCTGCCGCGTGTGGAAAAGGTGGACATATTATTTGCTAAACGAAGCAAAAAAACCATTACTTCATCAGTGGAAATTCAGACCGTATATGCCGATGAAATCTATAAAAGGTTTTTTAATGAATATATTTCTGGGTATTTCTGTATAAGCGGGTTTTTAAATGATTTGAACATCGATAAATGGGGAAAATCCGTTCCAGTATTGTATCTAGGAGTATCGGCAGAGTACGAAAATATTCATCGCAAATTATTGAAGAATATAATTTGGATAGGCAGTGTTGTACAAAGAAAACGGCCAGAACTATTGATTCAATTGGCAGAACATTTTCGTAATCTGAATTTTATTTTGGTTGGTGATGGGGAACTGCTCGAAGAAATAAAAAGCAAGACAAAAGAAATGACTAATATTTTTTTTACAGGAAAAATTGATAATTCCAGTGTTTTGGAGTGGCTTAAGAAATCTGATCTGCTTGTTATGACTTCTGAGAGAGAGGGTTTGCCAAAAGTTGTTCTTGAGGCAGCTTCTAAAGGCGTTCCATCTGTATATATTAATGAATACTACAAAATCGACTATATTGAAAATGGAATAAATGGCTATGAGGTATCTGATATTAATTCAATGATTAGGGTGATTGATCTGTTAGCTAACAATAATGATATGTATATGTTCTGCTCCCAACATGCAAGTAAACTTGCACAAAAGTATCACTGGAATATTTTAATCAAGCAATACGAAGACTTTTTTATAGACACTTTTATAAGTGAAGAAAAGAAGGTTTGATATGACATTAGTTGAGATTACAAGACACGAACTGGAAAAGAATATTTTTTCAAATAAATATGGGGAGTTGGATTTTTATGCATACTGTAATACCCCGTGGCATGCGATAGGTATCCAGTCTTTTGTAAATAATTTGTCAGAAAAAAAACAAAAGCTTTCTGGAATAGTTTTTTTGGCTAACCAGCCTGGGAGAGATACAATAGTTCATCCGGAAGACTTTAGTTTCAAAAGTAATGTAGATGTTCTATATTTTAAAAATATTGACGCATATAGAGAGGATAAAAAAAATTACTTAAAGAAATTGCTCTTTTCAAAAAACCAGGTTGTATTAACTAACGATAACAATATTTATATGTTGAGGCCATTTAGACCAGATTATAAATTTGGGGCTGAGTATCAAATTGAAACTGGAAGAAAATGTGTGTTAGTTTGCTTAGAAGAAGGCGTCGGAACATATAAATCGAATTATGAATTATTTCAGGAAAAAACCAAAGGAAGTTTAAAGGCCGGAGCACTTTTTGCCCTTACATGTTGTTTTAATTCTTATTTGAAAACAAAATATAAATTAAATATTAGCAGTTTTACGTTATTAAAAAAAGAAAAGGATTCACTCTCTTTAAATAACGAAATTGCAAATATGTATTTAGAATCAATACAAAGAGCAGTAAATCGAAGAAATATAAAATATAATTCGTGCATTGATACGACAAGGGATTATGTAATAATTCTAACTCAGCCATTTGAGATAAAACAAGATGTGGTATGCAAGGATATAATCAATAGAGAGTTTGACTTGGTTAAAGAATATCTTTCACAAAAAGGTGTAGATGTATATATAAAATCCCATCCACGTGAGACTGAGGAAACAATTGATAATTATAGGAACAGGGGATTTAATATTCTGCAGTCAAACATACCCATTGAAACGTTTTTGGAAATGTTACCTAAAAAGCCGATTGCTGTTATAGGAGCAGTAAGTACGGCGCTTATTACAGCAAATGCATTAAACAAGGTCGTTGCTATATCCGTGGTTGATTTAATTAAAAAGGAATCGGATAGCAGTTATTTGAAAGCTGCAATCAAGTTTAAGAGGCGATATAGTTATTTTGTTCGATTCCCTCAAAAAATTGAACAAATCTTGGGGAGTGGGTGTAAATATGAAGATTAGCATTAGAACAATTAAAAATTTTTTATTGTGTGCATTCTTGATACTTTTTTTGGCTTTTACTGGTAACTATCCGAATGGAAGAATAAATATTATGCTTCTACTCCTTCTCTGCCTGGTGGGCATAAGCTTAATTGCTTTTAAGGGAAAACTTCAAATAAACAGCTTATACACAATTCCATTATTGTATTTTTTGTATTTTTTGTCTGATGTAAGTAATGGAATATCAAGTTCATCAGATATAGTTAATCTTGTAATATGTATAGCCCTAATCGTTACATTTGTACAATATATTTTTAATAAATCCGATACCTACACGGTTATTAGAATTGTTTTTTTTGTTTTTTTGATTGCGGGTCCGATTATTGGTATTTATCAAATGGTTACAGGAGGCTTTATTTTTCCAGAAACAGAAGCATCGGTTTACTATAATTATAAGATTTTCAATTCTCAGCAAAGCAATGAAAATTATAGTGCACTAACCATGATAATTCCTGTCTTTCTCTCTTTATATTTGTTTTCTCAAAGCAAAAAACAAACTGTAAAGATTTTTCTGGTTATTTCTGCGCTTGTTTCATTTGTTTGCTTGCTACTTACATTTTCACGAGGGGCAATACTTGGTGCAGCAATAGCATTATTAGTATTGATATATAGTCTTTCAAAATATAATAAGGAAATATTTAAAGAGATAACGCTAGGGAAAATAGTATTTGTTATTGCCTCTTTAATAGCTATAGTTGTTCTATATTCGCATGCTGAAAAGTTTGTCAATTCATTCGATGTTCGGAATTTATTAGAAAAAAAGACGCATGGTAGCTTAGAAGCAAGAATTATCCAGTGGAAATCAATAGTTACTATTATGTCGAACTCAGGTTTAAAAAATTTGTTTTTAGGATACGGTTCAAATTATCCGAATATTGTAGGAAGTATATCTGGTTACTATATAAGCGCTCATAATATATTTTTCGGGCATTTAATTCAAAATGGTATTATAGGGTGTATTTGCCTTATATCATTGTTTGTAAATAGCATTAAGAAATCAATTGAGATTTTAAAAACTGATGATTTAGGCGGAAAATTCATTGCAGCATTAGTTGTAACTATGTGGGTAGCTTACCAGTTTGTTTCTATGGTTAGATGGGAATTATGGTTTTCTATTATCGTACTTGAGCTGTATTATTCAAGCAAATATAAGAGTTTTGAAAGCTATTCTTTAAAGGACAGCCATTATACATGTTATGCACAATCTAAAAATGATTTTGGAGGAACTGTATGAAAATTTTAGCAATTATTCCAGCCCGTGCCGGTTCAAAGGGAATTCCGAATAAGAATATTAGAATAATTAGTGGGCATTCACTTATCTATTATTCGATAAAAAATGCTCTTTCGTCCCATTACATTACAGATGTAATTATTTCCACGGATTCTGAGCATGTGAGAATCATTGGTGAACAAATGGGTGCTAAAGTGAAATGGAGAGACAGTTCACTTTGCGGTGATGCCGTTACTCTTGATGCAGTTATTGCTGATGCAGTACCTGAAGGTGAATGGGACTACATCATTACAATGCAGCCAACATCTCCAACATTAAGAGTGGAAACATTAGATGCTGCAATCAAGTATGCGACTGATAATGATTTAGACACACTGATATCCGCTATAAATGCTCCTCATTTATCCTGGGGAGAGAAAGATGGTAAGAAAGTACCTAATTATGTTGAAAGGTTGAATAGGCAGTACTTACCTCCTTGTTATATGGAAACTGGTGCGTTTGTAATTTCAAAAGCATCGGTTGTAACGCCGAAGACAAGAATTGGCGAAAAAGTTGATGTATACGAAATACCGGAAGATGAATCGCAGGATGTTGATACCTTTGAAGATTTAAGAAGTGTAGCAGCAACTCTTGAAAGAGAAAAAGTTGCAATCTATGTAAATGGTAATAACAAAAGGGGAATCGGACACATCTATCGTGCCCTTGAGCTTGCGGATGAGTTCTATTCTAAACCGGATATTTATTATGACATTAACCAGACAGATCCTAAGGTTTTTGGCGTTACAACTCATACACTGATTCCTGTTAATGGCATTCACGATTTGTTCAATAGATGTCAAAAAGAAGAATACACTGTTTTCATTAACGATATACTCACCACATCGCTGGATTATATGATTGGTCTTAGAAGCGTTCTTCCAAAGGCTAAAATCGTAAACTTTGAAGATGATGGTGAGGGGATCCTGAAAGCGGATTTAGTATTTAATGCTCTTTATCATCAGAACAATTTGCCACAGGTAAAAGCAGGAGAGAAATACTACATATCAGGCAAGACATTTATGTTCTATGAGCCAATAAAGATTAAGGAAAAAGTAAAGAAAGTATTTATTTCTTTTGGTGGTGCAGACCCACAAAATTACTCTGATAGGCTCTTGGATATAATCTATAAGGAGGAATATAAGGATTATCAGTTTGTTGTTGTCCTTGGCAGGGCAAAGTACAATGTGGATGCCTTATTGGAGTACAACAAATATGACAACATTGAAGTCCTATATGATGTATCGAACATGCCTGAAATTATGAGCTCCTGCGATATTGGTGTTACATCAAGAGGAAGAACAGGTTATGAGCTTGCAATCCTTGGAATTCCGTCGATATCGATGGCGCAAAATCATAGAGAAGAAAAACACGGATTTGTTTGTAACGAAAATGGATTTAGCTACATTGGTCTAAACCCAGAAGATGAAGTTATTAAAGCAACTCTCGATATGTATTTGAAGATGTCTCAGAAAGGAAGGCAGCATTACCAGGACATGCTACTGAGCCACGATCTTCGTGGTGGAAGAAAACGTGTTATGGGACTTATTAATGGCCTTTAATGGATGAAATAAAATATGACAAAGTTTCAGAAACTACTGGTAAAAGGAAGAAAATATACCAGATGTGGAAATAGGATTATGTCCAAAATGCTAAAACGATTCATGCGTATTTACTATCAATGCGATATTTCGTTTGAAGCAGATATATCTGATAATGTGTATTTTTGTCATGGCTGATTTGGAACTGTGATAAATCCAAAAGAAATTATAGGTTCAGATAGAATAATTCAGCATCGGGTTATAATAGGCGAATTAAGTCCAGGGGGAGGGGCACCTATTATTGGAAAAAATGTTTTCATAGGAGCCGAGGCAATTATTCTAGGATCTATATCTATTGGAGATAATGCAAAAATTGGAGCTGGCGCTATCGTATTACATGATGTTGGTTTAAATGATACGGTTGTCGGAGTCCCCGCGCATTCAGTTATCAAAAAATTATAAAAAAAAGGAGTAGAAAAATGAATAGACCTTACATTATTGCAGAAATGGGTGTTAACTTTTATGATACCGCAAAGGCGTTAAATATTACGCCACTCGAAGCAGCTAAAATGTACATTGTTGGAGCTGCTGAAGCTGGATGTGATTGTGCGAAATTCCAGTCATATAAAGCAGATACAATTGTATCCAAGAACTCCCCAGCTTACTGGGACCTCTCTAAGGAACCTACAAAGACACAGCACGCTCTTTTCCAAAAACACGATGGATTTAATGAAGAAGACTATAGAGAGCTTTGTAATTATACACATACAAAGGGATTAGATTTCACATCCACACCATTTGATTATGCATCTGCTGATTATCTTGAGGATATGGTTGATTTCTATAAGATTTCTTCCTCCGATTTGTCTAATTTGCCTTTCATTCGCCATATTGCAAGAAAAGGCAAGAAGATGATTGTATCTGTGGGTGCAGCTTATCTTTCAGAAGTTGATGAAGCTATAAGAGCAATCCAGGGAGAGGGCAATAACGATATTACCATCCTTCATTGCGTTCTTTCTTATCCTACTGATCCAAAAGATGCAAATTTGAAAATTATTGAAACATTGAAGAAAGATTTCCCTGATGTGAAAGTAGGTTTCTCAGACCATGTTGCACCGGATGATACGATGATGACTCTTGCTGTGGCTTATATGCTTGGTGCAGAAGTAATTGAAAAGCACTTTACTTTGGACAAGACTCTTTCAGGTAACGACCATTATCATTCAGGAGACCCAGAGGATTTCAAGAAAGCTATTGCAAACTTCAGATGGATTGACCAGGTATTAGGTTCTCCTGAAAGGACAGTTCTTAATTGTGAATTGACTCCTAGAAGAGAAGCTAGGAGGTCTCTTGTTCTAACCAGGGATATGAAGGCAGGCGAAGTTATTAAAGAAGAAGACTTGATTCCTAAACGTCCTGGCACCGGCATTTCACCTAAATTTGCCGAGATTGTTGTCGGCAGAAAAGTGGTTAGAGATTTAGAAGAGGATACAATCCTTACTTGGGATATGATATAAAAATAGACTATGGAGATAAGTGTTGCTTAACAATAGTCGCTTATCTCCGTGTCGCTTTTTTTAGATATATAAGACAAAAAAGTCAGGGTGATAAAATGGAATCAACTAATAAAAAAGCACTTAAATCTGGTCTATGGTACACTGTTTCCAACTTTTTTGTTCGAAGCATTGGTTTTTTAACTACACCAATTTTCACTAGATTACTAACTCATTCTGAGTATGGAGCATATAACAATTACACATCCTGGTTAGCAATAATTACAATATTTGTTACTTTAAATTTGGAATCCACATTAATTAGTGCTAGATTTGACTATAAAGATAAGTTTGATGAGTACATTCTTTCGGTGTTAGCATTAAGCTGTTTGTCAGCTTTCTCTTGGTTTATTCTTTTGAATATTTTTTCTAATCAGACAGAGAGTTTTCTGGGGTTAGAAAGAACATATATAAACGCGATGTTGCTGTACTTGATGTTTTTGCCTGCAATTAATCTATTTCAAGCAAGAGAAAGATACTATTATGAGTATAAGAAAACTGTTATTACAAGTTTGATTCTTGCTGTTGGAACAGCTTTTATTTCTGTATTGCTTGTAATTACAATGGATGATAAGTTAACAGGAAGAATAATTGGCTCTGTCATTCCAACTGTGATTATTGGTCTAATATTTTATCTTTATTTCATTAGAAAAGGAAAAAAGATTAAAATTGAATATTGGAGATATGCTCTGCCAATTTGCCTCCCATATATTCCGCATCTATTATCAATGACGTTATTAAATTCAACAGATCGAATAATGATAAAGCATTGGTGCGGAGACGAGGCAACTGCTTTATATAGTTTAGCGTACAACTGTGGAACATTAGTTACCATGTTTCTTACATCCTTAAATAGTGCCTTTTCTCCTTGGTTGGGAGAAAAACTTTCTGAAAAAAAATATAGTGAAGTCCGTGAATTCTCGAAAAAATATATTTGTGCATTTTTATTTCTGGCAATTGGTGTAATGATTATTGCGCCAGAGATATTGTTAATACTAGGTGGAAAGAGCTATTTAGAGGCGATATATGTTATGGCACCGGTGTCTATGGGGTGTATTTGTCAGTTTCTATATACTTTGTTTGTAAATGTTGAACAATTTAAAAAGAAAACCATAGGAATGGCCATTGCGAGCGCAATTGCAGCTTCTGTGAATTTATTATTGAACTGGATTTTTATTCCTAGATATGGATATTTGGCAGCAGCATATACGACATTAGTAGGATATCTGCACTTGCTTTGTATCCACATGTTCTTGGTTTATAGGTTGAAACTAAGCATTGTCTATAGCTATCGATTTGTTGCCTGTTCGTTTGTTGGTGCATTTGTTACAATGATAATAATTACCATGAGTTATAACAATGTCATTATTCATTGCATAGCTATTACATTGTATTGCATTCTTGCGTTGTGTTTAATATTGAAAAATAAGAGCAAAATCAACCGATTTTTAAAGCGATAAGAGTATAGAAATCATTTTCCTATACAACCTGTATATAACGGTCAGCTAATACACCTTGCACGTTCAAACTGGGTTTTTCCGCAAATATCTATCAGACGGATAACGAAATTTGGATTATAATGTTTGCCCGCTCTAAAAGCTGTACATGTCCCAAATGCGGAAAAGATTCGAAGCATCCACATGGAACTTACGAAAGAAAGGTCCAGGATCTCCCAATCCTCGGAAAATCCACCTGGCTCCTGGTAAATACCCATGAATACCAGTGTGATAGTCTAGATTGTGATGTAATGACTTTTGTCGGGACCATCAATGGATTTTTAGTACACGGTAAATCACTAGTACCGTGCTAGTTTCCTTGCTCCATGAGATAATGACTCCAGAAAACTACAAGTTTTTTTAAGGAGTTATCGCCATGGATAAAATCACACATCAGGTCTGTGCAGAGCACTTGACCAGGATCCTGAATGAATGTAGGAACAGTGGGATGTCCAAAACCGTATGGTGCCGGGCAAATGGGATCTCTGAGAAGCAGTTCTTTTACTGGCAGCGCATCCTGCGAAGGGAAGCCTGTGATGCCTCTCAGAATCCATCATTACCTGTAGTTGCAGAGACGGAACAGTTGTCTGCCGCTCAGAGGACGGTCTCTTTTGCTGAGATCAAGCTTCCTGCCGCGTCACCAGATGCGTCTTCCGTTTTCCGGCTGGATCTGGTGATCCGGAAAGGGAATCTTGTCCTGGAGATCTCGAATTCAGCCTCGTCAGAATTACTCTCCCGGGTAGGAGGGATCCTTCATGCTGAATAACGCATCCGGCTTTCAGAAGGTTTACATTGCCGCCGGTTATACGGATCTGCGGCGCGGGATTGACGGGTTGGCATCCATTGTGAAATTTAACTTCCAGTTGGATCCATACGAAAAGGATACCCTCTTCCTGTTATGTGGCAGTCGCAGCGATCGCATCAAGGGGCTCCTATGGGAAGGGGATGGATTCCTTCTCCTTTACAAAAGGCTGGAACTTGGCGGTTTCAGTTGGCCCGCACAAAGGAAGAGGCACTGGAGATCACCCCGGAGCAATACCGGGCGCTGATGCAGGGACTGGAGATCGTATCCAGACACCCGATCCAGGAAGTTAAGCGCAGTGATCTTCTGTGAAGCATTGTGCAAAACGGAGAAAATAAAAAACCTTTCCGTATCCACTGCTGCAGACGTGACGGAAGATATCCACAGCCGGGTCTCATACCATTCATTCAATTAAGCGTATGTTACAACCACAGGCTGCTGTGTGGATAAGTACTCTGAAAAACTAATAGTTTTTTCGGCTTTTCAGAGTGTTTATCCTTTGGTGGGAATGATGAACTCTCTTTTTGCCCGGTTCGCTTTTTCTTTTGATTTGCGGTACAATAGTTCCAGTAAAACAAAGGAGCGCCGAACATGCAGAAGATCTACTCACCGGAAGAACTGAACAGTTTCAGCAAGGAAACACTCACAGCAGTGGTCCTGTCCATGCAGGATCAGCTCGCCCAGCTGAATACAAACATGGAACGCCTGATCGAACAGCTCACATCTGCGAATAATCAACGCTATGGGCGCTCTTCTGAAAAGCTGGACGTTATCGCCGGACAGTTGGAACTGGAGCTCATCTTTAACGAAGCGGAAGCCCTGACCGAGACGCTTTATGTTGTTGAGCCTGCAGAAGAGGATGTGATCCAAGTCACGCGCTGGAAGAAGAACGGAAAACGCGAGGCGGATCTTAAGGATCTTCCCGTGGAAGTGACCGCCCATACTCTTCCGGAAGAAAAGCTGCAGGAAATCTTTGGCTGTGCCGGCTGGAGACAGCTCCCGGATGAAGTCTATAAAAGAGTCCGGGTACAGCCGGCAGTCTACACGGTCGAAGAACACCATGTGGCCGTGTATGCCGGCAGGGAAAATCAGACGATCGTTAAAGCGGACCGGCCAAAGGAACTGCTCCGTAACAGTATCCTGACCCCTTCTCTTGCTGCAAGCATTATGAATGCCAAGTACGTAAACGGCCTTCCCTTATACCGGATCAGCCAGGAATTTCTGAGAAATAACATCCACATCTCCCGGCAGGTGATGGCGAACTGGATGATCCAGTGTGCGGACCGGTATCTGGGGCCGCTTTACGATTACCTTCATAACAGGATGTACCGTTTCCATGTGCTTCAGGCAGATGAAACCCCGGTCAGGGTATCGAAGGATGGGCGTCCGGAAAACAGTAAAGTTACATGTGGGTTTACCGGACTGGAAAGGGGTATGGGGATACCCCCATCATCCTGTATGAATACCAGAAGACCCGGAAAGCGGACCATCCGCGGGAATTCCTAAAAGGCTTCAAAGGCATCGTTGTCTGTGACGGTTTTCCGCTTACCGGAAGCTGGACCGGGAAACGGAGTCGATTGTTTTCGCCGGGTGCTGGACCCATGCGAGAAGATATTTGGCCGATGCTCTGAAGGCACTGCTGAAAAAGGAGAATCCAGCAGCCAAAGCCACGGCCGCCTGTGAAGCAGTCAAGCGGATCAGCGCGATCAGCCATCTGGATAACCAGCTGGCTGATCTGAAACCGGATGAGCGCAGAAAACAGCGTCAGATCAACCTCAAACCGCTGGTGGAGGCTTTCTTTGCGTGGGCAAAAGAGATCCAGACTTCTGGCCGCCTTACCAAAGGGAAAACACTGGAAGGGCTCAATTACTGCATCAACCAGGAAAAGGCATTAAAAGTGTTCCTGGATGACGGTGAAGTTCCACTTGATAACAACGCAACGGAAGGGGCGCTGCGCAGCTTCTGTCTGCACAAACATGCATGGAAGTTGATGGACAGTATCGATGGAGCAAAATCCAGTGCGGTCATCTACAGCATTACGGAAACAGCAAAGGCGAATAACCTGAATCCCTTCCGTTATCTGGAGCACGTCCTGAATGTGATGAAAGATCATCAGGAGAATACGGATTATCGTTTTATGGAAGAACTGCTTCCCTGGTCTGAGCAGCTGCCGGAAATCTGCCGAAGCAAAACAAAAACAACGAATGTGTAAACCGGCCGCCGGAAACGGCGGTCATAAAATGAGTTGGTACTTATGGTTTACCGTGTACTCACATATGATGATTTTGAAAAGGTACTTGCTATTTTGCGTTTACATTACAAAAAGACATTTATTTTAAAACTCAGGCTCTGATGCCGGGTGTACAAAATAAATGTCTTTTTTTTCGTTAATGATATAAATAATTCTTAGAGTAGAGTACTCTAAACATGAAAATAGTGTCGATTAATATATACTACTCATCTATTATAACTTATTTTCAATAGATTTCAATACTAATTTCATATAATTGCTATCTTGGTTTTTGCAAATCCAAACAAAAACAGATCGATTTATCTAAAAACTTATTTTTATATTATGATATTCTCAATTATGATGAACAAAATAGTTGTATTCATCGTCAAATCCTAGTCAAAGAGAAGGAGAATCATATGCCGAGAAGAGGAGAAAACATTTACAAACGCAAAGATGGGAGATGGGAAGGGAGATATATTAGAAATTATGATTTATCTGGAAAAGCACGATACGGGTATCTTTATGCTAAAACCTATATGGAAGTAAAAAGTAAGTTACATACGGTGATATCTGAAAAAAACAAATACGAGGACATGATAACAGAGATACGTTTCAGCGAAATGCTAGATCAGTGGTTGCTGAATATAAAGCCTCAGATAAAAGACTCTTCTTATATTAAATACTACAACATTATAAAAAACCACATACGTCCTGATTTGGGAGATCTCGCTGTTACAGAAATCACAAATTCTAAACTGGAAGACTATGTGAGATATCTGTTTGAATATGGAAAAAAGAACGGACATGGTAATATGGCTCCGAAATCTGTAAAAGATATATTGGCGGTGATGAAGCTGGTGCAGGAGTTTGGAATAAGAAGAAACTGTCATCTGCCGTGCCAGGTGCAGAATATCAGGATAAAGTCCGAAGTAAAGGATATTACCATATTAAATTTGGCTGATCAAAAACGCTTGGAACGGTATCTTTTGAGCCAGGACAACCGTGTTTGTGATGGGATTTTACTAAGCCTGTATTCTGGCATACGAATCGGGGAGCTGTGTGCTCTTAGATGGGGAAATATTCTCTGTGAAGATGGTATCATTCAAATACGCTGTACGATGCAGAGGATACAATCTTTGGATAAGAAGGAATCTGATGGGCCCAGAACGAAAATTCTGATTTCTACGCCTAAGAGCAAATGTTCAAACAGAGATATTCCGCTGCCCGATTTTTTGAAAAAACACATAAAAGATATTTCAGGTCCCGCACCGAGCTGCTTTTTTCTAACAGGCAGTGAACAATACGTAGAGCCGCGTTGCATGAGTAATCAATTAAAAAATATATTGAAAATTTTAAACATTCCCGATGTGAATTTTCATGTTCTTCGGCATACTTTTGCGACTAGGTGCATTGAAAATAACTTTGATATAAAAGCTTTGAGTGAAATTCTGGGGCATTCAAGCGTAAATATTACGCTGAACCGTTATGTACACACATCTTTAGAACAGAAACGCAGAAACATGAAAAAACTAAATTTATAAATTTTTGTTTTCCGTCAGGAAAATGGTCAGAACAGGGCCGGAAGTGCTGAGATAATCAGTATTTCCGGCCCTTTTTCTTTGAGTACTCTACTCTAAGAAAGAAGGTGGCATTATCTGGCTAGGTATTTTATGTTCAGAGAAAGATCAGAAGGAAGTCATCTGTCTTCTCAGAAAAAATATCGATCAATCGATTTTACAGGATGTATTCGTGTTTTCTTATGAATGTCTGAAAAAGTATGAAGGACAATGGCATATAGAACGACTGCCTCTATTTCCAGGATATGTATTTCTGGAAAGCAATATGCCTAAAAAATTGATCTCATGTATGGAAAATCATCCATATATATGTGCAGGATTGGATAGTGAAACGGAGCTTATGGTGTTAAAACCGGAGGAAGAAGAGTTGCTGAAGCAGTTGTGTGGTCCGGAACATCATCTTGCGATGTCGAGAGGGGTCATTAGGGAAGGCATCACCTATGTGACGGAGGGTCCTCTGATGGGCAGGGAAAACATGATTCGGAAAATAGACCGACATAAGAGAATTGCCAGGCTGGGTGCGGGAGTGTCCAATCATGAGAAGGAAATTAAGGCTGGCCTGGAGATTATTTTGAAAAGTTAAGGGATAACGGAATATGCCATTAACAAATAAAGTGATAAGTACAAGGGGATAAACAGATGAAATTTGCTGGATTTTCGGAAAAAGTTTGGCTCAGCTCACCCACTATGCATGGACCGGAACTCAAATATGTTACGGAGGCATATGAGACGAACTGGATGTCTACGGTGGGCGCGAATATCAATGAACTGGAACGGATTGCCTGCGAAAAAACAGGATGTAAATACAGTGTTGCGTTATCTTCAGGAACTGCTGCGCTGCATATGGCTGTGAAGCTGGTGGGCGTGAAGCCGGGAGATATGGTGTTCTGCTCGGATATGACGTTTGACGCCACGGTCAATCCGGTGGTGTATGAGGGCGGGGTTCCGGTGTTTATCGATACTGAGTATGATACCTGGAACATGGATCCGAATGCTTTGGAGAAGGCATTTGAACTTTATCCGGATGTGCAAGTTGTGGTATTTGCCCATCTGTATGGAACGCCCGGCAAGGTTGATGAGATCAGAGGCATTTGTGCAAAACATAATGCAGTGATCATCGAAGATGCGGCGGAATCTCTGGGAGCTACTTATAAAGGCGTGCAGACGGGGACATTTGGCTCTTATAACGCGATCTCTTTTAATGGAAATAAAATCATCACGGGATCGGCCGGCGGTATGCTGCTTACCGATGATCAGGAGGCGGCGGACAAGGTCAGAAAATGGTCCACTCAGGCGAGGGAACAGGCGCCGTGGTACCAGCATGAGGAGCTGGGTTATAACTACCGCATGAGCAATGTGATCGCAGGGGTGGTGAGGGGACAGTTTCCTTATCTGGATGAACACATCGCGCAGAAAAAGGCGATTTATGAGCGATATAAGGAAGGATTCAGAGATTTACCGGTGATGATGAATCCATTTGATGATGAAAATTCGGAGCCTAATTATTGGCTGTCCTGTCTGTTAATTAGCCCGGAAGCGATGTGTAAGCAGGTGCGTGGAGAACAGGAGGTACTCTATGTGAGCGAACCGGGAAAGAGCTGTCCAACGGAGATTCTGGAGACTCTGGCAAAATATAACGCGGAGGGAAGGCCTGTATGGAAACCGATGCATATGCAGCCGATTTACAGAAGCAACGGATTTGTAACTCGGGAAGGTGACGGGCGGGCAAAAACGAATGCCTATATCTGTGGTGGGAGTGTTGGAAGTGACGGTTTGCCACTGGATGTGGGGATGGATATTTTCCACAGGGGATTGTGTCTGCCGAGTGATAATAAGATGACGGCGGAGCAGCAGGATGTGGTGATTGAGATTGTTAAGAGCTGTTTTGAGTAAAATCCGTGTTGGAGTAATGATATGAATAAGAAAAGCGCAGCAATCGCTGTTGTTATTGGATCGGGTGTCGGAAGCGTTGCTTATCTCATTAGAAAGAACGCAAAAAACAAACAGAAGAAAGAGCAGGAGATCTCACATAAAAAGAGCTTTTATGAAAAACACATAAAACGGCCGCAGGATTTTTACTGCGCATTACTTGCTGTACTTATTCTGTCACCGGTAATGGCAGTTACCGCAATGCTGGTCCGCATTAAATTAGGGTCTCCGGTGATCTTCAGACAAAAGCGTCCGGGGCTGCAAGGAGAAATTTTTACCTTATATAAGTTCCGTACCATGACGGATGATAGAGATGAAAGCGGCGAACTGCGATCGGACGAAGTCAGACTCACTTCTTTTGGAAAATGGCTCCGTTCCACATCTCTTGATGAGCTGCCGGAACTGATCAATATCCTCAAGGGTGACATGGCGGTTGTTGGTCCGAGGCCACTCTTGATAAAATATCTTCCTTATTATAATTCATTACAGGCAAGAAGGCATGAAGTAAAACCTGGATTTACTGGATATGCACAGGTGCATGGTAGAAATGCGGTTACATGGGAAGAAAAATTTGATATGGATGTACATTATGTTGACAATATTTCTTTTTTAGGAGATTGGAAAATTATCTTTCAGACAGTGAAAACTGTGTTGAAGCGCGAAGGAATTTCATCGGCTACTTCAGCTACCATGGAAGATTTTGCAGATTATGTAAAGATAAAGCACATGAAGAATAATGTGGAGGTGTAAGGAGTAAAAATGCACAAAGAAGAATCCTTGATTAGTGTAATTGTTCCAATATACAAAATTGATAGATATATTGGCAGATGTATAGAGAGCTTGATTGATCAAACATATGAAAATCTCGAAATTATTTTGGTGGATGACGGTTCGCGCGACAGGTGTCCGGAAATATGCGATTTGTATGCTAAAAAAGATTCGCGTATAAAGGTTGTTCACAAAGAGAACGGTGGTTTAGTATCTGCCAGAAAAGCTGGTTTGGAAGCATCAACTGGAGAATATATAGGTTATGTGGATGGAGATGACTGGGTAGGTCCCGGTTTTTATGAGATGCTATATACGGAAATGATAGCATCAGAAGCGGATCTGACAGCTGCGGGGCATAGTAGGGATTTATTTGAAAAAAGCGAACATTTTTATAATTGTATTCCTGCTGGAGTCTATGAAGGAAGCCGATTAGATGATGTAAGAAACACAATGATTTCATATGGTGATTTTTATAGACCGGGTATTATGACATATGTGTGGAACAAGCTATTCAAACGAAACATTTTATGTGATGTACAGATGAAAGTAGACGACAGAATATCAATAGGTGAAGACGCGGCAGTGACATATCCGGCTCTTATGAAATGTGAAAGACTCTGTATCACAGATAATGTAGCGTATCATTACCGTCAGAGAGAAGATTCCATGCTGAAACAAAATGCGGGATTTGAGACAGAGGCTCGGAAACTGAAACATTTATATGCATTTATGAGTTCTTTTGCAGCCCAGTATGATAAAGTTTATAGATTACAGGAACAGATTAATGATTATGTATTAGGAATCTGTATTATGAGGTCTGGCGGAGGTCTTCCTGTCGAAAGATGCATTGATGCTTTCTCTACATATGACAATACTTACTATGGTAAAAATGTTGTTGTTTACAGTGCAGGTACATTTGGACAGCAGCTTGTAAATCGTTTTAAGGAGAGTAAACACTGTAATGTCATCGGTTGGATAGATGATGATTACCGGGAATACCGGCGTTGCTGTATGGATGTGGATTCAGTAGAGAGCATCACGCAGAGGTCGTTTGATTATGTTTTGATTGCAACGGTAGATAACATTGTTGGAGAAAAAATAGCAAAACGATTGCTTGATTATGGTATTTCCAGAAAAAGGATTCTCACTGTGGAATGTCCTGAAAATGAGAGAGAAGAGCTGATAAAACAGTATTTAAAGGATTGATGGTGAGAGAGATGAATGAATTTGCAGGAAGGATATCTGCAGCAGCTTTGGGAAAAACATGGCTTTTTTCTGTAGGACAGGCAGGATATATTGTGAAAAGCAGTAGCGGGCAGCTTTTGGGAATTGATATGTACTTAACAGACTGTGTAGAAAGAGTAGAAGGCCATATGGGGTATAAAAGAATGCTTCCTAAGATTTTATTCCCATCAGAATTGGAGTTTGATGTTATTATCACAACGCATTCACATAGAGATCATTTTGATTCTGATGCAATTCCACTATTAATGGCAAACAGAAGGACACAGTTATACGCAGCGGCAGATTGTAAAAAAGATATCCGAAGATTAGAAATGAGTGATGAAAGAATTCAGTACGTGGTATCGGGTGAAAGTTATGTGAATGGAGATTTTTCTTTGCATTTTATAAATTGCGATCACGGAGTCGATGTACCGGATGCAGTTGGTGTTGTTGTTTCGGTTGATGGAAAAAAAATCCTGGAAGTGGGAGATACTTGTTTGCGGCTTGACAGAAAAGATGAGTATCTTAGTGAGGGGCCGTTTGATGTAATGATAGCTCCAATCAACGGTACTTTTGGAAACTTAAATGAGCGGGAATGTGCTCAACTTGCGGATATTTTAAAGCCGAAGTTTTTGGTTCCGTGCCATTATGGAATGTTTGCATCACACGGAGGGAATCCCGGAATGTTTTTTAACATTATGAAGGAAGAATATACACTAAACAAATTTCTGATTATGATGCAAGGAGAATGCGTTGAAATATAAGCCGTAAAATTAGAAAATATAGATTTAAAGGAGAAGAGAGGTATGGATAAAGCATTTGAAGGAAAAAAACTATTAATTCTTGGAGGAAATCCGGAGACAACTCCTCTTGTGGAAATAGCGAATAGTATGGGAATCAAAACAATCGTATCTAGTGGAAGACATACCGATCCGGCAAAAAAAGCAGCATGGAAATCCTATGATGTGGATGGAATGGATGTTCCGGGACTGATTGCACTGGCAAGAGATGAACAGATAGATGGGGTGCTTGTAGGTGTTGCCGACGTGCTTGTCCCTTCTTATTGCAAAGTATGTAATGCGTTGGAACTTCCATGCTATGCAACACAGCAAATTGTGGATGTGTTTGCATTTAAAGATGTATTTAAAACAACCTGTGAAAGATATGGAGTGCATGGTATTCCGGAATATTATCTGGATGCAGAGATGAAAAGGGAGGATTTGGATAAAATCAGATATCCGGTCATGATAAAGCCGGTTGATAATGGTGGGGGCGTCGGGATGACAGTTGCATATAATGAAGCTGAACTTAAAGAGGGTGTAAAAAAGGCTCTGGATGCCTCTAACAAAAAGCGTTTTATTGTTGAAAAGTATATGCTTTGTGATGATATGGGAATGTATTATACGTTTAAGGACGGTTACTGCAGTGCTTCCTGTATTTATGACCGATACACAACAGATGAGCAGCCGGGATTGAGTCGTGTGTGCCTGGGAGGTACATATCCATCTAAACATCTTGAAAAATATTTTTTACGTATGCATGAAAATGCAGTTCGAATGTTTAAAGAAATTGGAATTAAAAATGGTGTATTAATGCTTTCCGGATTTTATGAAAACGGAGAGTTTTACGTATATGATACAGGATTTCGTTTGCAGGGGGAAGCACCGCATCTTCTCATGAAAGCAATTCATGGATTTGACCAGAGAGAAATGTTGATTCGTTTTGCATTGACCGGATCGGAAGGCAATATTGATCTGGAAACAGATGATATGGCCAGACTTCGTGGTAAATGGGCAGGCACGTTATGGTTTCTGCTAAGGCAGGGAAAGATAGAAAAGATTGAAGGTCTGGATAATATTAAGGGTGACAAGAGAGTTGTAGCAAATATTCAAAGACTTCACGCAGGAGATGTCGTTGTCCCAGAATGGATTGGAAACGAGAAGCAGGTATTGACCAGGATGTATTTGGTATGCGATACGAAAGAAGAATTGGCAGAATGCTTAAAAGAGTATCAGGACAAAGTGAAAGTTTATGATGTCAACGGAAACAACATGGTCCTTAATGGCTTTGATGTAGATATTGCGTTGGAATTGAAGTAAGCATAATTCATAGGGAGAAATCATGGAATTGCATAGATTAAAGGACAAGGTTATTGTGATCTCAGGCGGAACAAAAGGTGTCGGAAAAACAATGGCGGAGGTTTGTGGAAGAGAAGGCGCAAAGGTTGTTATAGGAGGAAGAGACGAAAAGGCAGCAAAAGAGGCATTAAGAAATGTAAAAATTTTCGGTTCGGAAGGGATTTTTGTACATACAGATTTATTGAAGGTTGAAGATTGCATGAAGCTATTTGATAAAGCATATGAAACATATGGGAAAATTGATGGTTTTTTTAACTATGCAGGGGTAACTCCAGTTAGTCCTTTGGATTCCTGCAGTGAGGAAACATTTGACTGGATTATGGATGTGAATTTTAAATCATGTTTCTTCTGTTGTCAGCAGGCAATCAAATATATGAGAAAGACTGGCGGTGGTAGCATCGTTCTTACCGGTTCCGCGCATGCATGGGGAGGACAAAAAGACAGAGCGGCATATGCGTGCTCGAAGGGTGTGTTACGTACACTGATGGAACACATTGCTCATAATTATGCGGTAGAGCAGATAAGGTGTAATTACCTGACGTTGGGATGGACGCCTACAGAAGGGGAGGTGGAGCTACGAAAAAGACTGGGTGAAAGTGAAGCAGAACTGCGAAAAAGAGCAGCTGCTATCCTCCCATTGGGACGTATGTGTGAAAGAAATGATTATGTAGAAGCCATTATTTATATGTTAAGTGATGCGAGTGCAATGATGACCGGAAGTACATTTAGGGTAACAGCGGGAGAGTATATATAATGAACATAAGCAGAATGGTCAGATCAATACGTTTTTTTATGTTTTTTGATCAAATGAAAAGAGCTAATTATGCCAGAAAAAAGAAAATATTTCATCATATGGGAAAAAATGTACGTTTGCCTGCAATGCTTGTACCGTTACATGCAGAATTGATTTCGTTTCATAATAATATTGAAGTTGCATCCGGTGTTAAATTCGTAGTGCATGATGCCATTCACGGGGTATTGAATTTTAAATATCATGGAATTAAGGAGAGTAAAGAGTACACGGAACATTTTGGTTGTATTGAGATTATGGACAATGTGTTTATTGGCACAGGAACAATTATACTTGGAAATGTCAAAATAGGTTCAAATGTTGTGATAGGGGCTAATAGTCTGGTTACCAAGGACATTCCGGGAGGAACTGTTTTTGCAGGAAGTCCGGCAAAAATGATAGGAACTTTTGATGATTTAGTTGCAAAACGGAAAAAGGTCAGAAAATACACATCTTGTGAAAAGGCATGGGAAGAATTTCAGAAAAAGTATATGAACTAAATTTATTAATGAGGAGAATACGAAATGTCTGCGGTGGCTAATATAAATATTCCTCACCCTTATAGTGAAATGAGGTATTATGAGGAAAAATTTAGGTTAAAAGAAACGCATGATGAAATGCTAGAATTATTGCTTATCTTTGATACATTTTGCAGAAAAAATAAAATTTATTATTCTCTTGCTGATGGGACTCTGTTAGGAGCTTTCAGACATGGAGATTTTATTCCTTGGGATGACGATGCAGATGTAATGGTAACTCGAGGGGAATATGATAAAATTCGTAAAGCGATACAAAAAGATTCCTCAGTACGCTTATTAAAGATTCATTTTTTAGATCGGATTACCGCACCAGGATTTGATATTAAAAAGGTGTACATTGATTTGTTCATCAATGAAGATATGCCTAAAAGTTCTATTGTATTTATGTGGAAAAAGTTTAAGACGCAATTTCTACGTACATACTTTAATAATAGTAATGTTAGAAATGTCAGGCATGATAAGTTAAACGGATTCTATAAAATATTACGCCAAATTGTGGAATCAGTTTTAAGAGTGATTGCAATACTTGTAATTGGAAAGCGAGATATTTTTGAATTAAATGATAGGACTGTAGCCATCAAGGATCATCAATCATCAGGATTGTATACTAGATATACATCGAGGATGTATGAAACAAGTAGAAGATTTAATATTGAAAGTTATAACTCCGGATATGTAGATGTACTTTTTCGTGGTGAAAGGTTAATGGCAATTAAGAATGCCGATACATTTCTAAAAGAAATGTATGGAGACTACACTAAGTTATTGCCAGAGGAAAAAAGAAAGCCGGAGCATCCTGTTAATATGATGGATTCTCCTGATAGTTGTATAAAGTGGTACAACTAGAGAGACTAGACTATGAATTTATTAAAGATAAAAGATACATATCAGTATGCTATGCACGGAAATGGTGCATATAAAGGACTTCGGCAGACGAATACAGAAGATGCCTTGATTTATTGGTACCGAAAAGGTGTCCGTATTTTTGAGATTGATATGGCTAAGACGTCTGATAGTGAGTATGTAGCTCTGGCCCACCACCTTAACAGAAAAGATTTGCGAAGGTTGGAAATTTTTGATTTGCCAGAGAAGTGTACTTCTAAATGGTTTATGGGACACAAGTTATTTTCAATATCTACAAAAGGATTAAAGCCATTATCTTTGAGACTAATTATTGAACTGCTAATTAAATATAACGATATGGTCGTGATGCTGGATTTGTTTGGACTCTTTACGAGTGAAGAGACAGCTATGTTTGTAGAAAATTTATCGCATTATATTGGAAATAATGTGGAAATCTGGGATAGACTTTTGATTGAATCGTATAATAAGGAAATGGTTACGGGCATTCGAAATGTAACAGCGAGGGCCAATATCATAGCATGTGTGCGATTTGAAAAGAATGAGGATGATAAGACTACAGTAACACCTCAGGAGCTGTTGTCAAAAAATATTCGATTTATTTCGTATCCTTGGTACTGTACATTAAAGCATCCCGGGGAAATAGTAAATTTTTCGAAAAATGGAATAACAGTTTTCTCAAGGACAAAAGATAACACACTTGATATGAGGCTGAAAAGAGCAGGTGTGAGTGTCAACATTATTGCCCAGAGGTATGATGGTGCCAGGATTATATACCAGTATCCACTTTATATAATGTCTTATCTTAAAAGAATATTTATAAAAGTGTATATCAAATTAAGGTATCGTTGATATTTAAATGTGAGTAAGAGGAGATTAAAATGATGGATTTCTGCTTTGTTGTGCCGGTATATAAGGTACCATATGATTTGCTTCAAAATTGTATAGACAGTATTATCGGACAGACGCATAAAAATATTGAACTTATTCTTGTTGATGATGGTTCACCTGATGATTGTGGGAAACTGTGCGATGAAAATGCTCTAAAGGATGAACGAATAAAAGTGATTCACAAAAAGAACGGTGGTTTATCTGATGCCAGAAATGCGGGAACGAAAGCATGCCAGTCTAAATGGATTACTTATGTAGACGGTGATGATTGGGTTGATAAAAACTTTGTAGAATCTTTTTTGAGAAGAATTAAAAGTCAGAAAGAGCTAGCGGATTTCTATATTTATAATGGCTATAGAAATTATGCGCAGCAACAGGTTGCCTGTACCCCCTATTATGAGGACGGAAAAAGATTTGTTTCCTATAGTGAACGTGAAGAATTGCAGAAAGAGTGCTGTCTTGTACCAACTCGTAACAATGGAGATCAACTTTTTATTGGTTCCGGATGGGCAAAGGTATTTAATATAGATTTTATACGTTTAAATGATCTATATTTTACTATTGTTCCATATGGTGAAGACAGTATTTATTTTCTATACGCAGTAGAACAAGCTGACTTAGTTGAATATGTTTCTCAGTCAGTATATCATTACCGCGATACAGAAGGAGGCATGGTTAACGGGTTTAGAAAAAATGCTGACCAAGAACAGGATATATATGTTAAAAAGATATTTCAGTTTGCTAAAAAATATCAAAAGCAAGAATCATTTGTAGATACTCTGTATTTAAGGGTGTTTATAGCAATGCAGAGATGTGTAAGCCAGAAATTCTTTAATGACAAAAATCCGGATGGGTTATTTAAACGCTGGAAAGATAGTATAGATTTCTTTGGAAAATCACCATATAAAGATATTTACAGGCACATTAAATCCAGCGATTTAAACAGAAATAGTAAGATTAAATTTTGGCTGTTGAAATTTAAACTATATGGTCTTATGAACTTCTCCAGAAATATATATAACAGGAAGCACGGGAAAAAAATGTGTGAGAGGAAATAAAATAATATGAAAAAAGTTATTACCGTGGGAGTGTTTGATTATTTTCACCTTGGACATCTCAGAGTGTTTGAGAATGCTAAAAAACTTGGCGATTATCTGATTGTTGCCGTTCAGGACGGAGGTTGTATTTTAAAGACAAAACCGGATGCTAATGTTTTGTATACTACGGAACAGAGATTACATATGGTCAGTGCTTTAAAAGTAGTGGACGAGGTAATGATTTATGAAGAAGTTGATAAAACATTACCAGAGACTGACTTTGATATATTTGCGATTGGGGGAGATCAGAACCATGCAGGATTCCAGCGCGCAGTAAAATGGTGTGAGGAAAATGGAAAAGGAGTTGTTCGGCTGCCCAGAACACCAGGAATTTGCTCATCACAGATTAAGAAGCAATTGGAAAGTTTGAAATAATTTATATGCACAATGAGAATGTTTTAAATGAATGTTTAGGAGTACGGGGATGAATCATGCATGGTTAACAATTAAAAGAAGAAAAGCAAATGAAACATTGTTTCTGGCAAGTATTTATTTGATGATTATCATGACGGTATTTAATGGAAATACATATTTAGCCGGACTTTCCTTTGTTTGGTTTCCAAGTTTCCTTTTGCTTGGTGCAAGTCTTTTTATGAAAAAGCACTTGCAAGGAAAGCTAAATTTATTAGTGGTTTTTCTTGGGATTTCAGCTGCGTTATCCACATATCTTTCTAAAATTGAATTAAATCAATCAACATTTATAAATTTAGAGTTTTGTATACTTTCCTATGTGATTATTTCTAGTGTTGTTTTGTCGCATGACATGTTTAATGCAATTCTGAAGTTTTATGTGAATTTCGGTTTTTTATTATGCGTGATACTTATCTTTAATTACATATTTTCTGTAGGAATACAGGTGTTTAATGCCAGTAATATAAGAGTTACTATTCAGTATTTTGGAATTGCAAAAGATGTAAATTATTTATCTGCATTTATACTCCCGACATTCGCTTATCATTTGTATGTAGGACTATTTGCAAGACGCAGAAATTTATTAATGAAGGCAGCAATTATTTTTGTTGCTATGTTTATTGCTGGTTCACGAGCATGTTTCATGGCAATGATGCTTACCATGAGTATTATATTTATTAAAATGGTTTTTGATTCTGAGCATAAAATGAACAAACCATTAATTATTACTGCGCTGATCATTGGTGGGATAGTTCTCTATGTAATAGTGTCAAAAAGTGCCATTTTTGCAAGAACTATGGATTTTGATAATTATACAAGTAATTCCAGAGTTACGATATGGACATATGCAATGAATGGATTTTTTGCAAAACCGGTCATTGGAAGTGGGGTTGAATCGGGGTCTTATTATTCTCTGCTGGATACTCGATGGAAAACACATAACTGTTTTATTGATATTTTAGTTGGACAGGGCTTGATCGGAGCTTTTATTGTTCTGTGGATTTTTTTGGAACACAGAAAAGTGAACAGGGGGAATGGTGTGTTTATGGCCGGATTTATGATTTGCTTTTTTGTGCCATTGATTTTTGTTAATGGTTATGAGTGTGCCACATTTTGGATGCCAATGATAATTTGTAGATATATTTATAAAAAATGCAGAGAGACAAATGACATACTGACGTTGTTATATAAGCAAGATAAACGTGGGAGGAAGATGTATTATGAAGATAGGTATAGCAACGATTCATCATGCTAAATTCAGTTATGGCGCATATCTTCAGGCGATGGCTATGGTTAAGCTGTGCCGAAACTTTAGTAACGATGTTAAAATAATAAATTATGAAAACATTTATGAGCAAACAGAATTGAAAACAAAAAATGTTTCATTTTTGAAAAAAATAAAGCAGTATACTAATTTTTATACGAGAATGTATCTATATAACATGAAAAAAAATCCGTATCGGGATTCGACAAAATTAGATTCTTTATACGGATGCGTTACAAAAAAGTATTATTCTGTTTTCGAATTGAGGGACTTACGTTATGATGTTTTGGTATGCGGAAGCGATCAAATTTGGAATCCGGAAATTATGGGAGAAATAGATCCATTTTTCTTGTTGGATTTCGGCAAGGCTAAAAGAAGAGTATCCTACGCCGCGAGCATGGGAAGCTATGAAATAAATGATAGAGAGAAGGTTCTTTTCTCTGGTTATTTAAAAAATTTTACCGCAATTAGTGTTCGAGAGGAACATGCTAAAAAGCAATTGCAAGGTTTAACGAACAAAAAGATCCAAGTTGTCAGTGATCCAACATTACTGTTGAGCCGGGCTGATTGGGAAGCATGTTTTCCTGATGAGCTTAGTTGTAAGAAAAAGGATGGTCCGAAATATATTTTATGTTTCTTTGTTTGGAATGGCATTTCAAAGTATATGGAGGATGTTAAAAAATATGCAAAAGAACTTAATTTGCCCATTTGGAATATTCAGGCTCACTCTAAGAAGATAAAAGGTGTTGATCAAGTAATTCAAGCCCCTACAGTTGGAGAGTTTCTTAGGCTTATAGATAATGCAGAACTTATTATTACAAATTCTTTTCATGGAGTTGCTTTTTCTTTGAATTTAAATAAAAACTTTATCCCTATTCTTAATATGAAAAATCCAGAAAGAGTAAAGAATCTTTTAAATAATATGGAGTTGGAACAACTAATAGATGCTGAGCCGAAAGAGGTAATGCATATGATAGATTATGATCAAGTCAATTTCAGAATGCGGCAGCTTAGAGATAAATCGTATCAGTGGCTAAAAAATGCAATTATAGGGTGATGGCAATATAAAAATGTAGGAGTACGATTATGCTTGATTTTGATAAGAACTTGTGTATGGGGTGTACGGCATGTTATTCAACATGTTCACATGAAGCCGTACAAATGAAACAATCTGAAAAAGGATTTTATATTTCATATATTGACACTGAAAAATGTATAGAATGTGGATTATGCGAAAAAGTATGCCCAGTTGTAAATAAACCGACAATGGAGAGAGAATTATCTGAGTTAAAATGCTATGCAACCTATGTTTTAGAAGAGTCAAATAGGATAAAAAGTACCTCGGGCGGTGTTTTTTATGAGCTGGCAAAAAATATCATACATAATGGCGGCGTGGTTTGCGGATGTATTTGGGACAATGAATTTGTTGCAAGGCATATATGTACAGATGATCTAACTATGGTTGAGAAAATGCGTGGCTCAAAATATGTTCAAAGTGATCTTGGAGATTGCTTTAAAGAAATTAAAAAGATTTCAAAAACAAGAAAAGTATTGTTTTGTGGTCTGCCTTGTCAGGTTACGGCATTGAAAAGATGTATAAAAGACACAGATAATATTTTAAGCGTTTCCCTAATATGCGGGGGATGTCCTTCACCGGAGGTTTGGCGTTTATATAAAGAGGATTTAGAAAAAAAAGAAAAAAGTAAACTAATACATGTTAATCATCGTAGTAAGTCTAAGGGCTGGCTTGTAGCTAATATGCAGTATAATTTCCAAAATGGAAATAATATACATGAAGTTCTTATGCAAAATATTTATGGAGCAAATTACGTAAAGGGTTTGACAATTTGCGAGGCGTGTTTTGAATGCTCATTTAAAATTAATTCTTTAGATACGGATATCATTATAGGAGACCATTGGGGGATTAATAAAAAAATGATAAAGGAATGTAAAAACATGGGTTCGTCTGTGATTATTCCATTGACTATAAAGGGGGAAAAAATATTCTCGGATATAAAATCATTGTTGAAGGTGGAGTTGGAGAATTTAGATAATGTAATCAAAGTGAATCCACCTTTAGTCGAAAAACATTCAAGAAATAATAAAAGTGAATTTTTTTTTAGCTCCTTGTACACTTTGAATATTTCAGAAAATTTGTCGGAAAATATGCCAGAGATTTCACATGGCGAAATCAGACGCTTACTTTACAAATTGGGAATATATATACCTATTTACAATTTAATTTGGAAACTACGTCATAGATAGGTAATGGTAATTACGTAAAATGTATTGTTATTTCAAAAAGAAGAAAGATTTTTAATATAATGAGTAGAGAAAAAGAACTTGTAAAAAACACGGGTATATTGGCAATAGGTAAACTAAGTGCTAAATTATTTACATTTTTATTGTTGCCTTTGTATACATCTGTTTTGCTTCCCGAGGACTACGGAACGATAGATGTCTTACAAACAGTAATTTCATTATCGCTATATATTGTCACATTGCAAATTGATGCTGCAATATTTCGGTATTTAATTGAATATAGAAATTCTGAAAATAAACAGATTGAATATTTGTCCTCCGGTATGTTAGTTTATTTGGCAGGATCTGTAGTTTTTACTATTGCTATTGTTATTTTAAATATATTTTGGCCAATACCACATGTTTTATTGCTCATTGCCGCATATTGGGTGAATTCGTTTGCCAATATTATGCTTAACGTACTTAGGGGATATGGTCATAACGGCATGTATTCAGTAGTAAGCACGGCAATAACAGTGGTTGCATTAATTACGAATATCTTGCTTATTTTAGTATTTCATTTTGGTGGAGAAGCTATCCTTATTGCGCTGTTTGTTTCGAATCTTTTTGGTGGCATCAGTGTATTTTTATATGAGAAACTCTGGAAAAAAATTCAGCTTAACTCCGTTGATATCTGCAAATTAAAGGAGATGCTTTCTTATTCAATTCCGCTTGTACCTACTGCTGTTTCATGGTGGGTTGCTAATATGTCTGACAGGGTTTTAATACTAGTGTTTCTTGGCAATACATTTAATGGTATTTATGCTGCTGCAAATAAGTTGCCTGCAATTTATACAACTATTTATACGATTTTCAACTTGGCATGGACAGAAAATGTTACTATTTCAATGAAAGATAAAGATAGAGATGGCTATTTAAATAGAATGATGGAATCATCATACAGATTGTTTTCTTTTCTTGTATTGGGAATAATTTGTTGTTCGTCATTACTGTTTGAAATTTTAATAGGTATAAATTACAGGGGTGCCTATCCTCATATTTTTATCCTGTTGCTTGCAGTATTTGTTAATTCTATGTGCTCAATGTATGGAGGAATGTTTATTGGATTCAAGGATTCAAAAACGACGGGTATTACTACAATTCTGGGAGCAGTTGTAAATTTAATTGTAAATTTATGTTTAATCAATGTTATTGGTTTATATGCGGCATCTGTTTCCACACTTATATCATATTTGGTAATACTCTTCGCACGAATGAAAGTATCAGAACGAATGATCAAAATCAGATTGCCATTAAGGTTCACACTTCAATTACTGGTTATGTTTGCTATCGTTGGAGTGGTTTATTTTGTTAACAATCATATATTGATGTTGTTTGTGTTAATCTTGGTCTGTGTTTGGGGATATTTTAATAATAAAGAAATTGTTTGGAAAATTTTCAAAACAATGAGAGCCAAAATAATGCAATAGTTAAATTGTTTTATACTTAGATTGTTTCTGAGTAGTATAAGTGAAGTTCAAGTTTTGTGTAAATAGAAAAATTAATATACAGCCACATTAGGTAAGTGCCAGATTTTCCAAGACGCCATCTCAATATCGCGGTACCTATGTGCGCAAAGTACAGGATTTTCTAAACGTATTCCGTTCTCGGTGCCACATCCTGAAGATTCTCATCCAGAGCTATACTGGGGTTGTAAATAAGATGGTGTGGCGGAAGGATTAAATAGATCAGGCAGCATGAGGCTTTTACATCATGCTGCCTGTAAAATTAAAATGATTAGATTAACACGAAATAGAGAGGTGTTGTTTAACACAGATTTACATGCGGCATTCGGCAAATGTCAACTTGATTCTTCGGTGGTCTGCGCTGTTATCCTGGTGCTGTCGCCGCTGGAGCGCGAGAAGCTGACGTGCAGTTTCTGATCCGTGCCGTCAATAGTGATAAACACATCGCCGTCATCCTCGTCGGTAATGTTGCAGTAAAAATTATTTTTCACAGTGTAGCGCCGGCCACCGGAGGTAAATTCCACCCACCAGTAATCCCATCTTGCTCCCAGGCCATTCTGATAGTAAAAGTTTCCCAGATGCTTCATGGAAAAGGTGTCAGGGACGTCCGTAAGGCTTACCGTGCTTGTCAGTTTTTCTTCGTTTCCGCGCCGGTGACGGAGGGTGACGCTGTCAAGCTGGCTGCCCCAGAGGTTCCGAAAACAGAAGCTTCCTGTTTTCAGCTTCAGGCGGTAGTATTCCAGATCTCTGGTGCTGTAGGGAGAATCCTCCAACCTATGTTCAAAAAGCGGCGCCCTTCCCCATTTGGAGATGAGCATCAAGGGCGGACCTGCTGATACCACAAGTGCTGTATGGTGACCGTCCGGCGGGTCATGGTAATACACGATGTCTCCTGCCCTCAGATTCGCTTTGGAAACGGATTGATAGGCGTCGAAATCCGCCAGATATTCGTCTGCTTCATTCAGCCAGAATAGATTCATCTGGGTATTCTGACGATACCAGCCATAGGAGTGGCAGTTATAATTCGTGGTTGCCTCGGATTGGTAGATAGCCTTGGAATATATCCGTTGATAGTCAGATCTATACTGGATTTTTTCCTGTGGGCTAAGCCTTTCGCCAAGCTGGAAAACGTCATAGACCAGGTTGCCGCCCGGAGTGTACAGCTTTGGTACAGCTGCCTCAGAAGGCTTTTCATCCAGCACAGATGCAAGCATCGAGCGTTCTTTCTGAGTCAGACGGGATGCAAGTTCTCTGTGGGTGAGCAGGACCAGAAGGCTTTTGCGCTTCCACCCTGTGTCACTGTCGGGTGGATCGGCTTTTGTTTCCGTCTGCTTCAGGTATCTGTCCAGAGCTGCTGAAGGGGCATCCGGTCTCTGATAGAACTCTTCCAGGGCATCAAAATTCTTTCGCAGATAGGAGATGCCTTCCCCGATGCTGGAGTACGCGTAGAGAATGGGGAGCATCGGATAGTCCAGCACGGCTTCCAGCAGTTCCTCAGTAGTAAATGCTGTGAATTGTTCCCGTGGGATCTGGCAGGCCTGCAGTTTCTCCTCCTGCGTGTTCAGAAGGTTCCAGCGGCTGCTTCCGGGAACGATTGGGTATTGGTATGGCTCCATGGTATCACGCTCCTTTTGAGACAGAGTTTAAATCTCCAGTTCAGCAATGTATTGAGAAGCACGATCCCCCAATTTGTTGATGACCTGCTGCCTTACCGTCTTATAAATATCCTGGTTCAGGTGAATCGTCTGCGTGGAATAATACAATTGCATGTCACTTGAGCTGAATTTTGACCAGAAAATGCTGGTCACAGTCTCCGTGGATGAAAAATAGGAACTGGAAATAGTGGTAGACACGCCGCCCGCATGCTCCGCACATGCCGCTATGCGGAAATTTCCGGCGGAGGAGGAGTGGGAGGAGGTATCAAAGATCCTGCCGGGGCTGGATGTGCGCGCGAGCGCGCGGAGCGCCTTGATGGCGGCCATGATTGCCTTCAGTTCATTGTCTGTGGCGATGGCAGCCACCAGGTTGATGATGACATCACCGAGATCGATCGTGGCAGAGCTTGCCTCAAATTTGTTAAAACCGAAGCTTTCAATGACCCATCCGATATTGCCCAGCACTGTTTTGTAGAACGCATACCAGTTGACAGGGTCATTTTCGGGGTCATGCTGTTTGGTGGCTGCCAACTGTGCCAGCAGCATGGAATTGAGTACGTCAGATTTAGACTGACCGCTCACGTTGTTGACAAAGGAGGCGACAGTTCCGGCATCCACGCTGGCGGAGGAATCACCGGCGCCCTCACAGACAGAGCGCAGAGCTTCCGGCGTGTCACAAAGCTCCAGATTTTCGATAAAACGTACCCTCTCCTCCTGAGATAATCCATTATGTAACATAAGCTTCCCTTCTTTCATTTTTGTATAGTGTTTGTGGGTTTCATAAAACATAAAAATCTGATAATTAAAATATATCACATGAAATAATAGAAATTTGTCAAAAACATGAACGGAAATCTATAAAATTTATCCGCAAAATAAGATTGAACGATAATTGACTCTGGGATGACTGGGTGATGAAAAATATGAAGAATACTAAATTGTAACTGTTCAGGAGTGGCGCATCTTCTTGACCGGAAAACCGGTCAAGAAGCATCGGATGTTCATCCGATGTGGAAATTGGTGCCAAAAGCGGCTTACAAGCAAGCTTGACGCTACTTTTGTACCAATTTCCCCGCCGTCCTGAACTGTTACAATAAATTGTTTAAATATACAAATAGCAGTTGAAATTTTGCAAAAAAACAGTTATCCTTATATTAACAAAGCCGTTTTATGATTCGTGTGGTTTGTAGCATGAGAGAGAAGTGGCATAAGCAGTGAGACAACCAATCATAGTATTAATTACAAGCCTGTTTTCTGGTGGTGCGGCGCCGGAACGGGCTTCTTTTATTACACAGGAAATTTCTGCGGAATCTGTTTTATGTTAAAACGGCACAGAAATGTGAGAGGAAGATCAACGATGAAAAAAGGAAAAAGGGCATACAGCGAACAGGCGATCGAAGAAGTTTTCAGAGAACGCGAGAGTTTTCTGGTGGTGGGACTCACCGGTCGAATCGGGTCAGGCTGTACATCGGCCAGCGAAATTTTTGCAAAGGATGCGCGTTCGCTGAATTTACCGCATGCTGCACCTGTGCCTCATATGAAGGACAGGGGGTTTCAGAATCAGCAGAGGCAGGAGAGGATCATTGAGCGTTATGCAATGGCCGGGCATTGGCAGGCATTTGATATTGTGAAGGTCAGAGATGTTCTGACTTCGTTCGTGCTGGAAAATCTGGGTGGATTTGCAAATCTGGTAGCCAGATTGACGGGAGGAAGGCAGGGGGACCTGATTCAAAAGCTGAAAAGTGAGTATTGCAAATGGCTGGACAGCGATAATTCCCGCAGAGTGAAAAAGGTATTTCAAAAAGGATATTCTTTTGAAAAAATGATAGAACTGAACATTGACCTCTGGAGGAAGATGGAGGACAATCATCACATTATAAAAACCAGCAATATCACAAGCAGGCATTTTTGCTTTGTCGCGATGGTATTGCCGGAAATCAGCAATATGATCCGCAGGCTGTTGATTTCCGAAGACAACTTTTTGTATACGCGGACATATCAGAATGTGGGAAACATAGTGAGAACTTTTGGAGAGCTGGACACATCGGGGAACAGGGATATACAGGAGCCCGGAGCCATTTTTTGTGTTGCCAGGCGCATCAACTATATTATCAAGATGTATCGGAAAAAGGACTGGTTCTTATTAAGTGAGGAGGAACAAAAGAAACAGGAAATACATTCGTCTCCTGTCAGGATCGTGATCGACAGTATCAAAAACCTGTTTGAAGCGATTTATCTGCGGGACAGGTATTCAGCATTCTATCTGTTTGCCATCTCTGTCAGTGAGAATAAGCGCCAGGAGTTTCTCCAGGCAAAGGACTTTGATCTGGAAAAACCAGAGCTGCGGATCATCGATTACTGTGAGCGGCCGAGTGAGGCAAGAAAAGCTTATCAGGAGCACTGCAAACTGAGAGGAAGGACTCCTAAGACCTCTGCAGGAGATGCTCTGTACAGTTTTTTCGAGGACATCACCTGCGGCAGTTATCCTTACGGCGTCTGGAAAGACGCGTATGATAACGCCACCTACACGTTTAATATGCAGGATGTGGAGGCATGTATTCAGAATGCGGATATTTTTATCAATAATAACAAAAATAAAGAAGAACTGACAAAAAACATTGTCAAATACGTTTGCCTGATGATGCATCCAGGACTGGTTCAGCCGACGGATGACGAGCGGTGCATGCAGATTGCGCAGACGGCCAAAGTAAATTCCGGATGTGTTTCGAGACAGGTTGGGGCGGTGGTGTGTGACGACAGGTCAAACATCTTATCGATAGGATGGAACCAGCCTTCCGCCAACAGGTGTAATGAGGTCGTTCCCTGTTTATACCGCAATTTTGAGGATTGTTATAATAAAAATGATCAGATGGCATACAGCGAACTGGAAAGAGAGGACGAAGAATTTCGAGGATATCTGAGCAGCTGTTTCAGCGTTGACGGGAAGGATGTCTATAAAGACGTGATAAAAGAATACAGGAAGCGGCTTCAGGGGTTGCCGATGACATATTGTTTTAAAGACCTGTACTGTGATTTTATTGGTTCGAGAAACCAGGTACATACCAGGTCCCAGCATGCGGAGGAGATCGCCCTGGAAAGCAGTAACCAGAGACTGACAGAGGGTGGGACGCTTTACACCACGTCCTGTTCCTGCGAGTTGTGCGCCAAGAAAGCGCTGCACTACGGAATAAAGAGAATGGTGTACGTTGAGCCTTATTTCGGTATTACGGAGAAGCATGTGCTGGGATTTCCGGATGCAGACAGTCCAGACGAGGGTCAGATGGAGGTTGAACTCTTTACCGGCGCGTGCCATCGCGCGTATACACAGCTTTACTCACCCATCTTTCCGATCAAGGACGAGTTGGAGATGAGAAATGTATCATTTAAAAAACCGAAAAAGCAAAAACATCATGATCAGCCTGACCGGAGGAAAGGCAGGAAACAAAAACAGGCATTTAACGGAGCGGGTTGAGAAAAGGGGGAAGAAATTATGTGTGATGAACGACTGTACGGCTGTCTCTCCAGCATAGACATCAAACGTGAGGTGATCAATAATGAGATTCAGATTCTTCCTTTCCGGAAAGAAAATCTGACAGATCTGGGATATAATCTGACACCCAGCGACTTTATATTTTCAACTGGGAAGAAAATCCTGCTGGAAGTGATGACGACAAACAGTGAGAAGTATGTCATGGTTCCGCCGAACGACACGGTATTGGTTCTGAGCAAAGAGTATGTATCCATCAGCAAGCGGATCATGGGAACCTTTCACTCAAGAGTCCGAACCGTATCCCAGGGTTTTGGGCACGTATCGACAACATTGGATCCTGGCTGGAAGGGTTCTCTGCTGTTTGCCGTCAGCAATACGTCGTCGAAAAAGAAGAAATTTGTTCTTCAGAGCGACGGAGGAAAAGGGCTGAAGGACGTGGGCTTTGTGACGGTGATTTTTCAGTATCTTGCCACAGAACTTGCGCAGATTGAGCATGACAACAGGGCATTCCGCGTCGATATCCTCGGACAGTATTATAATACATCAAGCTATATGAAACGAACTTATAATAAAAGTTTCCGGATTCTTAATGACATCATAGAATCCACGAGAGAAATGTCACCCGAAAAGCCGATTCAGGATGTATCCACGGAAGTCAATGAAAGACTACAGGATTTTCTCAGGGATGCGCTGCATAAATACGAGCAATCGGAGGATAACCAGGGACTGCTGAGCGATATGAAGTGCCTGAATTATGGATTCCAGGATGTGATACATAACGCCTCATACGTTTTTGCTACTCAGATTCAGCAGGTCAGGGAAAACGCAGCCAGGGCTGAGGAGGAGGCTTCTCAGGAGAATATGGAACGATTATACTTCAGTGTCCAGGTGCTGATCGGCGGCTGCAGGGTGGAGAATAAAAATATTCGCTGGAAGTATTATACGGATGCGCTGGAGAAAAAGATAGCCGGGTATCGTATCAGTAAGAGAATGCGCCTGATCATGTTTGTGCGCAAAAGGTGGATTGTCTACGCGACCTGTGCGGTCCTCGGAATATTAGTAAGCGTGCTGCTGTGGTATTTGCTAAGTCATACGTTTGCCACAGAAGGGGAAATGACGGTTGAAAAACTTATTCTTTCTGAAATTCCCATGATACTGGGGCAGCTCTTGGGATTTATACTGGGGCAAAATACCGCTTGACTCCAATATCATGAAAATGCAAATAAAACAAAGAGGTCATAGAAACCACGTCATTACGCCGCTGGTTTCTATGACCTTTTTTGTTTTTCTGTCAATTCTCATATCTATTTTCCGCCAATAGTATTTTTTTCGCAGAATACCGAATTCTATGAAAGCGCAGTCAGTAGGTTCATCTGTTTTTTCTTAAATTCCAGCGAGGAATGAAAATAATATTCCAACGTTATTTTGATATCGGAATGCCCCAGAATCTCACTCAATGTTTTGGGATCCATCCCCGCCATGATGCACCGTGTGGCGAACGTATGGCGCAGCGTATGGAAATTCAGGTATCTGATGTCTGCCTCCTGCAGACATTTTTTATAGCGGTACTGCATCGTGCGCGGTTCCATGGGACACTGGCTGCCGGTGAGGACGTAATCGAGTCCCGTATAATTTTCCGCCAGCGTCTGTATAGATCCGTACAAAAACTCCGGTATGGGAATCATCCTTATGGAAAACACACTCTTCGGCTCTGAGATGATCAGATTTGTCTTCTTTTCGGAACTCAGATTCTCCAGAGGCAGCCGCTGAACCGTGTGCCGGATATGAATGTAACTGCCTTCGAGGTCAATATCACACCAGCGCAGAGAACACAGTTCCCCCAGCCGAAGCCCCGTATACAGGCACAGATAGATGCCAAACGTCGACAAATTCATGTTTTGTTTGATATAACTCTCCAGTTTGACCTGTTCCTCCTGAAGAAATACCCTGGCTACATTCTTTGCCTTTCCCAGTCTCAGGGACAGCGTGAGCGGCACGGGGATCAGATTCTTGCTGTGCGCCAGCTGCAGCGTATGATTCATGATCATAATGATGCACCTGAGGTTTCCCGGGGAAACTGCCGGGCCCTGCGTATATCCGTCATTTAATAAATGAAGGCGAAAGCGTTCCAACATCCGGGGTGTCATGTGTGTAATCCCGATCTCTGAAAAAAACGGGAAAATGTGATTCTGGCTCAGCTGCCTGTACTTCACGTATGTGGACAAAGCATTCCTGTCCTTTACGCTCTGAAGCCAGTAAAGAACCACATCATTAAAATAAATTTCTTCTGTCGTCATAACTAGTTGTATGCCCCTTTCGTTTTTGATTCGTTTGGCAGTTATATTACTGCTTTATTCTTATTATTATACATTTTTGCAAAAATATAGGGAATAATTCAGAAATTTTGTGATGATTTAACAATTTGGCATTTGCAATATTACTGTTGCATTCTTAATTTATCTGAGGTATAATGATTTAGATTTCATAGAATTCGGTATTCTGCGAAAACGGAGGTGTTGTTCATGTGGTATGCGCTCAGGTGTTCCCAAGGCGAAGTGTCCGATATGTTGCAGTCCGGTCAAACGTACATAACGAATGGTAGGATACAGGACGTATTTACCTTCACATTTGACTGCATGAAGCGTTATCAGGGACAGTGGCATACAGAAAATGCACTCATGTTTCCCAATTACATATTTCTGGAGGCAAACGACGACAGCCTCCTGTCTGAAGAATTGAAAAGCTGCCTGGAATTTGCAGACACTGAGGACGGCGCACATGCACTGTTCCGAGTGCTGCCGGAGGAAGAGCGGTTTTTGCGTTCGCTGTGCGGCGCTTCCCATCACCTTAAGTTATCCAGAGGACATATTTGTGATGGAATCACACATATCGATGAGGGACCGCTTCGGGGATTGGAGTGTTATATCAGAAAAATCGACCGCCATAAACGGATGGCGCGGCTGGAAGTTCCGCTGCACTATGTGAATAATACGATGCGGGCAGGTCTGGAAATCATCCATAAAAGTTAAGGCGATAAAAAGAAACAGCAAGAAGACGAGAAAATGGAAAGTACTGCGATGAAAGACGAGTTTGTAAAGCGTGATATCCCGTTTAGTCCTCCGGATATTACGGAGGATGAGATAAATGAGGTGGTGGATACGCTTCGTTCCGGGTGGATAACTACAGGACCGAAGACGAAAGAATTAGAAAGACTGACGGCAAAACGATGCGGTACATCCAGGGCGGTCTGCCTGAATTCGAATACGGCCTGCGCTGAGATGACGCTTCGTATCCTGGGCATTGGCCCGGGAGACGAAGTGATCGTCCCGGCTTATACGTACACGGCTACTGCATCTGTGGTGGATCACGTGGGAGCCAGTATCGTGATGATCGACTGCGAACCCGGAAAATTCACGATGGATTATGAAAAGCTCGAGGATGCAATTACGGAAAAGACAAAAATGATTATCCCCGTGGATCTCTTCGGGATTCCCTGTGACTATGACAGGATCGGTGAGATTGTGGAGCGGAAGAGACGCTTATTTCGACCGTCCGACAACAGGATCCAGCAGGCGGTTGGACGCATCGTTGTGATGGCGGATGCGGCCCATTCTTTTGGTGCGGCATACAAAGGAAGGCCTGCGGGAAGTCTTGCAGACTTCACCTGCTTTTCATTCCATGCCGTAAAAAATCTGACGACTGCGGAAGGCGGTGCAGTTGTGTGGAGAGACATTCCGGGAATTGATCATGAGGAGCTCTATCACACCTATATGCTGATGAGCCTTCACGGACAAAGCAGAGACGCGCTGGCAAAGACGAAACCGGGCTCATGGGAATACGACATCGCAGGACTCTGGTTTAAGTGTAATATGACGGATGTGCATGCCGGAATCGGCCTCGGTCAGATGAAACGCTATGACAGTATGCTGAACCGGAGGAAGATCATGATCGAAAGACTGGATAGAGCGTTTTGTGATATCGGTGCAGAACCTGTGAAACATTATACGGAAGAATGGCAGTCGTCCGGGCATCTCTATGTCCTGCGTCTCTTTAAGGGGCAGGCTGCCATAGAACCGGAAATCCGCAATGATTTTATCGTCAGGATGGCGCAGCTGGGTGTGGCGGCGAATGTTCATTACAAACCGCTGCCGATGCATACGGGATATCAGGCGCTTGGATTCGATATCAGGGATTACCCCAATGCGTATGAGCAGTTCAGGAATGAGATCACGCTGCCGATGCATACGCGCCTGAGCGATGAGGATATAGACTATCTGGCATGGGCAGTGAAGAGAGCTGCCGCGGAGTTACTGTAGAAGATGAACATGTTTTGCACAGAAGAAATGAGAGAAATGGAATGAAGTATTTTGAGATAAATGTAAAGAAATATGCTCCCGGCAGATCATTTGACGTTTTCCGGCCCGCGTCTTTGTATTTTCCGAAAGACCATGCGGTTATGTTCGTAACGAGAGAATACATGGGATATGTAAACGCGCTGGAAGTCTGCACGAACTGCTTGGTTTTCTGGCCGGAAGAAGCCGAGGTACCCGTAAAGATAAGTGAGAGACATGCCGTGGCAGCGTGTGCTGATCCGAGAACCGAATACTGCAGGTTTTTCCGGGACAACGGAATTACATATTATCCGGAAACCGAAGAATACAATCTGGTGAATGGGGCCTGTATTTCCCCAAAAGCCGTGATCGGATCGGGGTGCAGGATCTTTCCGGGGGCTTATATCGGCGGTGAGGTTCAATTAGGAAATGACGTTTATGTGGGAAGCGGAGCAAAATTAGTCGGCAGGATAAAAGTGGGAAATAAAGTTGTCATTCGCGAAAATGCCGTTATCGGCGCAGACGGATTATCGACGAACCGGGACGAAGAGGGACGGGCAGTTACGATGCCGCAGTTTGGCGGCGTGGTTATCGAGGATGACGTGCAGATCGGCGCGCTGACAGTGGTTGCGAGAGGTGCAATCGATGATACCGTGATCAAAAGAGGCAGCAAAATAGATAACAGTTGTTTCATTTCTCATAACGTGATGCTGGGTGAAGACACGTTTGTCGTGGGGGAAAGTATCGTGTTCGGAAGCGCCACCACGGGGAAACAGGCATATATCTCCGGCAATTGCTGTGTGCGCGACGGTGTAAGCGTAGGAGAAAAAGCGCTGGTGGGCATGGGCGCGGTAGTTGTGAAACCAGTCCCGGACGGTGCCGTTGTCAAGGGCAATCCCGCGAGATGAGCGGACTGGAGGATACTGGTATGAAAAGGGTTTTAGTGGTTGCGGCTCATCCTGACGATGAACTGCTTGGAGTCGGCGGGACGGCTGCGAGGCACGCCAGCCAGGGGGACGAGGTCATGTCAGTCATCATGTGCGAGGGGGAGTCCCTGCGCTACAAAAAAGACATGGGACAGAAGACGGCGATCAGCCAGGCGGGAGAGATCCTTGGCGTCAAAGAGATACGGCAGATCGGGTTTCCCGACCAGCGGTTGGATACCGTTACGCTGACTGAGATCATTACCCCGCTGGAAAAGATCTCCGATGAGTTCAAGCCGAATATTGTGTATTGCCAGTATGGCGGAGACATTAATATGGATCATCAGCTGCTCTTTCAGGCGGCCAATGTGGCCTTTCGGCCTCTGGACGGCTGGATCGAGGACGTTTACGCCTTTTATACGGCGAGCAGCACAGAGTGGGGATTCCCCAGGACCTTTACGCCGGACACCTGGATTGACATCACGGATACACTGGAGAAAAAGATCGAGGCATTCCTGAGTTATCACAGCGAGGTGAGAGCGTACCCGCATCCCAGGTCTGCGAAAGCGTTGGAGCATGCGGCACACTTTTGGGGGAACCAGTGCTCCATGGAAGCGGCTGAGGCGTTTATGACGGTGAGAAGTGTTAAGAGGTGAAGGCGCTATGAAGAGAATCATGATACTCGGAGCTTCTGCGGGGCAGATGCCGATGATCAGAAAAGTGAAGGAGCTGGGATATGAGCTGGCGGTCGTAGATTACAACGACAGGGCCGTCGGTATTCCTTATGCAGATAAATTCTACCGCGCAAGTACGATTGATGCGGCTGCGGTCGTGAGAGCGGCAAAAGATTATAAACCGGACGGTATTACCACGGTTCAGACGGATATGCCAATGCGGGCTGTGGCAGAGGCCTGCAGAGAACTCCATTTACCCGGAATATCCCCTCAGGCGGCAATGAACGCAACGGATAAGGAAAAGATGATGGAGGCGTTCAAAAGGGCCGGCGTGAGCAGCCCGTGGTTCTGTGCGTTTGCCCCCGAGGATACGGCTGCATCCATAGTGGAAAAGATACCGTATCCGTGTGTCGTGAAGCCGGCGGACAATTCCGGGAGCAGAGGGGTATCGCTTGCTGAGAACGGTGAAGACGCTCCGGGGGCGATTGCGTATGCGCGCAGCCACTCCCGGAACGGAAGGATCATCGTCGAGGAATATATGACGGGGCCTGAAGTGAGCGTCGAGGTGATGATGCTTTCGGGGGAGGCAAAGGTGCTGGCTGTAACGGATAAGCTGACGACAGGCGCGCCGCATTTTATTGAGATGGGACACAGCGAACAGTCACGGCTCGGCGCTGAGGTCACAGAGAAGATCAAAAGACTGGCAGAACAGGCAATGCTTGCCGTTGGGGCAGCAGAAGGGCCGGGACATGTCGAGATCATCGTGACCTCGAAGGGGCCAAAGGTGGTGGAGCTGGGAGCACGGCTCGGCGGAGACTTTATTACCACGGACCTGGTTCCCCTGGCTACGGGAGTTGATTTTGTGAAGGCGGTGATTCAGGCGGCCTGCGGGGAGAGACCCGATGTGACGCCCAGATTCCGCAGGGCAAGTGCGATTCGGTTCATTCCTGCCGGGGAGGGAATCATCAGGGGCATCGAGGGTATGGACGAAGCCTTGAAGATTCCAGGCATCGTGAAGGCTGAATGCCTGAAGACTATTGGCGACAGGATACCTCCTCTGACCAGCAGTCTGGATCGGGCGGGTTATGTGATCGCTCAGGCGGACGGCCCGGAACAGGCGGTATCTCTGTGTGATCAGGCGATGAAAAAAATCAGGTTTATTGTGAGGGAGGAAGGCTGACGTGTACCAGCGTTATCTGAAGCGGCTGTTTGACGTCGTCATTGGCATCGCTGCGTTTCCGATTGTGTGTGGGATTACGGTTATCGTGGCGCCGCTGATCTGTCTGGAAGACGGAGGAAGCGTGTTTTACAGGGCAAGAAGAAGAGGGCTCAATGGCAGAATATTTGTAATGTATAAATTCAGGTCTATGAAAATGAACGCACCGGACATACGAAACAGGGACAATTCCACTTACAATTCGCCGGAGGACCCGCGAATAACAAGAGTAGGAAGATTTCTGCGGCAGACTTCCATCGATGAGATACCGCAGTTTTTCAATGTCCTGAAAGGCGATATGAGCCTTGTCGGACCGCGCCCGGTGACTACGGACAGACCGCTTTCGGATTATGATGAGAAGAGACGGGTGAGACTTACCGTCAGGCCGGGGATCACGGGGTATACGCAGGCATACTATAGAAATTCTGTTTCTCAGGAAGAGAAGCTGCAAAAAGACGCCGACTATGCCGGTCATGTTACGTTTTGGGGAGATGTGAAAATACTAATCAAAACGGTCGGGACGGTTTTACTTAGAAAAAATATTTATACGAATGCGGATGAAATGAAGAACCGGAGAATGTAAGGAGAAGAGTATGAATGTAGCGGGTAAGAGGCTGCTGATCCTGGGCGCAGGCCGCGGTCAGGCGGGACTTTATAAAGCGGCGCGGGAAATGGGAATCAGAGCCATAGCAGGAACCATGCCGGGCGATAATCTGCCGGGTATCTCTCTGGCTGACGAAATCAGGTATATGAATATCGCTGATCCGGATGAGGTTGCAGAAAAAGCGGCGAATCTTGAGTTGGACGGAGCAGCGACCTGCTGTCTCGATACCGGTATCTCTGCCCTGGGAAGGATATGTGATGCCTTAAAACTGACAGGAATCGGGGAAGATGCCGCGATCATGTGCAATGATAAATCCAGGATGAAGAAGGCTTTTATGGAGCACGGCGTCAGCACGGCGCAGTATTTTGAAATCTCCAGTGAACAGGAACTTGAGGAAGCTCTTGGTAACATTCCGCTTCCTGTTATTATCAAGGCGACAGATCTTCAGGGGAGCAGCGGTATCTATATTGCCAGGACAAAAGAAGCGGCTTTTGAGGGATTCCGTATGGCGATGCAGCTGACGAAACGTTCCTGCTGTATCGTCGAGGAATTCATAGAAGGCTGGGAATTTGGCGCACAGGCATTTGTTTACCGGGGCGAAGTGCTGTTTGTGATGCCGCACGGGGATGAGACGTTCATGAGCCATACGGCTGTTCCGGTCGGGCACTACGTTCCGCTGGAGTGCAGCCGGGATGTACAGCGGCAGACAGAGGAGGTGCTCAGGAAGGCGATAAGGGCAATCGGGCTGAACAACTGTGCAGTCAACGCGGATCTGATCCTGAGGGACAATAAAGTATATGTGATCGAGATTACGGGACGTGTGGGTGCGAACTGTCTGCCGGAGCTTGTCGAGATTAATTACGGTGTTGAATACTATAAGATGATTGCCGCGATGGCTGTTGGAGCAGACCCTCTGGAATACTGGAAAATGAGACCCCCTGTGCGGACCGCAGGATATGCAAAAATGCTGTTCTCGACTGAGCAGAAGGGGATTTTGAAGGACATCCGTTACACGGGACGGATGAGCGGCGATATTGTGGAGATTACTTTTTTCAGGAAGCCGGGGGATGAAATCCGGGTGTTTGAAAATTCCAATGATTGCATAGGGCAGATGATCGTGAAAGGCAGGACACTGGATGACTGCAGAAGAAAGTTAGAAGAGATGACAGAAGAGATAAGGATCGATGTCTGAATTCAGAGTTCAGAGTTCGGTCTCAGGGAGAGAAATCATTGAAAACATTATGCCTGTTTACGAATGCCTTTCCATATGGAAACTGGGAACCCTATCTGGAAACAGAGATAAAATTTTATGATGCGTTTGATCAAGTATGGATCTTTGCGCTGCAGACTCGCGGTGAACATCAAAAAGTCAGGAGAGCTGTGGGGAAAAATGTGAGCGTGATCCCGGTATGGTATGCCTCCAGATGCACATATCTGATAAACGCGGTGCGGGCAGTATTTGATCCCAACTTTTATCAGGAATTCCTGCGGCTTGTGAAAAGCAGGCGTTTCAGTAAAACGAATGTAATCAATCTGTTTGTTTTCTTCAGCCGGGCGCATTATGAAGTGGGAATCATCAGAAAGAAAATGAAAAATCAAAAGCCGGAGGGAGACGTCGTCTTCTATTCCTACAGGTTTGAGTATCAGCCCTACGTGGCAGTGATACTGAGAAAAAAGTGGAACCTGGACTGCAGGATTGTTGCCAGGGCACACAGATATGATCTGTATGAGGAAGAACACCGCGGCTCATACATCCCGATGCGGAAAGGCATCCTCGACGAAATTGACTTCGTTTATCCCTGTTCGGACGACGGTACGGCTTATCTGACAAAAGGTTATCCGGAGTATAAAAACAAGGTGGCCACAAAATTACTGGGGACATTGGACCGCGGCGTGAAAGCGTACGAGTGGAAGGATGCTCCGTATGAGATTGTGACATGCTCCAACGTGGTGAAAGTAAAACGGCTGGATAAGTTAATCCGCGCGATGTCTTTGATCAGGGATGTGAACATCAAATGGACGCATTACGGGGACGGACTGCTGATGGAGGATATCAAAGCGCTGGCGGAAAAGATGCTTGGCGGGAATGTCACATATGTCTTTAAGGGAAATGTTGATAATGCGGCGCTGCTTGAAGATTACATCACAGAAAATTATTATTTGTTTGTAAACGTCAGTTCATCGGAGGGCATTCCTGTCTCGATCATGGAAGCGTCTTCCGTGGGCATACCGTGTCTCGCCACGGATGTCGGCGGGACCGGAGAAATAATTTCTGATGGCGTCAATGGCCTCCTCCTGTGCGCGGATGTCTCGGACCGGGAACTGGCGGACCGGATCACGTGGTTCTGCGGGCTGGACAGGGAGCGCTATCTGAGATTCCGCAAAGAGGCGAGACGGATTTGGGATGATAAGTATAACGCAGAAAAAAATTATTTGAGTTTTACCAGCGAATTATTCCGGTAGGGGAGTAACAGATTGATAGTAAGAGGTGAAAGGTTTGCGTGTGAAGATCAAATCGTTATATGGATTGCTGGCAATAGCCGTGCTGCTGACAGCCGGTTTGCTGACAGGTGTCGGGGGCTGGTTTCTGCTTGTGTTGTCGGCATGGCTGTATTTACTGCTCTATGCCTGTCATAATATCAAAGACCGGAGTATGCTGTTTGCTTTTTTAATTGCTTTTTTTGTCTTCCTGCTGGGGAGAGATTTTCTGCAGCAATTCGTAAATTATAAAACCGAGAGTTTCCCGGGGGATGTGCAGGCACATGCATACATATCTTACTTTGTATCGTTACTGACGCTTGGGTTATGTTATCATCTGTTCACGAAATATGGAAACAGACGCAGAAGGAGAAACTCAGACTATGTGAATCATGCCGGGAAGGTTGCATTGATTAAAAGAATAAGCCTGTATGTTTATTATGTTTCGTGGGTCTTTGCCGTCGTCTCCGAGATTGCCGCCGGAAGCTTTGTAGCGGCAAGAGGGGTTACGGGCTATTATACGGATTTCTCCGAGTATCTGGCAGGAAACACCATATTATATGTCATCAGTAAAATAGAGCTGATTATGCCTGTCGCATGGAATATCTATCTCGCAGCACGCCCGGATAAAAAGCAGATCAGGCGGCCGCTCATCCTCTATGTATGCTATCTCGTGATATCATTGGGCAGCGGGCAGCGTTCTACGGCGATGCTGGGAATCCTGTTTTTGTTTGTGTATTTCGTATATCGCGAGGGACTGAATCCGGACGAGGCCTGGATCACGAGGAAGATGGTGATAATCGGAGTACTGGCTGTTCCGCTGCTGGCGGTGTTCGCGTCAGGTTATAGCATCTGGCGTGAGGGAGGGGAGATATCCGGCATCAGATTTATGGATGGATTTATCAACTTCTTTTATGACCAGGGTGTTACCAGCAATGTTATGAAGAGAGCCTATATGTACAGGGATAAAATCCCGTCGGATCAGACATATATTCTGGAGTTTTTGCACAGCGGAATCTTTGCGCGGCTGTTTGGAATCAGGGTGTATCATGGAAACACTGTTGAACATGCATTGCACGGGGGGAGCTTTACACATGCGCTGGGTTACACCGTGATGGGAGATGCGTATCTGTCCGGAAGGGGGACGGGAAGCTGTTATATTGCGGAATTGTATCAGGATTTCGGCTATGCGGGCATCGTACTGGGCAATGTACTCTATGCTCTTCTGATTGCGGGGATTGCAAACAGGAAAAAAGACGAGAGGGTGTTAACCACTGCAGTTCGTTTCATAATCATAACACAGCTGCTGTGGGCGATTCGCGGCAGCTACACCGGATTTATCACACAGCTTTTCGCTCCGACAACAGTAATTACCGTCGTGTTCGTGTTTGTTCTGGCACAGCTGCTGTTCAGTAAAAAAGCAGGCGGTTTGGCACCTGGGGCGAGGAGTATCATGAATGGCAAAAGATAAAACGATTCAAGAGTCAATGGGGTGGTCTCTTTTTTCAGAGGTGGCTGTTAAGTTTGTGGTCCCGATAACGAACATGATTCTGGCGAGGGTGCTCACACCGGACGCGTTCGGTGTGGTAGCAGTCTGCAATATGCTCGTCAGTTTTGTCGATTTAATCACAGATGCCGGCTTCGGCAAGTATCTGGTACAGCATGATTTTGAGAGTGAAGAAGAGAAGGAACGGTATGCCGACGTGTCATTTTGGACCAATCTGGGTATCTCTGCCCTGATGACGGCGCTGATTATCCTGTTTCGGTTTCCGATCGCTTCATTTCTGGGGCACAGAGATTACGGCAATGTGATAGCAATCGCCAGCGTACAATTGATGATCACGTCCGTCTCCAGCATTCAAACGGCGCTTTTCAGGAGACAGTTTGAGTTTAAAAAATTATTTGCCGCTAGGATCTCGGCTGCGGCAGCCCCCTTAATGATTACAGTACCGCTGGCACTGGCGCTGCGCTCCTTCTGGGCATTGATCATCGGGAATATTTCCGGCGCACTGGTGAATGCGATCGTGCTGACAGCATTTTCGAAGTGGAGACCGGGGTTTTTTTATGAAGTCAGGATTCTGAAAAGGATGTTTAACTACAGTTTCTGGTCCTTATGTGAGGCGCTTGCGAATTGGGCGATCTTCTGGGTGGATACGTTTATCGTCGGGAGTATGTTTTCGGAATATCAGCTCGGGCTCTATAAGAATTCCACGAATATGGTACAGTCCATTATGGGAATGCTGTCCGCGTCCATGAGTCCGGTCCTGCTGTCCGCTTTATCGCGTCTGAAGAATTCAAAAAAAGAATACTGCGACGCGTTTCTCAGTATTTATCATCTGATACTCTATCTTGTGCTGCCGATGGGGGCGGGCCTTTTCTTATACAGGGAGACCGCGACCCTTCTTCTGTTCGGAAACCAGTGGTCGGAGGCGGCCAATATCGTGGGTGCATGGGGGCTGATGATGCTGTGCAGTGTGACGTTCTACAGTCTTCCGGCTGAGCTGTACAAATCCAGGGGAATACCCCGGATATTATTTTTGTTTCAAATGCTTTACCTGGCCGTACTGATACCCGTCTGCATCGTCAGTGCCGGGTATGGTTTTTGGATCATGGTTTATGCAAGGTGTCTGTGTGTGCTGTGGCAGATGGTGATCAGTGTGATCTTTATGAAACGGTATATCGGGATAGCGCCCGGCAGATTTTTTGCGACATTTCCGATACCGTGCCTGACAACAGGCTGTATGGCCGCAGGTGCTGTTTTCATGAGGCGGTTCCTGAAGGGGACACTGGGCGACATGATTGCCGTCATCGTCTGCGTGATAATCTATATGATATTTCTTGCTCTGTTTGCAAGACGGCGGATAGCCGGGAGTGTCAGGCGTATCAGAGATGACAGTTTAAAATAAAGGACAAAATCAATAACCTCCAAAAGGATAAGCGCCCGTGTTTCTGTTTTAGAACATAAAAGGGGAGCCATTGTTCCGGCAGATGATTCGTCTGCTTTGACAGCGGTAATTGATTAAATCTTAAAATGGTTAACAAAAATATTGCAATTATTCAAAATATGTTATAAAATAAATACCAATAATCAATAGGAGGCATTTGAGATGCAAAAGAAGGCTAAGCTAGGAGGAGTAGTACTGCCGGTTGTGATAGACACATTGCCTGGAAGAGAAATGAGAATATCATATATAGACAGAAGAAATTACTACGATCCCAAATCGAATCAGCGCCCCTACCTGTTGTCCCCTGAACATTTAGATAAGATGAAGGAATTACCTTATTAAAAATGATAGAATCAGTTCTGCCTGGCAGAACTGATTCTTTTTTTGTCAAAGGTTAAATAAGGAGGATACACGTGGGAAAAATTAAGATGCTGAATTTATATCGCTGCAGTTCGGCGACTAATAAAATTACAGAACAGGATATTCATTATTTTGTTACGGATTATTTTGACGGAATTAAAATAGAAGATCTGGACAGTGAAAAGATCACATTAGCGGAATGCATGGGAATTAAATTTGGTGCAAACAGTCAGAAGGCAGGCATTTCTCATCAGCGTTATTGTCTGTTTGAAGAAAAAAATTATGGAACGGAAGATATATTCGAAACCAGCGAGCAGTATCCTGTGCTGACGGTGATTCAGGTGTTTATGAATCCGGATATTTATCAGGCGGATTATTTTATGGATGACCAAAGCACAGTTATTTCCTGCAGCGGTTGTATGGAAAAGGTGCAGGATTGCATCACAGAGAATTTTGCACGGAATAAAGACATTCAATGGAAGATGTACCGCCTGTTGACTGCTGGTGACTTTGCCGTGGTTGTGCGCAGCAGCCGCATTCATGATGCATATGACATTTCTACACTGATTCGCAGAATCTGCTTTCAGCCGAATCATGTAGGAAAAAAGGAATCTACCTTTAGACGCTATGGAATATATGTACAAGGGAAACCATTTTCTTCACAAAATCCAGCTCTGTAATCCGGATGAGATTGCATTTGAGATTATGAACGCCGGGTTGAATGTGATCTGGCTTTATCCGGAGATGCCGGTGGTGGCGAATGCAATTGAGAGCAGAGAAATATTTATGTGAGAGTTAATTAATGTAACCATACATTTTATACTGCATAATTAAACCCCAATCTGCAAAAATATCCGCCCATTTCTTGACATGCCGCGGATTTTCTACTATAGTGTAACGTGGATAAAATGAAAGAATATATCCGCGAATCTAAGTCAGAAACCTTTGAGACAAGGGTTATTTACACTGAAAGAAGGGGATAACGATGGGAAAATATTTCGGAACAGACGGTTTCCGCGGTGAGGCCAATGTAAATTTGACAGTAGAGCACGCATACAAGATCGGCCGGTTTCTCGGCTGGTACTACGGCAGAAATAAAAAAGATGAGCGCTGCAAGGCGGTGATCGGCAAGGACACAAGAAGATCCTCATATATGTTTGAATATGCGTTGGCGGCAGGTCTGACAGCTTCCGGCGCGGATGCGTATCTGCTGCATGTGACGACGACGCCGAGTGTTTCTTATGTGGCGCGGACGGAAGACTTTGACTGCGGGATCATGATTTCGGCGAGCCACAACCCATACTATGACAATGGAATCAAGCTGATCAACAGCAACGGCGAGAAGATGGATGAGGGGACCATACTGAAAGTCGAGGCTTACATAGACGGCATTGCGGGAGAGATTCCGCTGGCTACGAAGGAGAAGATCGGACGCACCGTGGACTATTCCGCGGGCAGGAACCGTTATGTAGGATATCTGATCTCTCTGGCGACACGTTCCTATAAGAACATGCGGGTCGGACTCGACTGTGCGAACGGCAGTGCGTGGATGATCGCCAAGAGCGTCTTTGATGCGCTTGGAGCCAAGACTTATGTGATCAACAATGAACCTGACGGCACCAACATCAATATGGGCTGCGGATCGACTCATATGGAAGGACTGCAGCAGCTCGTGAGAGAGAAGAAGCTGGACGTGGGCTTTGCATTCGACGGGGATGCCGACCGCTGCCTCTGCGTGGATGAAAACGGTGAGGTGGTCGACGGGGATCTGATCATCTATATCTACGGCTGTTATATGAAGGAACGCGGAAAACTGGTGGGCAACAAGGTCGTGACAACGGTAATGTCAAACTTCGGACTCTATAAGGCGCTTGATGAGGCTGGGATTGAATATGAAAAGACGGCTGTCGGTGATAAATACGTATATGAGAATATGGCGGAAAACGGATACCGTATCGGCGGAGAGCAGTCCGGGCATATTATCTTCCGGAAATATGCGACGACGGGTGACGGCATCCTGACGGCACTCAAGATGATGGAAGTGATTCTGGAGAAGAAAAAACCGCTCAGTGTTCTGGCATCCCCGGTTACGATTTATCCTCAGGTCCTGAAGAATATCCGGGTGACAGATAAGGCGAAGGCACAGGGAGATATGGCGGTGCAGGCTGCAGTGAAGCGTGCGGCTGATGAGCTCGGCGATGACGGCCGCATCCTCGTGCGCGAGAGCGGAACAGAGCCGGTAGTCCGCGTGATGGTGGAGGCGCCGGAATATGAGCAGTGTGAGAGACTTGTAGACCAGGTGCTGGATGTTATTATCATGAACGGCTACAGGGAGGATTAATCTATGTGCGGTATTGTAGGATATACGGGAAACGAGGCGGCAGCTCCCATTCTGTTGGATGGCCTGTCGAAACTGGAGTACCGCGGCTATGATTCCTCGGGAATCGCAGTGGACGGTGTGAAGCAGGATCAGCATGTGATCGATGTGATCAAGGCAAAGGGTCCGCTGATGGCGCTGTGTGAAATGACCGACAACGGCAAGGCGGTAAAGGGAACCTGCGGAATCGGGCATACCAGATGGGCGACACACGGGGAACCTTCCGTCGTGAATGCGCATCCGCATTTTACGAAAGATAAGCGGATCGTTATCGTGCATAACGGGATTATCGAAAACTACCAGGAGCTGAGAGAAAGTCTGGAGAAAAAGGGATATGAGTTTATCTCCCAGACAGATACCGAGGTTCTCGCCCATCTGCTGGATCACTATTATGATGGAAATCCGCTGGAGGCGATCGCCAAGGTGATGGTACGTATCCGCGGCTCCTATGCACTGGGCATCCTGTTCCAGGACTGTCCGGGAACGATCTATGCCGTCAGAAAAGACAGCCCGATGATCATCGGCAGCAGCGCGGAGGGGAACTTTATCGCCTCTGATGTGCCGGCGATCTTAAAATATACGAAGGATGTATGCTTTATCCAGAACATGGAGATCGCAAAGCTGACCGCGGACGGCGTGAAATTCTACGATATTGACCAGGAAGAGATCAGCAAAGAGTTCAGCAGGATCGAATGGGACGCGGAAGCCGCAGAAAAAGGCGGATTTGCGCATTTTATGCTCAAAGAGATCTACGAGCAGCCGAAAGCCGTCGCAGACACCATCAGCCCGAGGATTAAGGATAACGAGATCGTCATCGAGGAACTGAAGATGACGGACGAGGAGATCAGAAATATCCGCCGGATTCAGATGGTAGCCTGCGGATCGGCATACCACGTCTGCATGAGCGCCAAATACGTTCTGGAGCAGATGACGCAGATCGCAGTGGATGTGGATCTGGCAAGTGAATTCCGCTACCGCAAGCCGGTGATGGAGGAACACACGCTTGTCATCGTGGTCAGCCAGTCCGGTGAGACCGCAGATTCCCTGGCAGCGCTGCGGGAAGCCCGCAAACGCGGGTTTCAGGTGCTGGGAATCGTAAATGTAGTCGGCAGCTCCATCGCGAGGGAGGCGGACAGTGTATTCTATACATGGGCGGGCCCGGAGATATCGGTGGCCACGACCAAGGCGTACAGTACGCAGCTGGCTGCCATGTACCTGATCGGCATTCATTTCGGAAAGGTCCGCGGGGTGGTATCGGAGGATGAGTATGCAGCTTATCTGAAAGAGCTTCAGAAACTCCCGGATAAGATTAAAAGAATACTGGATGAGAAGGAGCGGATTCAGTGGTTTGCGAATAAATTCTCCCACAGCCATGATATTTTCTTCATTGGCCGCGGACTGGACTATGCGATCTCGATGGAGGGATCTTTGAAGCTGAAGGAGATTTCCTATATCCACTCCGAGGCCTATGCGGCGGGCGAGCTGAAACACGGCACGATCTCACTGATCGAGAACGGAACGCTTGTCGTCGGCGTTGCGACCCAGTCGGAATTATTTGAAAAGGTAATCAGCAACATGGTCGAGGTGAAGAGCCGCGGTGCCTATGTGATGGGGCTGACTTCTTATGGGAATTATTCGATTGAAGATACGGCAGACTTTACCATCTACGTGCCGAAGACGGCCGAATGTTTTGCAAACAGTCTGGCGGTGATCCCGCTGCAGCTGCTGGCATATTACGTGTCACTGGCGAAGGGACTGGATGTGGATAAACCACGGAACCTGGCAAAATCGGTGACGGTGGAATAATAAAAAGGAGAGCAGACTTGATGATGTGAGCGCGATCGGGTCTGCTCTTTAATGTATGGAGATGTGTATGGATTTATATGAAATTTTTATACACCAGAATCCGCCATGGTCATCCGGGGAGACGGTCTGTTTTGCTGTCTTCCTGTGCCTGTTCTTCATGAGTGTGACTGTACTGGTCAGAAAGAAGAAGATCAAGGCCGTGCAGGGAGCAGCGGTTTTACTGATTTATATCTTTCTGTTTGTCGTATTCGCGTCGACGGTATTTACCAGGGTGCCGACTCCGGAGCCGAACTACGAGCTGCAGCTGTTCTGGTCGTACCGCTATGTGATCGAAAACCGCAGTGCGGGAATGCTGGAAGAGATTCTGCTCAATTGTATACTGCTGCTGCCGCTCGGGGTGCTGCTGCCGTTTGCGCTGCACAGGCCGATGCGAGCATGGATTGCGGTTCTGGCAGGACTGCTGGTCTCCTCGTGTATCGAAGTATGCCAGCTTGTGTTTCACCGGGGACTGTTTGAGTGGGATGATATCATACACAATACGCTGGGATGCGTGGCCGGTTACGTGATAGCCAGGAAAGTATACCGCTTCGTGATGTGCAGGAAGAATTAGGAGGAAGGCGGGATATGGAACAAACAAAATACTATACGTCCGGTGAGTTCGCCCGTATGGCGAGGGTGTCCGTGCGGACGATCCGTTTTTATGACAAGCAGAACATACTCAGGCCTTCGTACGTCAATGATTACGGAAAGCGTTTCTATACAGATTCGGATCTTGCGCGGCTTCAGCAGATCCTTCTGCTCAAATATCTTGGATTTTCACTGGACGATATCCGGAATATGACGATCAATGATTCAGATACTCATATGCTCATCAATTCCCTGAACCTGCAGCTCAAACTGATCCGTGACCGGATCGAGCAGCTGCAGATGGTGGAAAAGGCGATACAGGATACGACTTCTGTGATCGAGACGGATCACTGCATCGACTGGAGCCGGATGCTGGAACTGATTCATCTGACCAACATGGAAAAAAGCCTGAAAAGCCAGTATCAGAACGCTACAAATATATCTGCCAGGATCAACCTGCATACACTGTACGCACAGAACACGCAGGGGTGGTTCCCCTGGATCTATCAGCAGTGCGGTCTGCGTTCGGGGATGCGTGTGCTCGAGCTCGGATGCGGGAACGGAGCGCTGTGGACGGAGAACCTGGCGTCCATACCGGACGGCATCCGGGTGATCATGTCTGACATCTCGGAGGGGATGATCCGTGACGCGAGGCGGGCGATTGGTCCGGAGGACGGACGCTTTTCCTTCGAGGTGGTTGACTGCCGGCAGATTCCTTATCCTGACGCGTGTTTCGACGTGGTCATCGCCAATCATCTGCTTTTCTACTGCGATGACGTGCCAAACGTGTGCGCCGGCATTGCGCGCGTGCTGAAACCGGGGGGCAGGCTGATCTGCAGTACTTACAGCGCGAATCATATGAGAGAGATCAATGAACTGGTGCGCACATTTGATGACCGGATTACGCTGTCTGCAGACAGGCTGTATGAACGGTTCGGGCTGGAAAACGGCGGGGAACTGCTTCGGCCATATTTTGATGATGTTCAGACCGTGATATATGAAGACTCTCTGCTGGTAGATGTGCCGGAACCGCTGATCGAGTATATTCTTTCCTGCCATGGAAATCAGAATCAGTACATTCTGGACCGTTATAAGGAATTTCGTCAGTTTGTGGAGAAAAAAACAAGAAAGGGCTTTCATATCACGAAAGAGGCGGGAATTTTTATCTGTGTTACGTGAGATACTGGATTTACAGATCTATGATACTATTCGTGCAGGATTGACTTGTAAACATAGTAATAATATGATAGAATTATGATATAAAATTGATATAAAAGAGGAGGCCAAACAATGATTATTAAAGCGTCTACCAGCTTAAGAAATGAATATGCATTGATTTCAGAACTTGCGAAAAACATGGAAGAACCTATATATATTACAAAAAATGGTGAAGGTGATGCGGTGTTTATGAGTATTGAGGCATTTGAACGCAGAGAACAGGTACTTGAACTTCGGGCTAAAGTACTGCAGGCGGAGGAAGAGCGTTTAAGCGGCATTAAAACTATGAGTATTGCAGATGCCCGAAAAGGATTGAGAGAACGGTTAAATGAAATATAAGATTGAAATACTTCCTACAGCATGGGAGGATTTAAAGAAAATTGAGGATCATTATGCGGTCACATTTGATGTGGACACTGCATTTAAAGTAGGTGATCATATTCTTGACAGCCTTGAACGCCTGGAAGACTTTCCTGATTCTGGATCATTGACTCCCGATGAGTGGTTAAATAAAAGAGGATATCGCATGGTCATCTGTCAAAAGCATGTTGCCATATACAGGATGATCGGTGAAATTGTTTATATTTATCATATTGCAGATACACAGAGTGACTACACAAAGCTCTTTACAAAATAAAGAAATAGCAAAAAACACTTGAAGGTGACCTTAGGTCACCTTTTATAATGTCCATAGATACCATTGATATTGATGAGAACAAAAGACAGGAGGCATTACATTTGAAGGGAATTATTTTAGCAGGCGGTTCCGGAACACGGCTTTATCCGCTGACGATGGTAACTTCGAAACAGCTGTTGCCCATTTACGACAAGCCAATGATCTATTATCCCATGTCCGTGTTGATGAATGCCGGAATCCGTGACATACTGATTATTTCGACTCCGCAGGATACTCCGCAGTTCGAGAGGCTCTTAGGCGACGGACACCAGTTCGGGGTCAGTCTCTCCTATGCTGTTCAGCCCAGCCCGGACGGACTGGCGCAGGCTTTTATCATTGGAAGTGAATTTATTGGAAATGATACGGCGGCGATGGTTCTGGGAGATAATATTTTCGCAGGGCACGGCCTGAAAGAACGGCTGACCGCGGCGGTGGAGAACGCTGAACAGGGGAAAGGGGCGACCGTTTTCGGATATTACGTGGACGACCCGGAGCGTTTCGGGATCGTGGAATTTAACAGCGAGGGGAAAGCGGTGTCGATCGAAGAGAAGCCGGAACATCCGAAAAGCAACTACTGTGTGACCGGCCTGTATTTCTATGACAACGACGTCGTAAAATATGCGAAGGAGCTGAAGCCGAGTGCCCGGGGAGAGCTGGAGATCACGGATCTGAACCGTATCTATCTGGATAACGGGAACCTGAATGTGGAACTGCTCGGGCAGGGCTTTACCTGGCTGGATACGGGTACCCATGAGAGTCTTGTGGAGGCTACGAATTTCGTCAAGACGGTGGAACAGCATCAGCACCGCAAGGTCGCCTGCCTGGAAGAGATCGCTTATCTGAACGGCTGGATTACGAAGGAAGAAGTCTGGAAGGTCTACGAAGTCCTGAAGAAAAATCAGTATGGGCAGTATCTGAAAGACGTTCTGGATGGAAAATATCTGGATGTGCTGCATTAACTGATCCCGCATAATGCATAATGATGTTGAGGCAAAAGCTTTTTTGCCCCATGATACCACGGATTGTTCCGCACTATGTGCTCCCACATCTCCGCTTCGCTTCGGTCGGTGCTAAACGAGTGCCACTGGCACTCAGCACCCTAAAAACATTCGAAATCCGCCCTGTTCGGGCTACTTTCTCATGTTTTGCGGGTCCCAAAGTCATGCTTTTTTATGCAAACATGAAACGCACGACCTTTTGACCCTGGTATCTGCATAATATTAAGAAAAGGAAGAAAATCATGATGACGATTATCGTGACCGGCGGCGCCGGTTTTATCGGAAGTAACTTTATTTTTCATATGCTCGCAAAGTATCCTGATTACCGGATCATATGTCTGGACTGCCTGACTTACGCCGGGAATCTCTCGACTCTCGCTCCGGTGATGGAAAATCCGAATTTCCGCTTTGTGAAAGAGAGCATTACGGACAGGGAGGCGGTAGATCGGCTGTTTGAGGAAGAGCACCCGGATATGGTGGTGAATTTTGCAGCAGAGAGTCATGTCGACCGCTCGATCGAGAACCCGGAAGTGTTTCTGGATACCAATATCAAGGGAACGGCGGTGCTCATGGATGCATGCCGGAAATACGGAATCCAGAGATATCATCAGGTTTCCACGGATGAAGTGTACGGTGATCTGCCCCTGGACAGGCCGGATCTGTTCTTTACGGAGGAGACGCCGATTCACACGAGCAGCCCGTACAGCTCCTCGAAGGCGGGTGCGGATCTGCTGGTGCTTGCCTATCACCGCACATATGGACTGCCGGTGACCATCAGCCGCTGCTCCAACAATTACGGGCCGTATCATTTCCCGGAAAAGCTGATCCCACTGATGATTGCCAACGCGCTGAACGACCGTCCGCTGCCGGTGTACGGCAAAGGCGAGAATGTGCGCGACTGGCTGTATGTCGAGGATCACTGCAGGGCGATCGATCAGATCATCCACAGAGGGCGTATCGGCGAAGTCTATAATATCGGCGGACACAATGAGATGAAAAATATTGATATCGTGAAGATGATCTGTAAAGAACTTGGAAAACCGGAAAGCCTGATCACGTATGTGACGGACCGAAAGGGCCATGATATGCGCTATGCGATCGATCCGGCCAAGATTCATGCGGAACTCGGCTGGCTGCCGGAAACCATGTTTGCAGACGGTATCAAAAAGACGATCCGGTGGTATCTGGAACACAGGGAATGGTGGGAGACGATCATATCCGGGGAATACCAGAATTACTATGAGACAATGTACGGGAACCGATAGGTCTGACAGCTTTAGTATCTGACGGAAAGGAGTTAGAATGAAAGTATTAGTAACCGGTGTTAAGGGACAGCTTGGTCATGATGTGGTAGACGAACTCACAAAACGGCAGCACGAGGCTGTCGGTGTGGATATCGAAGAAATGGATATCACCGATCTGGCTTCCGTAGAGAAGACGATAAAGAGTGTGAATCCGGATGCGGTCGTCCACTGTGCGGCGTGGACGGCAGTCGATGCGGCGGAGGACTGCATCGATCAAGTGCGGCTGGTGAATACGGTCGGCACGGAGAATGTGGCAAAGCTGTGCCGGGAGCTGGATATTAAGATGATGTATATCAGTACGGACTATGTATTCAGCGGAACGGGAACGGATTTCTGGGAGCCGGACGACCTGGACCGTCAGCCGCTCAACGTGTACGGACAGACGAAATATGAGGGTGAGATCGCGATTGAACACCTGCTGGACAAGTATTTTATCGTCCGCATCGCCTGGGTATTCGGTGTAAACGGTAAGAATTTTATCAAGACGATGCTGAATCTGGGAAAAAATCACGATAAACTGACGGTTGTCTGTGATCAGATCGGAAGCCCCACCTATACGTATGACCTCGCGCGGCTGCTGGTCGATATGATCGAAACAGAGAAGTACGGGCGTTATCATGCGACAAACGAGGGAATCTGCTCCTGGTATGAATTTGCCTGTGAGATCTTCCGCCAGGCGGCAGCGATGGGGCGCAGTGAGTATGACGCCGAACATCTGACGGTGGAGCCGGTCACTGCCGATCATTACCCTTCTAAGGCGAAACGGCCTTCCAACAGCCGGATGAGCAAAGAGAAACTGACGGAGAACGGATTTGAGAGACTGCCGGCGTGGCAGGATGCGGTGGCGCGGTATCTGAAAGAAATTGAGTTTTAATCCAGTACAGAACTGATTGGGAAATGAAACATAAGTTGCGTGAATCTTCTGCTAATTGCGAGCCGGCGGCCAATGACCGCCGGTTTTTTTTGATGATATGGAAGTGACAAAAATTTATTTCATATTATATCCAATTATAGGATTGAACAGCGGGGGGAGATTGTGCTATTATGAGATGTATATGATTTTTCGAGAAAGAGGAGGAGATTCCATGAGAAAACTTTACCTTGTAGGCGTTGCAGTCGTCGGGATACTGCTGGCTGCGGGAGCCGTATGGGTAGTTGTTACACAGGACCGCGAGGGACCGGTGATTACTATAGATGAGACGCAGCAGATTACCTGGCAGGCGGATATGGAGAAGACCAAGCTGCTGCAGGGAGTGACTGCGGTAGACGATAAAGACGGCGATGTGACGGATACCCTGATCGTAGAGTCCATTAAGCCTCAGCCGACTGGAGACGAGGCGGTGGTGACGTATGTGGCAAAGGACAGCAGCCATAATGTAACGAAAGCGACCAGGAAAGTCACGTACTCCGCCTCAGATGAGGATACTTCCGGCGGAGCAGAACCGCAGGCTGAAGAGCAGCCGGAAGCGGCAGATCAGACGCAGGAAGGTGCGGAGAACGGAGATACTGCACAAGGACAGGCTGCAGAGACAGACGCCGCGGCACAGACTCCGGAGGAGCTGGAGCAGCAGGCACAGGCACAGCGGGATGCGGCGATTGCGGCACTGTCCCCGGGTGCACCGCGCTTTTATCTGAAGCAGCACTATGTGACGATCAGCGCGGGGGAAGAGTTCAACAAGCTTTCCTGGGTGGAGGACATTACGGATGACAAGGATGACAGATCCCGTCTGTTCCGTGACATCCGCGTGGAAGGCGATGTGAACAGAAATGAACCGGGAACGTACGAGCTTGCATATTATGCGGCGGACAGTGACGGCAACCGCTCGAACCGTGAGATTCTGACGGTTACCGTTAATTAACACTTTTCAAATGGACAAATATCGTGTAGAATATGGGTGGAAACTAGGCGAATCAAGCCCGCAGGGCGCAGATGAACCGTAGTTGGAACCTATGCAGCGTTGCTTAGCGAACCGAGCCGTAAACGGCGAAGGTGAGGTTAGCAACAGTCGTATGGCATGAACAGGTTTTGTCGAAATGGAGAGAAAAAATTGATTGATATACATTGCCATATACTGCCCGGTGTGGACGACGGGGCAAAGGATACACAGGAGACAGAGAAGATGCTGCGGATCGCCTATAATGAGGGGATTCGCTGCATCATTGCGACGCCTCACTATCACGGCGGTATGAAGCCGGAGGTCTGGAAAAAAAGAAGAGCCGCACTGGCATCCACGGTCGCGATGGCGAAAGAGATTTCACCGGATTTGCATATTATCTCCGGAGCGGAGATTTATTACAGCCAGGAGGCGGTGGAAGACCTGATGATGGGGGATGTGTGGACCCTGAATGCCAGTAAATATGTGCTGATCGAGTTTGCGACCTATGTGGAATTCACGTATATCCGGCAGGCAGTGCAGACGCTGCAGTATAACGGGTATCTCCCGATCCTGGCTCATATCGAACGGTATGACGCCCTTTTGATTGAAGAAAATGTGGAAGAGCTGGTCAGGATGGGTGCCTATATTCAGGTGAACGCCGGGAGCGTGATCGGAAGAGACGGACGGGATATCAAGAAATACCTGCTGCAGCTGCTGAAGAAACGGTACATCCATTTCATCGGAACGGATGCGCACGGCAGCGCACACAGGCGGCCATTGATGAAGAAGTGCGCGGCATATATTGAGAAAAAAACAGATAAAACATATAGAAGGCAGGTATGCCTGGAGAACGCAAGGAAAATTATCAGGAGGGAATACATAGATGAATAGAATAACCATCGGGGAAGAGTCCAGCCGGACAAACCGTGAGAAGGAGGTCTACCGGACACTGCGGACGAATATCGAGTTCACAGGTGTGGAAAACCGGGCGATCGCGATCACGAGCTGTACTCCGAATGACGGAAAAACGACAGTTTCTTATAATCTGGCATGTGCTTTTGCGGATGGCGGAAAGAAAACACTGCTGGTGGATGCGGATCTGAGAAAATCCGTACTGTTTCACCGGCTTCAGGTTCAGGATTCGGTTAAGGGACTGAGCCATTACCTGTCGGGACAGGAGAACATCGGGGACGTGATCTGCTCGACGAACAGAAAGAACCTTTTCCTGCTTCCATCCGGGCTGTTTCCGACGAATCCTACAGAGCTCCTGGGCAATGAGCGTTTTGCGCAGATGCTTCCGATTCTGAAGAAGACGTTTGATTACGTACTGATCGATACACCGCCGCTCTCCAACGTGATCGACGCGGCAGTCGTGGCAAAGGAGTGTGACGCTTCGCTTTTGGTTCTGGCGGCAGACAATTCATCACGCGGAGTAGCGAAAACGGTAGCAGAACAGCTCCGTTCTGCCAACAGCAATCTGCTGGGCGTCGTGTTGAATAAAGTTGATGTCCGCCGCGGCAGTTACTATGGAAGACGGTACGGCGGATACGACAGCTATTACAGCTATGATGCGTAAGCAGATTCAGAATCATACAGGGAAGTGAAAGAGGAGTGAACGATGGAAAGATATGAAAACGATGAAATTGAAATAGACCTGGGCAGCCTGATACAGGCCCTGCTGCGCAAATGGTGGATGTTCGCTGCAGGCGGGATTATCGCAGGACTGATCGCGATTATTGTCACGCTGGTGCTGCTGACGCCGCAGTATGAGTCGAAATCCATGCTGTACATCCTGTCCAAGACGACAAGTGTTACATCATTTGCAGATCTGCAGCTCAGTTCAGGGCTGACTGCCGATTTTGAGGTGATTGCCACGAGTATGCCGGTGATCGACGGTGCGATCGAAAAGATTCAGGAGGAGGACGGAATCACGCTGACACGAAAAGAGATTCAGGAGATGATTTCCGTTTCGAACACATCTGATACGCGAATCCTTGTGATCACAGCCCAGGATGCGGACCCGACGCGCGCCTGCATCGTTGCGAACGCAGTGGCCTCGGAAACGGCTGATCAGATGGCATATATTATGAAATCAGATCCTCCGACTACGGTTGAGGAAGCTGAAGTTGCAGTGGAGCCGATCAGCCCGAGTGTTACGAAGAATACGGCGGTCGGTATCCTGGCGGGTATCCTGCTGGTTGGCCTGTACCTGGTGATCCAGTTTATCCGCAACGACAACATCAAGACGCAGGAAGACGTAGAGAAGTATCTGGGACTGAGCACTCTCGCTGTGATCCCGCTGGAAAAAGGAAAACCGGACAAGAGAAAAGAACTCAAAGAGATGAAGAAAGATCATGAAAAACAATAAATATCGAATTTTATTTGGTGCATTTCTGATTGTCTTTCTGGCCGCCGCAGGGTTCTGTGTTTACTATTATGCGACGCAGAAGCAAAAGGAACAGGTGTATGAGGAACTGGCGGAGGAAGTAAAGGCGACACCGGAACAGACGCCTTCAGCAGAACCGGCGAAAACGCCGGAAGCGACGGAAGAACCAACACCGGAACCGACGCCTGAAGTCGTGATTCCGATTGATTTTGACAAACTTCAGCAGAGAAATGCGGACATTTACGCGTGGATCCAGATACCGGATACGGTTGTCGACTATCCGATTCTGCAGAGCGCGGAAGACAATCTGTATTATCTGAATCATACGGTGGACGGCGCCGAGGGACTGCCGGGATCAATCTACACAGAAAATCTCAACCGTATCGACTTTACGGATAAAAACACAGTGATCTACGGACACAACATGAATGACGGATCGATGTTCGGCGGGCTGCATCAGTATGTGGACCCGGCGTACATGGAGGCGCATCCGGATATCCGCATTTATACGCCGGAACACATTTATACGTACCGAGTATTTGCGGCTGTCACGTACGACAACCGGCATATTCTGGGGCAGTATGACTGTAACGAAGAACCGCAGTTTCAGGCATTTCTGGATTCTGTGATGTCGGTGCGGAATATTGCCAGCCATTTCAGCTCGGAAACAACTGCAACGGTGGATGACCGTATCATCACGTTGTCAACATGTAACGGAAACAGCGAACAGCGTTTTCTGGTAGAGGCGGTATTGATCGATGAAGAATGAAAAAAAACAGAAGCACCGAAGCCATGCGATAGGCATCAGCAGCATGATACTCGTACTGTGTGTCGTGGTGATCATCGCGGTACTTGGCGTCCTGGCGGGCAAACTGCTGCTGGAGCACCGGCAGGAAGTGGCGGAAGCCAAGGCACAGGAAGAACAGGTCACCCAGAGCAGCACCGCACAGACGGTGACTTACCAGGGACAGACATATGAATACAACAGAGAGCTGACGAATATCCTGTTTATGGGGGTGGACAAGAAAGAGGAGGTCACGCTCCAGGACACTCCCGGTACTGCGGGACAGGCTGACTGCATCATGATCCTTTCGCTGGATGAAAAGACGCAGACAGGAAAAATACTGCAGATCTCCAGGGATACCATGACGGATGTGGACATCTACGATGTGAACGGCAATTTCTATACGAGTGTCGAGGCACAGATCGCGACACAGTACGCGTATGGAAACGGTGAGAAGAGCAGCTGCTGGGCGATGGAAAAGACCGTATCGGAGCTGTTGTATGAATTGCCCATCGATGCGTATATTTCCCTGAATATTGAATCAATCAGTATCCTGAATGATGCTGTCGGAGGGGTCACGCTCACGATACCGGAGGATTATACGGAGGTTGACCCTGCATTTGTACAGGGAGCTGTGGTCACGATGACCGGTGAGCAGGCAGAGAAGTATGTCCGCTATCGTGACACGAATGTGACCGGAAGCAACAACGGCAGGATGCAGCGCCAGGTTCAGTATATCACGGCGCTGGTACAGGCACTGAAGAGTACTGCCGGTGCAGAGGGCAGTTATTACGAACGCTTCTCATCGTTCCTGAAACCTTATATGGTGACTGACATGAATGCACAGCAGATTGACAGCTTTGCAACGTATGAATTTAACTCTGAGGAGACGCAATATCTGCCGGGAGAGGTCCGTCAGGGCGCTGAACATGACGAATTTTACGTGGATGAGGAAAATTTATACGATTTACTGTTAAAAACATTTTACAAACTTAAGAATTAATGGTAGAATAAGAGAAAATGAAATAACAACTATTCTTGAAAAAGAATAAGAAACAGGAGGACTTTTTTATGATGAAAAAAGTAATTGCAGTAGTATGTGCAGCGCTGATGACTTTGGGAACAGCGGCTACCGTACTCGCAGCACCAAGCCCGTCCGTGACAGGCGTTGTGACCAAGGTAAACAGTGCAACTGACGCTGACGGAAATGCAGTTGAGGTAACGATCAAAGACATTCCGGCAGAGTACAAGGCAGCAGCAGATGAGATCAAGAATATTGATAAAGTCAAAGAACTGCTGGGAGATGCTTTTGTAGAAGGCATGCAGGTTGTAGACGTGAAAGACGTAGTTGCTCCGGAAGGCGCAAAATTCCCGCTGAAGATTACGTTCAACGTATCTGGTGTAAAAGCCGACTCTAAGGTAGCTGTTCTTCACTATGACACAGAGAAGAAAGCATGGGAAGTTGTTACATCTAAAGCTGGTTCAGGTACAATTGAAGCAACATTTGACTCTCTGTCACCGGTAGCATTCGTAGTGGATGGCGATGCAGCAAAAACTGTTACAACAAGCACATCACCGAAAACCGGTGAGACAGCAACAGCAGCATATGCTGGTCTGATCGCTGTAGTTGCAGCTCTTGGTATGGGTGTTACTTACTACAAAAAAAGAAAAGCAGCTTAATTAACAGATGATTACATACGGGAAGGTTCGGATTCGAAAGAGTCCGGATCTTTTCTTGCTTTATAAGTTTATTTGCGGGTTTTATTGTATAAACTGTGCAGTGACAGGAATACTCTTGATAATACAGTAAGTAAATGTAAGGAGTGTGTTTCTGAATTTGGAAGATTCCCGTGTAAAGCAGTGGATGTTAGTCATTACGTATGCAGTGATACTGGTTCTGGTTGTGATCAACTTTCGTGATATCCTAAGGGGTATCTGGACGTTCGTCGGCTATCTGAAACCATTGTTTGCAGGCATCGCGATTGCGTTTGTGCTGAACAGGCCATATGAAAAATTACGTGAACTTTATGGAAAAAAGATGGGAAACCGTCCGGGTGCGGCGAAGGCACTTGCGATCCTGACCGTTTATCTGGCGGTTATCGGCGGCATCGTGCTGCTGCTGCGCTTTATGCTCCCGCAGATTGCGGAGAATATATCGACATTTGTGAGCAGCGCCGACCAGTATGTCGCGGCGATCCAGAGAGATCTGAACCAGGTGATGGACAGAATGGGGATCAGTCAGATCGATATATCGGAAGTGATCGCCTCCATCAACGCCTATCTGGGAAAACTGGATCAGGTTCTTGAGGGGACACTGCCGCAGATCTGGAGAATCACATCGAGCGCCATCTCCGGTCTGGCAGAGCTTATCATTTCTCTGGTGCTTTCCATCTATGTGATGAGCGGAAAGGAAAAGCTGCTTGACCAGTGTAAAAGAGTGCTGCAGACGTACTGTCCGGATAAAACCTGCCGTAAAATCAAAAATGTTTTCAGTACGATCAATGTTGTCTTTGACAACTATGTTGTGGGACAGCTGACAGAGGCGCTCATTCTGGGCAGCCTGTGTTTTATCGGGATGATTGTCCTGAGGATTGATTATGCAGGCCTGATCAGTATCATCATCGCCGTAACGGCTCTGGTACCCATCTGGGGGGCTTATATCGGAGGCGGTGTCGCAGTATTGCTGCTGCTGTTCGTCGAGCCGAAACAGGCGCTTGTTTTTCTCGTTTTTCTGGTGATTCTTCAGCAGGTCGAGAACAGCGCGATCTACCCCAGGGTTGTGGGAAATAAAATCGGCCTGTCGGGTCTTTGGGTATTGCTTGGAATCACGGTGGGCGGCGGGATGTTTGGCATTGTCGGAATGCTGATCGGTGTGCCGGTCACGACCGTCCTTTATATATTTTTGAAAAATGATGTACTGAGGCGGGAACACAGAATGGAAGGGGAGTAGATTATGGTTGAGAAGCTGGTTGACAAACGCGTTGAGGGCATAAGAAGGCTTTTGAAACCGCTTGATCATGTGGGCGGATACGGTATCCGCCCCGGAATGTACCTGGTTCAGGGGGCGCTGGCTCTGCCGGGCGGAGTGAGTTTCACGATTCACTCACTGGGGGCATATTCGTGTGAACTTGCGCTGTTTCACAGGGGACAGAAGGAACCGTATACGGTCATACCATTTCCTGAGGAGTACCGTATCGGAGATACATATTCTATGATCGTGTTCGGGCTGGACATAGAGGAAAACGAATATGCGTTTCGTTTTGACGGTCCGTACGATCCCGGGAAGGGACTGCTGTTTGATAAAGAGCGGTATCTGCTCGATCCGTATGCGCGGGCTGTTGTCGGACAGAGTAAATGGGGAGAGAAGACGGAAAACTATCTGACGTACCGGGCACGTGTCGTGGAGGAACGATTTTCGTGGGGAAAATCGACCAGTCCGGACATTCCGTTTACGGATCTGATCATCTATGAGCTGCATGTGCGGGGATTTACGAAACATCCCTCATCCGGCGTGAAATGTCCCGGTACCTTTGAGGGGCTGCGGGAGAAGATTCCGTATCTGAAGGAACTCGGCGTCAATGCCGTGGAGCTGATGCCGGTCTTTGAGTTTGATGAGATGGAAGAAATGCGGGTCGTGGATGGGGAGATACTTTATAATTACTGGGGGTATAATCCGGTCTGTTTCTTTGCGCCGAACACCAGCTATGCTTCGGCTGTTGAATATAACCGGGAAGGCAGTGAACTGAAAACACTGATCCGAGAACTGAATGAGAACGGCATCGAGGTCATACTGGATGTTGTGTTCAATCACACGGCGGAGGGAAACCAGGATGGACCGTGCTTCTCACTGAAGGGCATCGATAATAACGTGTACTACATGCTGACGCCGGATGGGGATTACTATAATTTCAGCGGCTGCGGCAATACGCTCAACTGCAACCATCCGGTGGTGCAGCAGATGATCCTGGACTGTCTGCGGTACTGGGTGATCGAATATCATGTGTCGGGATTCCGGTTTGATCTGGCTTCCATTCTGGGCCGCAGCGAAGACGGGACACCGCTTCGCCGGCCGCCCCTCCTGGAGAGCCTGAGTGCCGATCCCATTCTGAGCAGGGTGAAGCTGATCGCTGAGGCTTGGGATGCGGCGGGACTTTACCAGGTCGGAAGCTTTCCGTCATTCGGGCGTTGGGCAGAGTGGAACGGAAAATACAGGGATGATATTCGCTCCTTCTTAAAGGGAGACGGGGGAATGGCTGCAAATGCGGCACAGCGGATGATCGGTTCCCCGGACCTCTACCGCTCTTTGGAGCGCGAAGACCAGGCCTCGGTCAATTTCATCACCTGCCATGACGGATTTACGCTGTATGATCTCTATGCATATAATGAAAAACATAATGAGAAGAACGGCTGGAATAATACGGACGGTGACGCGGATAACCGCAGCTGGAACTGCGGAGCTGAGGGTGAGACAGATGATCCGGAAATCCTCAGGCTGAGAAAACGGCTGCGGAAAAACGCGTACGCCGTTCTGATGTGCAGCAGGGGAGCTGTGATGGTGCGTGCGGGGGATGAATTCGGGAATACGCAGTACGGAAACAACAATGCGTACTGCCAGGACAACGAGATATCCTGGCTGGACTGGAATAATCTGAAAACCGAGCGGGAGATGTTCACCTTCTGCTCATGGATGAATGCGTTTCGGATGCGTCACCCGGTGCTGCGCAGGAAGACGAAATGTGCGCTGTGCGGACTTCCGGATGTCAGTTTTCACTCGGGCATTCCGTGGAACGATCAGTTTGACGGCAATACAAGGCTGCTGGGTGTGCTGTATGCGGGACGAGACGAGTCGGACAGCAGGGATGATCTCGTGTTTGTCGCGGTCAATGCCTACTGGGAGCCGCTTGAGTTTTGGCTGCCGTATCCGGCGGCTGGAAGATTTCGCTGGAAACTGAATGTCGATACCGGGAGTGAGGACAGTATCCGGGAGGTAATTCTAAATAAGGCGGATGCGGTCACGATCGGCGGACGAAGTGTGATGATCTTTACTGCCGGCGAGTGAAGACAGCGCGCACCGGCAGCAAGAAGATTATTACTGCAGAGTCAGCCCGCGGAAGCGGTTGAAACACGCATAGATTTCCTGAGGACGGGGCATCGCCAGACCGGCGGGCAGCCATGAGCTGTCGCAGGCAGCGGCGAGGCCCTGTTTTTCTGTCAGTGAGACGAGTTCATTCACGATGGTGCGCAGATCCTTCTTTCCGTCGCAAAGGTGAGTCATCGCGTATCTGAGCAGATAGGAGAGCGCTGTCGTCTGCTCAATGTCGGCCAGCTGCTCCACGTAGCGCAGGTCAACGGTCTCACGGTTGATGGAGAACGCATCGCGGCCGAGCGTCTTCATCTTGATCCGGGCGTCTGCCCGGAAATCCCGGGATGGTTTCGGCACACGTGAAAAATCCGGGAGCGAAGCAGATGCTGCCATATTCTCCTGGATTGGGAATTTTGCCGCCTGCTCCCGGGCAAAGTCTGTGATATCAGCCGGCACATAGCAGTCCATCTGGATGATCCGGTCTGCCACGTGGAAATAAGACCCGGAGCTTCCCGCTACCATGACAGAGGAGATCCCGCTCTGTTCGTAGAGATCCCGCACCCGGTCAATGAACGGTGTGATGGGTTCCTGGTCCCTGTGCACGACGCGCTGCATCAGCTCGTCCCGGATCATGAAGTTAGTTGCACACGTGTCCTCGTCGATGAGCAGCAGAGAAGTACCCGCCTCGATTGCTTCGATGACGCCTGCAGCCTGCGAGGTACTGCCGCTGGCATCCTCTGTACTAAAACGGCGGGTGTCCTTTTTATTTGGCAGGTTATTGATGAACATGGAGATATCTGTGCTGCGGATACTTCTTCCGTCCTCGGCACGGATTTTGACCGCAGCTTCATCTGTGATAACAAATTCCCTGCCGTCACCGGCGATATGGTTATATACTCCGAGCTCCAGCGCTTTCAGGAGTGTGGATTTTCCGTGATATCCGCCGCCGATGATCAGTGTTATGCCGCGGCGGATTCCCATGCCGGTGATGTTTCCCCTGTTGGGAAGCGAGAGCGTGACTTCCATCGAAGCCGGCGAGTGAAACGGGGTGGCGCCACGCATCGGTCTCTGGGAGACTCCGCTTTCTCTCGGGAGAATGGAACCGTTCGCGATGAAGGCGACAAGTTCCAGTTTAGGCAGCAGTTTACGGATTGCATGCTGATCTTCGGCAAGTTCGATCACGGATGCCAGCTTCCCGGCGTCCAGGGATTTACAGTAAAGAGTGCGCCTGACGCAGAGCGGAAGAAAATCAAAGAGGATCTTGATGAGTTCCGGGGAATTGATGCTGCGTCCGTTCGCGGGAAATCCGATTTCCATCCGTACGGTGACATCCCCTGATTCAGGAGAAATCGTGCAGGCGGTGCGCGAAAGGATCTCCTGGCCGCAGCGGCTGACGGAGAGCAGTCCGCTCTTTCCGGAACCTCTGGCTTTGAACTGGAACTGTTCCGCTTCACGGGCAAACAACCGTATCAGATGGTCTTCAAGCGCTGTGCGCTTATGAGTCAGATCGTAATAATTTTCCGGAAAGGCGGCCTGCCTGCCCGACACGAGGATACTGACTTTTGATGGGGCTGCAAAAGGGTCACCCTGCACGTGGTCGATGTTCAGCTGGTAGCCGTCAAACCGGTAGCTGCCTCTGGTATCCTTATAGGCAGGATAGCTTCTGTGGTTGATGGAGAGCAAAAGCTGCTTTAACTGTTCAGAACTTTTCATAGGATTACCTCACTGTCGTTTTTGTTTATCAGTATACCATAAAAAACAGGGCAGAATTCAGCAAAATTTTACTTGCCCGCAGGCGTGTATGGGAGTACAATAGTGGATACTGATGAGGGGAGACTGGGAGAAAAAGTGATATGAAAACGAAAAATGCTTGTATGCTTCTTTTGACAGCCGCGATCTGGGGATTTGCCTTTGTGGCGCAGAGTGTCGGGATGGATTATCTGGGTCCGTTTACGTTTAATGCCGTCCGCAGTCTGATCGGAGGGATCACGCTGCTGCCGTTTATTGCGCTGTCCGTGAGAAAAGAAGATGGAAAAAAGGCGCCGCGAAGCCGGACGCTGTGGCTCGGCGGCCTGTGCTGCGGAATACTTCTGTTTGCAGCCAGCAGTCTGCAGCAGATCGGGATTCAGTATACAACTGCGGGCAAGGCGGGATTTATCACGGCGTGTTATATCGTGCTCGTTCCGGTACTCGGTATTCTGCTGAAAAAGAAGACCGGCCTGAGAGTCTGGGCGGCTGTCGTGATTGCTCTTGCGGGACTTTACTTTCTGTGTATGACGGAGAGATTCACTGTGGGAAAAGGGGACGTGTATCTGTTCCTGGGCGCGGTACTTTTTGCCCTGCACATTCTGGTGATTGACCATTTTTCACCGCGCGCGGATGGTGTCCGTATGGCATGCATTCAGTTCTTTACCTGCGGACTGCTGTCATCCGTTCCCATGTTCCTGCTGGAAACGCCGAAAGTTTCCGATATCTTACAGGCATGGGCGCCGATCCTGTATGCCGGTGTGCTGTCGTGCGGGGTCGCATACACGCTGCAGATCCTGGGACAGAAAAATGTCAGTCCGACGATCGCTTCGCTGATTCTGAGCCTGGAATCATGCATATCGGTGCTGGCGGGCTTCATAATCCTCGGAGAGAAACTCTCGGCGCGTGAACTGTCCGGGTGCGTTCTGATGTTCGGTGCGATCATTCTGGCGCAGATACCGGAAAAAAAGAAAAAAACACTGCAGGAAGCCAGGAATGAGGAGTCGGCATGCAGTTCATAATAGGAGTAATATGGAGATTGAAGAGATAAAACGAAAGCTGCTGCAGCTTTCACCGATGAAGATCATATTTTGGGGATACTGTCTGATCATTCTGGCTGGCAGCGCGCTGCTCATGCTCCCTGCATCCACAGGCGAGGGAAAAGTGACTCCGTTTCTGGATGCACTGTTTACAGCGACCTCTGCCACCTGCGTGACCGGGCTGGTGCGGTACGACACTTATACGTACTGGTCGACGTTCGGCCAGATTGTGATCCTGGCTCTGATACAGATCGGCGGAATGGGATTTATGACGGTGGCCATCTACGGGATCAGCCTGACGAAACGTAAGATCGGACTGGCAAGCCGTATGATCATGCAGGAGTCTATTGCGGCGCCGCAGATGGGCGGAATCGTGCGTATGACGAGGGGAATCCTGATAGGAACAGCACTCACGGAGACCGCCGGTGCTCTGCTGCTGGCATTTTATTTCTGTCCGAAGCTGGGCCTGGGAAAGGGAATCTACTACTCCGTATTTCATTCTGTCTCCGCTTTTTGCAATGCAGGGTTTGACCTGATGGGGATGGAGGCAGAATTTTCATCGCTGACAGGCGCTGCCGGAAACTGGTATGTAAATTTCATTATTATGACATTGATCGTAGTGGGCGGTTTCGGTTTCTTTGTGTGGAGCGATATTTTCCGCAACAGATTTCATTTTAAAAAACTGAGAGTGCATTCCAAGCTTGTGATCGCGATCAGCATGACTTTGATCCTGGCTGGCACAGCGGCTATTTTCCTGTTTGAACAGGGAGGACAGGCGTACAGCGGGAAGTCGCTGCCTGACCAGGTGCTCGCGTCCATGTTTCAGTCGGTGACGGTGAGGACCGCAGGATTTAACACGGTGGATATCGGAGCGATGACACAGCCGAGCCAGTTTTTGATGGTCTGCCTGATGCTGATCGGCGGTTCGACCGGTTCTACGGCAGGAGGCATCAAGACGACCACATTTGCCGTACTGTGTATCAGTATTTTTACGACGTTCAGGAGAAGAAAATCCATTGAGGTGTTCGGACGCAGGCTGGAGGACGGCGTGGTGCGCAGGGCAAGCTGTGTGTTCATGCTGTACCTGCTGCTGTCGGTCACGGTGGCAATGGTGATATCGAGTGTGGAAAGCATTCCGATTCTGACAGCCCTCTTTGAGAGTGTGTCTGCGATCGCGACCGTCGGACTGTCATTCGGCGTCACGCCGGGACTCGGTGTCGTTTCTGAGATACTGCTGACACTGCTGATGTTGTTCGGACGTGTGGGATCCATCACAATCCTGCTGGCGTTTGCATCCGGCAGAACGCCGATTGCATCGAAGCTGGCGAAGGAAGAGATACAAATAGGATAAATGAAGGAGAAAAGGAGATTACTAATGGCTGCAAAATCAATATTGGTGGTTGGACTGGGAAGGTTTGGAAGGCACATCGCGAGGAAATTCATCGAGTGCGGGAACAGTGTGCTGGCGATAGAAAAAAGTGAGGAGCGCGCGGACAGCGTGGTGAATCTGGTGCAGAATATCCGCATCGGAGACGCTGCGAATGAAGATTTTATCTCGTCCCTCGGAATCGCCAATTTTGATCTCTGCGTGGTTGCGATCGGCGATAATTTTCAGACGGCGCTGGAAGTGACGGTGCTGCTCAAAGACATGGGGGCAAAATATGTTCTGGCGCGTGCGACGCGGGATGTCCATAAGAAGCTGCTGCTCAGAAACGGGGCGGACCATGTGGTGTATGCGGAGCGCGAGATGGCAGAGCGTCTCGCCATCAAATACGGTTCACCGCATATCTTTGACTATATTGAGCTGACACCCGAGTATGCGATCTATGAGATTGAGGTTCCGCATTCATGGCTGGGCAAGAGCATTGTTGAGAAATCGGTGCGGACGAGATACCATGTCAGTATCCTGGCGACCAAACGCAATGGTAAGATTTATCCGTTGCCGCATCCGGACCACGTGTTTTCGGAGGGCGAGAGTCTGATGGTGATGGGAAGCCCGGCGGATATCAAGCCGCTCACGAAATAGCGGGATAATTTTACCTAAGTTTTACAGGGATACGGTTACCAATTTTACATCGCTGTACTATTCTGTTTATAAAGAAATAGAAATGGAACAGGAGGCGATGGATATGACGTGGATCTGGAATTTTACGAATCGGCTGACAAAGCAGAGCAGGGGAAACCGAGGACATCTGTTTTTGCTTATTAACACCATTTTCTGGACGCTGTTTGCGGGGATGATTGGTTTTCTGATCTGTCTGGCCCTGGGTCTTGGCGGTGAGGAAAGAAATGTGCTGATGGTCTGCGCTGCCGGATATTCCGGAGCATTTATCGGACTCCTGGGAGGAATCGTCTATCTGATGAGGAAACTGTAGGAACGGCATTTACCATAAAATCATGGGGCAGGGAGACACCTCTTTGCATATCTTAATTATGAAAGATATGTAAAAGAGGTGTTTTTTTTGCCGTATAAAATCATGCTGGATGCAGGGCACGGCGGGGGAGACCCGGGAGCCACCTACCAGGGACGAAACGAAAAGGACGACACGCTCCGCCTCGTACTGGCAATCGGACAGATTCTGGAGAATAATGGGGTAGACGTTGAGTACACGAGGACGACGGACGTCTATCAGACGCCTTTTGAGAAGGCGCAGATCGCGAACCAGTCGGGTGCGGATTTCTTTATCTCCATACACCGCAATTCCAGTCCGCGGCCGAATCAGTATTCAGGGGTCGAAAGTCTGATCTATGATAAGTCCGGGATTAAACTTCAGATGGCGGAAAATATCAACGGGGCGCTCGGTGAAGTGGGATTCAAGGACCTTGGTGTGAAAGAGCGGCCGGGGCTTGTGGTACTTAGAAGGACAAATATGCCGGCGGTCCTGGTGGAAGTCGGATTCATCAACAGCGATGCAGACAACGAGCTGTTTGACTCGAAGTTTGATGAGATTGCGCAGGCGATCGCGGATGCGATCCTCGGTACGCTGAATGAGGAGACTGTGACGGACCCGACATATTACCGTGTGCAGGTGGGTGCATACCGTGTGCGTCAATACGCGGATAATCAGCTGTATGAACTTTTGGATAAGGGATATCCGGCGTTTATTCTGAATCAGGATGGACTGTTCAAAGTGCAGGTGGGAGCGTATCAGCAGCTCGGCAACGCGGTCACGATGGAGCGCAGGCTGCGCGAAGACGGGTACAGTACGATGATCACGACGTAGAAAACGCACCGCAGATGGCAGAGCGGGCACACAGCTTTGAAAAAAAGAATGTGCGCCCATGATTCTGCCCCCGGGCAGGGTACGGTGCTTGCAATGCCGCTGATTTGTGGTATGATGATGAAAAGAATTACGGAGGATAACATGAATCAGAGATTTCTGGATCAGATCACGGATTTTATTTTTGTGAATGACATACCGGGCAGGGCGGACATGATCATGGTCCCGGGAAATGGATTTCCGCAGATGGCAGAGCGGGCGGCACAGCTGTACCATGAGGGACATGCACCGATGATCCTGCCTTCCGGAAAGTATGGAAGGCTGAGCGGAATCTTCGAGGGCGTACAGGATAAGCGGGAATTGTATGACGAAGCATACGATACGGAATGGGAGTTTCTGCATGACGTGCTGCGCAAATGTGCGGTGCCGGAGCGGGCAATCCTCAGGGAAGATCAGGCCACGTTTACTTACGAGAATGCCATTTTCTCGCGCAGGGTCACGGATGCCGCCGGGATTGATGTGCGCAGTGCCATCGTCTGCTGCAAATCTTACCATGCAAGGAGATGTCTGATGTATTATCAGCTGATGTACCCGGAGACCGATTTTCAGATATGTGCTGTGGAGATTCAGGGGATCCGCAGGGACAACTGGTATTTGTCGGAGGCAGGCATAGGACTGGTGCTGGGAGAAATGGAGCGCTGCGGCAGCCAGTTTCATGAAATTTTGCGTGAGATGATGCCGATTAAAACATGACGGCGTCAAAAGCGGGCGGGACAGAACTGAAATCAGTCTGTCCCGCCCGTATCTGATGATAAATTCCACATGGTTATGCTGTGATATCTTTCTCCGGCAGATAGAGGTGTACCAGTTCGATCCGGTTTTTCTGCAGCTGATCGACGACCATGCGAATACCGTTTTCCAGCTGAATGCTTTCGCCCGGTTCCGGGATTCGGTCCAGCTGTTCGATGATATATCCGCCGATGGAGTCATACTCTTCAGACTCCAGGTCAAGGCCGAGAGCCTCGTCCAGATCCTCGAGTTTGGCGGAACCCAGCACTGTATATTCCTGATCGGGAATAATGGCGGTCAGCATTTCTTCTTCGCCCTCGTCGTATTCATCGCGGATTTCTCCGACGATCTCCTCCAGCAAATCTTCCAGTGTGATCAGTCCTGCCGTAGCTCCGTACTCGTCCAGAACGATTGCAAAGTTGATCGACTGTTCGCGCATTTCCAGCAGCAGGGAAGAAGTACTCTTGTGCTCGTACGTGAAATAAGGTTCCCTGAGAATGCTGCGGATGGAAAAATGTTCTGTGTCTTCCAGGCCGATCAGATCCTTGACGTTGATGGTTCCGAGAATAGAATCCGTGGTCTCTTCATATACAGGGTACCGGGTATAAGTCTCTTCTTTAAACAGCTGAATTAAATCTTCATAGGAAGTGTCCACGTGGACAAAAGTCATATCGATTCGGGGAACCATAATATCCTTTGCCTCGGAATCACCGAAATCAAATACGTTATAGATCATCTGACGCTCCTCCGTCTCGATGACGCCGTCCTCATGGCTGACATCTACGATGGTGCGCAGTTCATTCTCAGTCATCGGCTGAGCCTTTCCGTTCGGGTCTACGCGGAGCAGCAGCAGAATGCCGTAAGACAGTTTGTTTATAATGAAAATAACAGGTGTCAGCAATATCATCAGCAGATAGATAATCGGTGCATAGGACAGTGACAGCTTCTCTGCATACAGGGCGGCCATGGTCTTTGGCGTGATTTCTCCGAAGATCAGTACGAGCAGCGTAATGGCTCCGGTCGCGATTCCGACGCCTGCACTGCCAAACAGGCGAATGGCAAGAGAGGTTGCCAGTGAGGAGGCGGATATATTTACAATGTTATTACCAATTAATATAGTACTCAGCAGCTTACCGGGGTTTTCAACCACCTTCAGCAGCTTGCCGGCCCTTCGGTTTCCTTCGTCGTGTAAAGTTTTGATGCGCAGTTTGTTCACTGTGGTGAGGGCAGTCTCAGCAGATGAAAAAAATGCGGAGAGTCCGAGCAGTATAAACAGAACTGCGAATTGTATGGCGTCACTTGAATCCAAGTACAGTCAACTCCTTCTTGTTTTAACAGTATATTTTTACTATGAAATATACATGATTTTGAGCAGAAATGCAAGTATTACAAAAAATGTAAAAAAACTGCGTTTAGGGGTGTCGAAAAAAGAAGACTTATGATATAATAACACCCGTAGTAAACTGGTGGACAAGTAGATCCGCTTTACATAGACAGGAGATTTATTTATGAGAGCAGTAAAGAGAAAAAACGAACGTATCAAACATGGTTTTTTTAAAGCGCTGAGCCTTTTGATCGTGGCAACACTGGCAATATCGGCTGCGGTAATACAGCCGCCGCTGGATGCGGAAGCGGGCGGCAGGAGTGTTTATCTGAACGGAAGCGGCGGAAGTGATTCTGCGGGGGGCACCAGCCAGTCTGATGCAGTTGGTTCGTTCGGAAAGGCAAAGGAACTTGCGGGAAATGACGGAGAAATCCTGGTATGCGGAACCGTTTCCGTGTCAGGCGATACGACATGGTCACTGCCCGGCGGAGTGAGCCTGAAGCGGGCTTCCGGATTTTCCGGAGCCATCGTAAATATTTCCGGTACGCTGACGCTGCATAATATTTCTTTATCTGCTTCTGACATCAGCGGGTCTGGCACCATAGCCGGAAAAGAAAACGATAAAAAAGATCCGGAACCGACGAAGGAGCCGGAAGAGACGGCAACACCGGAGCCGACGAAGGAACCGGAAACAACAGAGACACCGGAGCCGACAAAGGAACCGGAAGTAACAGAGACACCGGAACCGACGAAGGAGCCGGAAGTGACAGCTACACCGGAACCGACAAAGGAACCGGAAGTAACAGAGACACCGGAACCGACGAAGGAGCCGGAAGTGACAGCCACACCGGAACCGACGAAGGAGCCGGAAGTGACAGCTACACCGGAACCGACGAAGGAGCCGGAAGTGACAGAGACACCGGAACCGACGAAGGAGCCGGAAGTGACAGCTACACCGGAACCGACGAAGGAACCGGAAGAGACGGAGACACCGGAGCCGACGAAGGAGCCGGAAGAGACGGAGACACCGGAGCCGACGAAGGAGCCGGAACTGACGGAAGAAGCAAAGCCTACGAAAGAACCGGAAACGCCGGATAAAGATATACCGGAAAACATAACCGGTACAGATAAAGATCAGGATATGCTGACGAAACTGCAGAATCTGAAAGTGACTGTGGAGAATCAGGCTGATGTGGATGCAGTGATCGATGCATTCCGCTGGTACGAGGGCTGTACGGAAGAAGAGAAAATGAATGTTCCGGGTGAACTCGTGATCCGTCTGAAAAAAGCGCAGACCGTATGTAAGCTTTATAATCACACGAGCAGCGGTATCACAGTGGAAGGCGATATTCCATGGTACGTACAGTTCAGAGTATCCAAAGGAAGCATTGCGGATGCTGCCAACTTCGATCTTGGGGAACTTTTGGGATCCTATGAGATGTCGCTGTGGAACCTTCTGGATGATTCACCTTACAGTCTGAATGGCAGAAGTGTAACAGTCACAGTCCCGGTGAAAAATGCTGCGGACTATGAAAAGGTTTCTGTCCTTCATTATTTCAGCGATGGATCTTATGAAGAGTTATATCCGGAGATTCTGGGAAATGCCATCCGGTTTACGACCTCATCCTTCAGCCCTTATACTATCTCAGGACAGGCTGTAGGATATATAGCCGGAAGTCAGGTGATCGTAGGCCCGGGGGATGCGGTTTACAATCATAATACAGCGTCAGGCGGAAGCGCTGCTGGAAATAATTCTTCCGGCGGCTCGGACAGCAGTTCGGGAAGCGGGAACAGCTCCTTGGGAACTTCCGGCAGTTATTCACAGGAAGGTTCTTCACAGAAAGTAACTTCTTCCGCGGCCAGTCAGAACAGCAGCAGGATCATGGTGAAAAAAGCTGTGAATACGGGTGATACGACGAACCTGATTCCTTATTTTGTAGTGGCAGGTGTGGCTGCGGTACTGATCATCATACTGATCATCGCAGGGAGAATAAAAAACAAAAAAAACAACGGTAAAAAGTGATAGGACGTACAACCCTTCCATATAGTAATATATGGGAGGGTTGTTTTATGGTTAAGACGGAAGTATCCTCACCGAAGATAATGTCCATGCTGAAGGCACTTATTATTTCATTTGTAGTCACTGCACTGCTGCTGCTTCTTCTGGCGCTGCTTCTCTATAAGCTGGAACTGAAGGAGGGGATGGTAACGGCGGGCATCGCAGCTATCTACATAATCTCCTGTTTTGCAGGGGGTTTTTCAGCTGGAAAAAGCATCAGGGAGAGAAAATTCCTGTGGGGTCTCTGTGTGGGGGCCTGTTATTTTCTGATGCTGCTCGGAGTATCGGCGATTCTGTCACCGGGCGCGATGACAGGAGGCGACTATATCGTAACGACTGTCCTGCTCTGTGTCGGAGGCGGAATGCTGGGCGGGATGCTGTCCTGAAAAAAACTCTTTAAAAACTGCAGATTCTATGCTATAATGTGGCATAGTGATAAAAGAGGAGGACAGTACCATGAAGCATATCAAAACTTTAAATACAAAAGGACTTCAGAACACCATGAAAAAAGGCGGATGTGGTGAATGCCAGACTTCCTGCCAGTCAGCTTGTAAGACTTCCTGTACAGTTGGAAATCAGAGCTGTGAAAATGAAAAATAATTACCTTTTGAGGTAGCTGTACAAGGTAGAAGGGGCTGTTGCAAGGTGAGTGATTACTTTGCAGCAGCCCCTCTATGAGCACAAAAGAGAGAAGGCGGAAGGGAGAATATCAGTGATACATCAGTACAGGAACAATGGATATAATATTGTTCTGGATATCAACAGCGGTTCCGTTCATGTCGTGGATGACGTCGTCTATGACTGTATCAGTCTGCTGTCAGAAAAAAAGGATGCCGGGGTCATCAAACGTGAGCTTGGCAAAACGTATGTCCAGGAGGATATCGAGTCAGCGCTTATGGAATGCAGACAGTTGGAAGAGCAGGGGATGCTTTTTACCGAAGATATCTATCGTGATGCCATTGAGCATTTTAAGGACCGCCAGACAGTAGTGAAAGCACTATGTCTGCACATTGCCCATGACTGCAATCTGGCCTGTCGGTACTGCTTTGCGGAGGAGGGAGAATATCATGGGCGCAGGGCGCTGATGTCCTTTGAGGTGGGGAAAAAGGCGCTGGACTTTCTGATTGCAAATTCAGGAAGCAGGAGAAACCTGGAGGTGGATTTCTTCGGAGGAGAGCCTCTGATGAACTGGCAGGTGGTGAAAGACCTGGTGGCATACGGCAGAGAGCAGGAGAAAATTCACGATAAGAATTTCCGGTTTACACTCACGACGAACGGCGTACTCCTGGACGATGAGGTGATGGAGTTTGCGAATCGTGAGATGGGAAATGTAGTGCTGAGCATAGACGGCAGGAAAGAGGTGCATGACCACATGAGACCGTTCCGCAAAGGGGCGGGCAGTTATGACCTGATCGTGCCGAAATTCCAGAAATTTGCTGAAAGCCGAAATCAGGACAAGTATTACGTCAGGGGAACATTTACCCGGCATAATCTGGATTTCGCCGCAGATGTACTGCATCTGGCTGATCTGGGCTTTAAACAGATTTCCGTGGAACCGGTGGTCGCTGATCCCGGAGAGGATTATGCACTGCGCAGTGAGGATATCCCGACGATATGCGAACAGTATGATATCCTGGCGAAAGAGATGATAAAACGGGAAAAAGAGGGACGGGGATTTAATTTCTTTCATTTTATGATCGACCTGACAGGCGGTCCCTGTGTATATAAAAGACTCTCTGGCTGCGGTTCGGGTACGGAGTACCTGGCTGTGACGCCATGGGGAGATCTCTATCCATGCCATCAGTTTGTCGGTGAAGACAGATTCCTGATGGGAAATGTGGATGAGGGGATTACCCGGCAGGAGATCTGCAGTGAATTCAAAGGCTGCAACGTCTACGCAAAAGAGAAATGCCGGGATTGTTTTGCAAGGTTCTACTGCAGCGGCGGCTGTGCGGCGAATTCGTTCAATTTCACGGGCAGGATCGATGACGTCTACGAGATTGGCTGCGAACTGCAGAGAAAACGTGTCGAATGCGCGCTGATGATCAAAGCGGCGCAGGCGGAAGAATAAAATAGCGAAAAACTGCAAAGGGGACAAAAACATGAAGAAAAAGCAAGGCGTTGTCGTCATTATCCTGGCGGCCGTCCTGATCGGACTGCTGATATTCACAACGGCGGTCGGGTTCGGACCAACGGGAACAGGATCGGCTAAAAACATCAAGACAGGCCTGGATCTGGCAGGAGGTGTCAGTATCACGTATCAGGCGAAGGACGATAATCCTTCATCGGAGGATATGTCGGATACGATTTACAAGCTTCAGAAACGTGTGGAGAACTACAGCGAGGAAGCGCAGGTGTATCAGGAAGGCAGCAACCGGATCAACATAGAGATACCGGGTGTGTCGGATGCGAATGCGATTCTGGAAGAGCTGGGTAAACCGGGTTCTCTGGAATTTACAGATGCTGAGGGAAATACCGTACTCGACGGTACTGATGTGGAAACTGCTGAGGGCGGGATCACTCAGGACGAAACGGGAAATAACCAGTATGTGGTATCCCTTCAGCTGACAACAGAAGGGTCGAAGAAGTTTGCAGAAGCGACAGAGGCAAACCTGGGAAAACAGATCGCCATCGTCTATGACGGCGAGACGATCAGCGCACCGACCGTCCAGTCTGTGATATCAGACGGAAAAGCTCAGATCACAGGAATGAGTTCTATTGAAGATGCGAGGGAGCTGGCATCGACGATCCGTATCGGATCCCTGTCACTGGAGCTTGAGGAAATGCGTTCCAACGTGGTTGGGGCACAGCTTGGACAGGAGGCAATCAAGACGAGTCTGACAGCGGCGGCAATCGGCATGGTGATCGTCATGGTGTTCATGATCGTCGTGTATCTGCTTCCGGGTGTGGTTGCAGCGCTGTCACTGCTGATCTACACCGGTCTGATGCTCGTTATGCTCAATGCATTTGACCTGACTCTGACACTTCCGGGAATTGCCGGTATTGTACTCTCCATCGGTATGGCGGTCGACGCCAATGTTATTATTTATGCCCGTATCAGAGAGGAAATTGCGATAGGGAAAAGCGTCAGGAATGCAATCAAATCCGGTTTTCAGAAGGCACTGTCGGCAATCCTTGACGGTAATATCACGACACTGATTGCTGCTGCGGTTCTCGGACTGCTGGGGAGCGGAAGCGTCAAAGGATTCGCAATGACGCTGGCACTCGGTATCGTTCTGTCCATGTTCACGGCACTCGTGATCTCGCGGCTGCTGATCAATGCGATGTATTCGGTAGGGCTTCAGAATCCAAAACTTTACGGCCAGCAGAAAGAGCGCAGGGTCATCAACTTTGTGGGAAAGAAAAAAGTGTTTTTTGCGATCTCCATTGTGCTGGTGCTTCTGGCGCCGATCGGTATGGGGATCTTCTCTGCCAAAGACGGCAAAGCGCTGAACTACAGCCTTGAATTCATCGGAGGTACGTCCACGACTGTTACGTTCAATGAGGAATATACACTGAATGAACTGGAAGAAAATATAAGACCGGTCATCGAAGAGGTAACAGGGGACAGCAACGTTCAGTTCCAGCAGGTGGTAGGCAGCAGCCAGGTCATCATCAAGACACGCAGCCTGAATGTCGATGAACGTGAGACTTTCAATCAGAAGATGAATGAGGAATTCGGAGTGGAGGAGAATCATATCTCCGCGGAGACCATCTCATCGACGGTCAGCAAAGAGATGCGTATGGATGCATTTATAGCCGTTGTGGTTGCGACGTTCTTCATGCTGATCTATATCTGGCTGAGATTTAAGGATATCCGTTTTGCTTCCAGTGCGGTGCTTGCACTGATTCATGATGTTCTGGTGGTTCTGGCATTCTATGCGCTGTTCCGTGTATCGGTGGGAAGCACATTTATCGCATGCATGCTGACGATTGTGGGTTACTCGATCAATGCGACGATCGTTATCTTCGACCGTATCCGTGAGAATATGCGGGGTGTGAAGAAGAATGAGGAGCTCGCAGAGGTGGTAAACCGCAGTATCACACAGACGTTGACGAGGAGTATCTATACATCACTGACGACCTTTATCATGGTTGCAGTACTCTACATCCTCGGAGTTTCGTCGATCCGTGATTTTGCACTTCCGATCATGGTCGGCATCGTCTGCGGAGCATATTCCTCCGTATGTATCACAGGTTCCCTGTGGTATGTGATGAAATCACGTGTCAGAAAATCAAAACAATAAAACCAAGAGGAGTGAAGGGGATGCCGTACGGCGTCCCTTTTGAGATTTTTATGGAAAGATGGGTAATTGCTGCAAAGAAAGCAGATTTTAAGAGAACAGCTGAATTATTTCATATCGATCAGGTGACTGCCAGGCTGATCAGAAACCGGGATGTGACCGGTGACGAGGCGATCCGGCGCTATCTCCACGGAGACCTTAGTGAACTGCCCTCATGGAAGGCGATGAAGGGAGTCGCGGAGGCGGTCGATATCCTGAGGGACAAGATCCGGATGCGGCGGCCGGTGCGCATTATCGGTGACTATGATATCGACGGCGTGACGGCCTCCTACATTCTTCAGAAGGGACTGGAGAGAGTCGGAGCACGCGTGGACGTGATGATCCCGGACCGGATCACAGACGGATACGGCATTAATGAGTCACTGATCGCAGCCGCTGCTCAGGACGGTATTGATACAATCGTGACATGTGACAACGGCATCGCGGCTGCGGCGCAGATTCAGACGGCGAAGGAACTTGGACTGACAGTGATTGTCACAGACCATCATGAGGTGCCGTATATGGAACAGGGGGACGGAAAGGTGTTCCTCCTGCCGCCCGCCGATGTGGTCATCAATCCCCGGCAGGAAGGGTGTGACTATCCGTTCAAACAGCTGTGCGGAGCCTGTGTCGGGATGCAGCTGGTGTCCGGGCTGTACGACAGTTTCGGGATCGATGAGAGGGAGATGGAAGAATTCCTGGAGTTTGCTGCGATCGCAACGATCGGAGATGTGATGGATCTGACAGGGGACAACAGGATTCTGGTAAAAGAAGGAATGGAGCGGCTGAGGCACACGATGAACAGGGGCCTGCAGGCACTGATTGCGGCAAACGGGCTGGATCAGCAGCAGCTGTCGCCTTATCATATCGGATTTGTCATCGGACCATGTCTGAATGCGGGTGGAAGACTGGACACCGCCAGGCGCTCCCTGGCACTTCTCAATGCCAAAACCGTGGAAGAGGCAGAGAGGCTGGCGGCAGATCTGAAGGCGCTCAATGATGAGCGAAAAGATATGACGGAACAGGGCGTTGCCCGGGCAGTCGAAATGGTAGAGCACAGTTCGCTGTGCAGGGACCGGGTACTGGTGATCTATCTGCCGGAATGCCATGAGAGTCTGGCGGGCATCATTGCGGGGAGGCTGCGTGAGCGGTACCACAAGCCCTCGATCGTGCTGACAAGGACTCAGGAGGGAGTCAAGGGCTCCGGGCGCTCGATTGAGGCATACTCCATGTATGATGAACTGGTCAGGGTAAAAGATCTGCTGACGAAATTCGGAGGACATCCGATGGCAGCCGGTCTTTCGCTCGGGGAAGCAGACGTGCCGGAATTTCGGAAACGGCTGAATGAGCTCTGTACCCTGCAGGAAGAAGACCTGGCAGAAAAGGTGGTCATAGATGCCGCGATGCCGATCGGATACATACGCAAAGACCTGGTGCGGGAATTTGAGCTTCTGGAGCCTTTCGGGAAAGGAAATACCAGGCCATTGTTTGCACTGAGACAGGTCAGGATGTTGGAATGCCGGATTTTTGGCAAGAATAGAAATGTGGTCAAAATGAAGGTGATGGATGACCAGGGATATTCCATAGACGGCGTATATTTTGGTGATGGAGACGGCTTCGTAAATGATGTCAGGAACAAAGGAAGACTGAACGTCGTTTATTATCCATCCGTCAATTCTTACCGCGGAAGGGAAAACCTGCAGATTGTGATCACACATTACCAGTGAATGCATCGGAATATATTTACAAATGCATTGGAATGGTGATATACTTATTGTCATAAATGTCGAGAAATAGCGGATGGAGGAACGCAAGAATGAAGAAAATAGAAGATTATGTCCGAAATATACCTGATTTTCCTGAACCGGGAATCATTTTCCGGGATGTCACCAGCATACTGCAGGACGCTGACGGACTGCACCTGGCGATCGATTCCATGCAGGATTGCATCAGCGGACTTGACTTTGATATTGTAGCGGGCACAGAGTCCAGGGGTTTTATCTTTGGAGTGCCGATTGCGTATAATCTGCATAAACCGTTCATTCCGATCCGGAAAAAGGGAAAGCTCCCATGTGAAACAATTGAGCAGAGCTATGACCTGGAGTATGGAAGCGCAGTGATTGAGATGCACAGGGATTCCATTCTGCCGGGACAGCGTGTCGTGATCATCGATGATCTGATCGCAACGGGCGGTACGGTGGAGGCTTGCGCCAGGATGATCGAATCGCTGGGCGGACATGTGGAAAAGATCGTATTTCTGATGGAACTGGCCGGGTTAAAAGGCAGAGAACGGCTGAAGGAATACGATGTGGAATCCATAATCTGCTATGATGGAAAATAACAGGCAAAGAGGGATAGATATGGGTGGAGAAAACGCACAGGTTCAGGATGAACATGCAAACATACAGAACATCCGTGAGGTTGAAAAAAGTGTGAAAGCCATGGATGATTTTACGAGCCCTTCAATACTTTATGAAGAGCTTATTTCGAGTGTGAAAAAATATCATCCGTCTGACAGCGTTCACATGATTGAAAAAGCTTATCAGATCGCTGATAAGGCACATGACGGGCAGGTCCGGAAATCAGGCGAACCTTATATTATCCATCCGCTGTGTGTTGCAATCATACTGGCCGATCTGGAGCTTGACAAGGAGACAATCATTTCAGGGATCCTGCATGACGTGCTGGAAGATACGGTGATGACTTACAAAGAACTGGAAGAAATCTTCGGTTCGGAGGTAGCACTTCTCGTAGACGGCGTTACAAAGCTGGGTCAGCTGAATTATTCAAAAGATAAGCTGGAGGTACAGGCGGAGAATCTCAGAAAAATGTTTCTGGCCATGGCGAAGGATATTCGTGTGATACTGATCAAACTGGCTGACCGGCTGCACAACATGCGGACACTGAAATACATGCCGGAGAAGAAACAGAAGGATAAGGCGCGGGAGACGATGGATATCTATGCTCCCATCGCTCAGCGCCTGGGTATATCAAAGATTAAAATAGAACTGGATGACCTGTCGCTGAAGTATCTCCAGCCGGAGGTTTATTATGATCTCGTTGACAAGATTGCAGTCCGCAAGAGTGAGCGGGAGGCATTTGTGTCTAAGATCGTATCGGAAGTGCAGTCCCACATGGAAAAGGCAAAGATTACGGCTGAAGTGGACGGAAGGGTGAAGCATTTCTTCAGCATCTACAAGAAAATGGTCAATCAAGGGAAAACGCTGGATCAGATATACGATCTGTTTGCGGTCCGTATCATCGTAGATACGGTGAAAGACTGCTACGCGGCACTCGGAATCATTCACGAGATGTATAAGCCGATTCCGGGGCGTTTCAAGGATTACATCGCAATGCCGAAGCCGAATATGTACCAGTCTCTGCATACGACGCTGATCGGACCTCAGGGACAGCCGTTCGAGATTCAGATCCGTACATTCGAGATGCATAAGACGGCGGAATACGGGATTGCCGCTCACTGGAAATATAAAGAGGCGTCTGACGGCAAGAAGACGGATGCTCAGAAAGAGGAAGAAAAGCTGAGCTGGCTGCGCCAGATCCTGGAGTGGCAGCGGGATATGTCGGATAATAAAGAGTTTCTGAGTCTTTTAAAGAGTGACTTGGATCTGTTTGCGGACAATGTCTACTGCTTCAGTCCGGCCGGTGATGTCAAGACGCTTCCCGCCGGTTCCACGCCAATTGATTTTGCATACAGTGTGCACAGCGCCGTCGGCAATAAGATGGTCGGTGCAAGGGTAAACGGAAAGCTGATGCCGATCGAGTATGTGATCCAGAACGGGGATCGTGTGGAGATCATCACCTCACAGAATTCAAAGGGTCCCAGCCGCGACTGGCTGAAGATTGTCAAGAGTACACAGGCGAAGAATAAGATCAATCAGTGGTTCCGCCAGGAACTGAAGGAAGATAATATTCTCAAGGGAAAAGAAATGCTGGCGCAGTATGCGAAGGAGAAGAACAAGGCGCTGTCCAGCTATCTGAAGATGGAGTATCAGGAGCCGGTGATGCGAAAGTACGGTTTCCGCGACTGGGACTCTGTACTGGCAGCAATCGGTCACGGCGGCCTCAAAGAAGGCCAGGTACTGAATAAACTGGTAGAAAGTTATGACAAGGCACATAAATCGGAGATTACAGATAAGACGATACTTGAGGCAAAAGCGGAGGCAAAGGATAAGCTTCATGTGGGAAAATCCCCGCAGGGCAGCATTATCGTCAAGGGAATTCACGATGTGGCAGTCCGTTTCGCCAAGTGCTGTAATCCGATCCCGGGAGATGAGATCGTCGGCTATGTGACGCGGGGCCGCGGCGTTACCGTACACCGCACAGACTGTGTCAATATTATCCATATGGATGAGACTGAGAGGATCCGTCTGATCGATGCGGAGTGGCAGGGCAGTGAAATTCCGGATCAGTTATTTACGGCGGAGATCAATGTCTATGCAAATAACAGAACGGGACTTCTGGTGGATATCTCGAAACTGTTCACGGAGCGGAAGATCGATATTGCATCAATCAATGTGAGGACCAGCAAGCAGGGGACTGCCACTATTTCCATGTCGTTTGACGTACACAGTATCGAGGAACTGAACCAGCTCGTGAATAAACTGCAGCAGGTAGAAAGCGTACTTGACATAGAACGAACAACCGGATGAGGCCGAAAGCAACTTAGTGAACGCGAGCCACAGGTGAAGCGTGAACTTAGTGCGAGGCCCATCCCGAACCTTAGAGAGCGCAGTAAGCGCGAACTTAGTTGAGGGATGAATCCGATTTCATGCAACTTAGTGAACGCGAGCCACAGGCGAAGCGTGAGCTTAGTTGAGGGATGATACCTATATTAAAGAAACTTAGTGGAGGAAAAACCATGAACAAAGCAGTCATACAGAATCTGATTCTGGGCCAGGTAGGAACGAACTGCCTGCTGATAAAAAACAGTGAGACCGGGGAGATGCTGATCGTAGATCCCGCGGACAGTGCCGGCACGATTTCCCAGGCGGTGACAAAACTAAACGGTAATCCTGCAGCAGTGCTGCTGACGCACGGACATTTTGACCATATTCTGGCGGTGGATGATCTTCGGGATCTCTATGAAATACCTGTCTATGCTTATGAAAAGGAGCAGGATGTACTGGAGGACTCGCTTCTGAATCTCTCAGCCGCCTGGGATCATGCGTTTACGACGAAGGCAGATGTATACGTGAAGGATAATGAGAAGCTTACATTGGCGGGATTTGAGATCACGGTGTTCTATACGCCCGGGCATACGCATGGCAGCTGCTGCTATTATCTGGAGGAAGAAAAGATACTGGTGAGCGGAGACACACTGTTTGCAGGCTCTGTCGGAAGGATGGATTTTCCGACGTCCTGCGCGGCGGATATGAACGCCAGCATCAAACGGCTTCTGAAGCTCCCGGAAGATGTTGAGGTCTGGCCGGGACACGAGCAGAGCACAACGATCGGACACGAAAAGAGGTATAATCCCTTTGCTTAACATAGGTATACAATTCTCGGAAAGAAATTTTGAATACGATGTGTATTCCCTGGTCCGCGCCTTTTACCCGGCGGGCAATGTACAGATGTACGTGCCGGGAGAAGAGGAACCGGCCGGGGAATTTGAATGTCTGATTGCACTTGGGTACCGCATCGACGGGATTGACTGCAGGATTTCCGTGAGCGGAGAGGAAAAGTTTTGCGGTAAGACAGACGTCGATTTTTATGAGAACCGCCCTGAGACAAAGAACCGCCTGAAACAGCTGGTCTACCGCGGGTTATCAGAGGTGAGTAATCGGACGCTCCCCTGGGGGACGCTTACGGGAATACGGCCTACGAAAATTCCCATGCATCTACTGGAAGAAGGATGGAAAAATCCGCAGATCGCAGAATACATGCGCAGTACGTATTACTCAGGTAATGAAAAAACGGCGCTGGCGATCGCGATCGCAAACAGGGAACGGGCGATTCTAAAGGATATTGACTATGAGAATGGATACAGTCTGTATGTAGGAATTCCGTTCTGTCCGAGCATCTGTCTGTATTGTTCCTTCGGTTCCCATCCGCTTGCAAAATGGAGAGACAGGATGGAGGAATACCTGGATGCGCTGTTGAGAGAGATCTCTTTTGTGGGCCGGGAATTCTGCGATAAAAAGCTGAATACCGTATATATCGGGGGAGGAACACCGACGACGCTGGAACCAGAACAGATGAGAAGACTGCTGCGTCATATCACAGAATGTTTTGATCTTCAGGATCTGCAGGAGTTTACTGTCGAGGCAGGGCGTCCGGACAGTATCACGGAGGAAAAACTGATGGTGCTTCGGGAGTTTCCGGTGAACCGCATTTCCATCAATCCTCAGACGATGCATCAAAAGACGCTTGATCTTATCGGGAGAGGCCATACGGTGGAACAGGTCAGAGACGCGTTCGTACTCGCGAGGAAACTGTCCTTCGACAATATCAATATGGATCTGATTATCGGGCTGCCGGGTGAGGGGAAGGCTGAGGTAAAGGAGACGCTCCGTGAGATCGAATCACTGCATCCGGACAGCATCACCGTACATTCCCTCTCGCTGAAGAGGGCGACCAGGCTGCATTTGTTTAAGGATCAATACGAGGAGATATCTTTCGAGAACAGCCAGGAAATTATGGAAATGGCGGAAAAATCTGCAGGAAGCCTTGATATGTATCCCTATTATCTGTACCGTCAGAAGAATATTGCCGGAAATTTTGAAAATGTAGGGTACGCAAAGGTTGACAAAGCGGGAATTTACAATATACTGATTATGGAAGAGAAACAATCAATCCTGGCTGTGGGAGCGGGAGCTTCAACGAAACTGGTCTTTGACCACGGCCGCAGGATTGAACGCGTGGAAAATGTGAAAGATGTCACCCATTATATTTCACGTATCGATGAGATGATTGAACGAAAGAAAACAGGGATAGAAAAGTGGTTGAAATAGATAAGACGAAAAAGTATATCAATGAAAAACATCTTCTGACATATACACTGGATGATCAGGTCGTGCACGCCATGCTGGTCAGTAACCTTTCGTATTCGGTGGCAAGGGAGCTGGGACTTCCGGAAGAGACCTGCCAGTACCTCTTTGATGCGGGCATCCTGCATGATATCGGAAAGGAAAAGCTCGGGGCCTACATTTATGAGGAAGAGAGCAATCCGCTGATCGTAGAAGAAATGAAATACGTGCGTATGCATTCGACACTCGGGTATGAGATACTGAAGGAGCGCGGCTATCCGGATATCATTCTGCAGTCAGTGCTCCATCACCATGAGAATATGGATGGGAGCGGTTACCCGGATAACCTCCGCGGGGAGGAGATTCCGTACGGCGCACGTATCATCCGCGTCTGCGATGTATTTGCGGCATTGATCTCGGACCGTCCGTATCGGAAATCATTTGACCAGGATACTGCGCTGGAACTGATGATTGAGGAAGTGAAGAACTTTGATATCAAGGTGTTCCTGGCATTCCAGCGTGTCATTCATCAGAAAAACTACCAGGATCTGGCATTAGTAGAATAAAAGGAGAGAAACATTATGGCATTGAAGAAGAAACCGGTCACGGGCATGAAGGATATCCTGCCGGCAGAGATGGCGATCCGCGATTATGTGATCCGCCTGATCAAGGAGACGTATGCGACATTTGGATTTTCGTCAATGGAGACGCCGTGCGTGGAACATATTGAGAATCTCTGCAGCAAACAGGGAGGGGAAAATGAAAAGCTGATCTTCAAGATCCTGAAGAGAGGAGAAAAGCTGAAAATCCATGAGGCAAGGACAGAAAATGATCTTGTGGACGGTGGTCTGCGTTATGATCTGACCGTTCCGCTGTCCCGCTATTATGCGAATCATGCAAATGAGCTGCCCAGCCCGTTCAAGGCGCTTCAGATGGGAAATGTGTGGAGGGCGGACCGCCCGCAGCGCGGACGTTTCCGTCAGTTTATGCAGTGCGATATCGATATTCTGGGAGAGCCGACGATTCTGGCGGAGATCGAGCTGATCCTCGCAACGACGACACTGCTCGGGAAACTGGATTTCAAAAACTTTACGATCCGCATCAATGACCGAAGGATCTTAAAGGCGATGGCGGCGTACAGCGGATTTGCGCCCGAGACATTTGACACGGTATTTATCATTCTGGATAAGATGGACAAGATCGGGATGGACGGTGTCGCGCAGGAGCTTGCGAAGGAAGGCTTTGCACAGGAATCCATCGACAGATATCTTTCGATGTTCCGTGAGGTCACGGAAGGAATCGAAGGTGTGCGTTATCTGAGGGACAGACTGGATGGTGTGCTGGACGCGCAGTATGCGGACGACCTTGAGATGATCATGAAGAGTGTGGATGCGGTGAAAAATGCGGACTTTAAGATTGCATTTGATCCGACTCTGGTGCGCGGCATGTCTTATTATACCGGTCCGATCTTTGAGATTTCCATGGATGAGTTCGGAGGGTCTGTCGGCGGCGGCGGCCGTTACGATGAGATGATCGGTAAGTTTACGGGAAATGACACGAGCGCCTGCGGATTCTCTATCGGGTTTGAGCGTATTGTCATGCTGCTGCTGGAACGCGGATACCAGGTGCCCGGGACTGCAGGGAAGACAGCGCTGCTGATCGAAAAAGGGATGCCGGCCGATAAACTGCTGGTCGTTCTGAACGAGGCGGATAAGCTGAGGAGCGCCGGAACACAGGTGACGATCGCAGTGATGAAAAAAAATAAAAAGTTCCAGAAAGAACAGCTGACAGAAGAAGGATATGAGACATTCCAGGAATTTTTTATCGATAAAATGTAGAGCAGACGGAGGATTATGAAATGGCAGAGTCAATGAAGGGACTGAAGCGGTCCCATCGCTGTACGGAAATTACGAGTGCCAATATCGGAGAGACAGTCACTCTGATGGGCTGGGTACAAAAGGGAAGAAATAAAGGCGGTATCGTATTTGTCGATCTGCGCGACAGAAGCGGCATGATTCAGCTGATTTTTGAAAATGGAAGTATTGATGAGGAAGGATTTGAGAAAGCGGGACGGCTGCGAAGTGAATTTGTCATTGCGGTTGTCGGTAAAGTGGAAGCGCGTTCCGGAGCCGTCAATGAGAACCTGAAGACGGGTGATATCGAAATCCGCGTGAATACACTCAGGATTCTTTCGGAATCAGAGACACCGCCGTTCCCGATCGAGGAGAACAGCAAAACGAAGGAGGAGCTCCGGCTGAAATACCGTTCACTGGATCTTCGCAGACCTGATATTCAGAGGAATCTGATGATGCGATCTAAAGTCGCGATGCTGACCAGAGTGTTTCTGGAAAAGGAAGGTTTTCTGGAGATCGAGACGCCGATGCTCACAAAGAGTACGCCGGAAGGCGCGCGTGATTACCTCGTGCCGAGCCGTGTGCATCCGGGCAGCTTCTACGCCCTGCCGCAGTCTCCGCAGCTGTTCAAACAGCTGCTGATGTGCTCGGGCTATGACCGTTACATCCAGATCGTGAAATGTTTCCGCGACGAGGACCTGCGTGCAGACCGTCAGCCGGAATTTACGCAGATCGATATGGAGCTTGCATTCGTAGATGTCGATGAGGTAATCGACGTCAATGAGCGGCTGCTTGCCCATCTGTTTCAGGAGGTGCTTGGAGTCGAGGTACAGCTGCCGATTCAGAGGATGACATGGCAGGAAGCCATGGACCGTTTCGGTTCCGACAAACCGGATCTGCGTTTCGGAATGGAATTACACGACGTCTCTACGACCGTCAAAGACTGTGAATTCGTGGTATTTAAAAATGCACTGGATGCCGGCGGAAGCGTGCGCGGCATCAATGCCAAAGGACAGGGTGCGATGCCGAGAAAGAAAATTGACAAACTCGTCGATTTTGCGAAAGATTACGGCGCCCGGGGACTGGCTTATCTGGCGATAGGCGAAGACGGAAGCTACAAATCTTCTTTTGCGAAATTTATGAGGGAGGAAGAGCTGAAGGCCCTGTGTGATGCCATGCAGGCGGAGCCGGGCGACCTGCTTTTGTTTGCCGCGGATAAGAATAAGGTAGTCTGGGATGTGCTGGGTGCACTGCGCCTGGAGCTGGCGAAACAGATGGATCTGCTTGACAAAGAGGAATACCGTTTCGTATGGATCACGGAGTTTCCGTTGCTGGAATGGTCGGAGGAACAGAACCGCTATATGGCAATGCACCATCCGTTCACCATGCCGATGGATGAAGATCTGCATCTGCTGGAAAGCGACCCGGGCGCTGTGCGCGCCAAAGCATATGATATCGTGCTGAACGGCACGGAGATCGGCGGAGGAAGTGTCAGAATCCATCAGAATGATATTCAGGTGAAAATGTTTGAGATGCTGGGATTCACGAAAGAGGAAGCGGCTGAACGCTTCGGCTTTTTGCTGACAGCGTTTAAATACGGTGTGCCGCCTCATGCAGGACTCGCATACGGACTGGATCGTCTCGTGATGCTGATGGCAAAAGAGGACAGTATCCGCGATGTCATCGCATTCCCGAAAGTCAAAGATGCTTCCTGCCTGATGTCAGAAGCGCCGGGAATGGTGGAGGAAAAACAGCTGGAGGAACTGTGCCTGAAAGTGGAGCTCCCGGAGAAAGAAACGCGCAGGGAATGACAGGTACTGCATGCATCTGGAAGGAACGTTTCTGTAAATAAACAAAAAGGACACCGGTAAGTGTCCTTTTTGTTTACGGTCATTCGTCTGATGTGGTGTTGTCAGCGGATTCAGTGCTGCCGCCCTCATCGGGGTCGGTTGATATGCCGGCGACTGCCTCATCGATATTGCCGAGGATGGCCTCCGCGACGGCATCGTCCATCTTCAGCTTCCAGTTGGTTCCGTCATTGACAAGGACCAGAGTGATGGAAGTCGACGACGACGATGTGTTGTGAGTGATACTGTCCAGCAGGATCTGGTTGGCTTTGGAAAGCCGGACGGAAAAGCCGTCGGCTAATGCCTGCGCGGTATTGGTGTAGGCGGCCACACTCTTCTGATATTCACTGATGATGCTGTGGCTGTCACAGCTTGTGATATTCATGGTAACATTTGCCGTGATGCCGTCATTTTCGGAATCTGTGATCTCGTAGTCGAGATATTGCAGGATCTGAGCAGCGAGTGCTTTGGCGATCGTGCGTTTGTATTCGTCATCTGCAGAGAACAGCTCGTCCAGCGACAGAAACTGGTTCATCTGCTCGGTGTCAAAATTCTTGATTGTGTCAAAGTGCAGAGCCACAATCTCTTCGGGTGTGAAGAGCTCCGGATCGGCCGCATAGGTGACAAAACCGCCAACCAGGGCATTTTCCAGATCGGAATCCCGCTCCAGTTTCCATGCTTCACCCGTGCGGGTGAGTGTGACGGGATAATCACTCGTTACAGTCTCATAATCATTGGAAGCCAGAAGATCGTGCAGCGTCAGGTAATAATCTTCCAGAGAGTATTCGACACGGCTGGGATTTGCAAGGTTCTGCAGCTGTTTGACGATAGACTGTGAAGTATAATCCTTAGCGAGCTTTCGGGCGTCGATTGTCTTCAGCTTCAGAGTTGCAGAGGCTTTCTGTGAGTCCTCGTCGATCTGGATATTCTTGATGTCGTAATCAAAGTTTTTGAAAAACAGGGAAAAGACATCAATGACCTCTGCAGGAAGCTTCTCGGCGGACATATCGTCAAAAAGACTGGAGTTGGAAAGATGTTCTGCGATACCTTCCCGGTCGTCAGTCTTCAGCAGATCGAGTTCACTATGGATGCAGTCTGTGACTGCTTTCTGCTCTTCAGAGACGCATCCGGTCAGGAGCCAGGCAGACAAAACGACTGTTGCACACAGGGTCAGACAACGTATGGGGTGAGAAGTCCTGCTCATGACGTACCACCTTCGCCGCCGCCCTGTCCGGGTCCTTTCAGCTTCTCGAAACAATATTCCAGAATATCTTTACGGGTGATGATGCCGATAAATTTACCTTCATCATCCACAACAGGTACGAAGTTCTGCCGCATGGCAGTCATCACGAGGTCCTCAATATTACAGTTGATATTGACAGGATTATTATGCCATCGCCGTGATACCTGACGAATAGGCAGATCCTCTGCCTCATGCAATGTCAGTGAGTATTTATTTTTGATAACACGAAGGAGGTCACCTTCCGTAATCGTCCCAATATATGCGCCGCTCCGGTTCAGGATGGGGATTGCGGTATATTTATGGTGTTCCATTTTTTCAAGAGTCTGTCTGAGTGAAAAATCATCATAAATATATTCCACTTCACTTTTGGGTGTTAGAAAAAATAAAATATTCATTATGTATACTCCTTATAGTAACGTTGTCTCTATTATATACTATTTGCATGAAAAAGTGTGGAAAAGCGCGCCAAAAATTTATTAATTTTTTCTTACGTAATAACCATATCCACACAATGGTGTGGTATAATGTACGCGACCCCAATGAGCCGTGCAAAATACAACGAAGCACAGTGGGCTGTGCTTGCACATCCCACTGCGGTGAGGCAGTATTTTATAGGGCGAAGCCCGCGAACGAGCGCCAGCGAGTTCAGCACGGCGGGATACCGTATAGAAACAAACAAACTTCCCCCTGCCAGCGAAGCGCCCGCAGGGGCCCCAACCGCCCTCAACCCCATCCCGCGAGCGAAGCGTCTGCGGGAAGCCCATACCGACACCAACAAACTTCCCCCTGCCAGCGAAGCGCCCGCAGGGGTCCCAACCGCCCCCAAACCCCCATCCCGCGAGCGAAGCGTCTGCGGGAAGCCCATACCGACATCAACAAACTTCCCCCTGCCAGCGAAGCGCCTGCAGGGGCCCCAACTCAAAATGGAGGGAACACATATGAATTATAAATCACAAAGCTATGAAAACACAGCCAGGACCATCATAAAAAAATTCGAACAGCGCGGCATGACAGCCTTCTACTGTACGGACAAAACATCGGCAAGAGATCAGGTTCTCAGCCTCCTGGAGGAAAACAGCAGCGTAACCTGGGGAGGTTCCGTGACACTCGAAGAAACAGGGATCATCGATGCCGTCAAGAACGGTCCATATAAAGCCATCGACAGAAAATCTGCGGGGACACCGGAAGAGGCCCGCAGACTGTACGGAGAGATTGTCTGTTCCGATACATTTTTAATGAGCACCAATGCCTTTACACTGGACGGTGAACTGATCAATATCGACGGAAACGGCAACCGGGTGGCGTGTCTCATCACCGGACCGCGCCAGGTAATTGTCGTGACTGGCATGAACAAACTTGTAAAAAATGTGCAGGAGGGGATAGACCGCGTCAGAACAATGGCGACGCCTCCCAATGCGATTCGTGTGGGTGTGAGCACACCGTGTTCCAAAACAGGAGTCTGTGCAGACTGTACGGGCAGGGAATGTATTTGCTGTCAGGAAGTTATCACACGTGTCTCCAGAGAGAGGGGACGTATAAAAATTATATTAGTGGGAGAAGAGCTGGGATTTTAAACCGGCACAGGAGGAAAAATGAATAAGATTATTGATTTGATCACGGATGAAATGATTTCCGCCTTTAAAAATGCGGGATACGATGAGACATACGCGCGGGTGACGATCTCCAATCGTCCCGACCTGTGTGAATATCAGTGCAACGGAGCGATGGCGGCTGCCAAAGCCTATAAAAAGGCTCCTCTGGTGATCGCAGAAGACGTTGTCGCACAGATCCAGGACAGCGCTGTATTCGGTATGGCGGAAGCTGTAAAGCCGGGATTTATCAATCTCAGGATAAGGCAGGAATTTCTGGCCGGTTATCTGCGCCGTATGCAGGCTGACAGCCATCTGTCCGTGGAGAAGGTCAAAGAGCCTAAGACGATCATTCTGGATTACGGCGGACCAAATGTCGCGAAACCGCTGCATGTCGGTCATCTGCGTTCTGCCATCATAGGCGAGAGCATTAAACGTATGGGACGTTTTGTGGGACATAACATGATAGGGGATGTACATCTGGGTGACTGGGGGCTCCAGATGGGTCTGATCATCACGGAACTGAAAGAGCGGAAACCGGATCTCGTGTATTTTCAGGAAGATTATACGGGAAAATATCCTGACGAGGCTCCGTTTACAATCGGGGAACTGGAGGAGATCTATCCTGCGGCCAGCGCAAGATCCAAAGAGGATCCGGAGTATAAGGAACGTGCGATGGAGGCAACACACCTTCTGCAGCGGGGGAATCCCGGTTACCATGCGCTCTGGAACCACATCATGCAGGTTTCTGTCAATGACCTGAAAAAAAATTATGAGAAGTTAAACGTTACATTCGATCTGTGGAAAAAAGAGTCGGATGCACAGCCGTATATCCCGGAAATGGTTGACTACATGAAACGCGAAGGGTATGCGCACCTGGATGACGGCGCGCTTGTGGTAGATGTAAAAGAGGAGAGTGACACGAAAGAGATACCTCCGTGCATGATTCTCAAATCAGACGGGGCATCACTCTATAATACGACTGATCTCGCCACGATCGTTGAGCGTATGAAACTGTTTGATCCGGATGAGATTATTTACATTGTGGATAAACGTCAGGAACTGTATTTCACACAGGTATTTCGCTGTGCAAGGAAAACCAGGCTGGTGAAGGAAGACACGGGACTGTTTTTCCTGGGGTTCGGAACGATGAACGGAAAAGACGGAAAGCCTTTCAAGACGAGAGAGGGCGGCGTCATGCGTTTGGAAACACTGCTGCGGGAAATCACCGACGAAATGTATCAGAAGATTTCTGAAAACCGAAACGTGAAAGAAGAGGATGCAAGAAAAACTGCTGAAACCGTGGGACTCTCTGCTGTAAAATATGGAGACCTTTCTAATCAGGCATCGAAAGATTATATCTTTGATGTCGAACGGTTTACTTCTTTTGAGGGGGATACCGGACCGTATATCTTATATACAACGGTTCGGATCAAGTCGATCCTGACACGTTTTCAGGAAGGAGGCGGTTCCCTGGATCAGGGTGCGATCCTCGAGGCCAAAAGTGACAGTGAAAAAGAACTGATGCTGCAGCTGGCGCGGTTCAACGGTGTTGTGGAAAATGCATTTGACGAGAAAGCACCACATAAACTGTGTGCGTATATCTATGAACTGGCAAATGACTTTAACCGTTTTTATCACGAGACAAAAATTCTGACAGAAGAAAATGCTGAGCAGAAGGCATCCTGGATACAGCTGCTGAAACTGACACGGGATGTGCTGGAGGCCAACATTGATATGCTGGGTTTTGAAGCCCCGGAGAGAATGTGAAAAAATAATGGATGTATAGTCTTTGAGCCCGGAGATCATCCGGGCTCATTCTTTATGCCTGGTGCAAAGAAAAAAATTGCACTTGCAGCATTTGACGTGGTGTGATATTCTGAAATCAGATTCCTGTGCCATACGGCATATCCGGGCAGTTCGCCCAAATTTCTCAATACTATATTAAAAGCGGGGTGATCCGTATCATTAAAAAAGGCACTGTGCTGCGCGGGAAGTACTGTCTTCTGGAGGAGGTTGGCTGCGGAAGCGGAGGCCATGTTTATCTCGCAGTGGACGCCGTGTTGAAAAAACGCTGGGCGATCAAGGTATTTACCGATATCGGGCTGCACAGACAGGAGATTCAAATACTCAGGGAACTCGAACATCCCATGATTCCACGTATCGTGGAGTATATAGAAGAAAAAGGGAACATTTGTCTGGTTATGGATTATCTGGAAGGTGCAGACCTGGCTGTGCTGCTGCGGAATGGCCGCGTATTTTCAAAGGACGAGGTGCTGCGTTTTGCCATCGAGGTCTGCGAAGTCCTGGAATATCTTCACACCCGGCAGCCCCCCGTGATCTACCGGGATCTGAAGCCGCACAATCTGCTGCTGCAAAAAAACGGGATGTTGAATCTGGTTGACTTTGGATGTGCCTGTATGTTCGATGCCGAGGGGGGCAGAGATTTGGTACAGGCAGGGACAAAAGGGTACGCAGCTCCGGAACAGTTTGGAGGAAAGAGCGACATGCGCACAGACCTGTATGCGCTGGGCGTGACATTTGATTTACTGTACCGGGGGAAGAATTTCAGATTGCGGGCAATACTGCGTAAATGCAGGGCTGAGAAGCCAGGCAGACGTTATCGGAGCGCGTCTGCAGTCAGAAAGCGGCTGGAGCGGCTGCGGGCATCCGGCACGCCGCGTTCCACAGTGCGCAGGCTCTGGGCGGCAGCGGCAATTGTTCTGGTAAGTCTCACACTGCTGCAGCATGTGGTCCGCCTGGGCAGCGAGACTGTGTACCGTGAGAAACTACAGAAGGGTGAATACGGGACAGCTGCGGAGCTTTATCCTGAGAGGGAGGAAGTATACGAAAAAATATTAAGCGAGGGGGTAAGCAGCGGGAGAACACTGCGTGCACTGGAGCAGGTGGATGCGCTTCGCTCGCTTTACCCGGAAGAGACCGCATCGCATCAGCACATACTGCTTGAGATGGGCATGATCTGGTTCCTGGGAAATCCGCTGGATGCTGAATTTGCTGCGGATTACAGGAAAGCCTCTGAATATTTGTCACAGCTGCCGCCCGACCGCTTTCCGGAGGCAGCAAGCGGGACAGAACTTTTGACTGTGATTCAGGAGTCCAGGGAAAACGTGGACTGGGAACGGGCAGTGTTGGCGCTTGATACCATGGAACGGCAGACGGCTGATCTTGCCGGTGCGAGGCGGATCCGTCAGCTGGAACTGCTTGCTTCTGTCTGGATGACAAATCGCAGTTATCTGCAGAAGACCGGTGCAGAGCCATTTGACAGAGCATCGCTTCTTCTGGAGGAAGCGATGAGACTTTCAGTGGGGGTGTATGAAAGAGAAGCTTATGTGGGGATACAGTCTGCGCTGATACAGGTATATTATCTGGACGGGATGCTGAACGGTGACGTCGCATCGCTGAATAAATGGACGGGACTGTATCAGGAACTGCCGGAACATTTGCTGCCGGAAAAGCTGCGCCGGGAAAACTGGCTGCGTGCGGCGTACGTATATGAAGAGCTGCATGCATATGACGATGCAGCCGATCATTACCGCCGGCTGATCGATCATTATCCCGATAGTACAGGGTATTACTGCGAATATGCGCTGATGGAACTGCTGGAGCGGCAGAATGTTCAGAGAGCCCGGGAACTGTACCGCGAAGTTAGTGAGCTGCCGGGGGCTGAGCAACATAGAAATTATCAGATATTAAAAGAGAGACTGGAGGGTACGCAATGAGAAAAAGAGAATTATGGTTAGCGGTGACAGCGATGTGCTGTCTTCAGATAACATCCGCCCCGATGACTGCATATGCCGAAACAGAGGAACAGGATCAAACAGAAGAGCGGCAGATACAGATATGTTCAGAGCAGAGTGAACTCGGTGGTGCGGATGAAACGGAACAGCCGGAGGAGCCAAAACCTGAGCAGATGCCGGAGGAGCGGGAGGAGCCGGATCCGGAACTGCCGCCGGATGAGCAGGAGCAGAAAACGAAGGAGCCGGATGGGTCGAAGCCGAAACTGCCGCCGGATAAGCCGGAGGAGCCGGATCTGGAACTGCCGCCAGATGAGCAGGAGGAGCCAGAGTCTGAACAGGTGATTGAAACTGTGCCGGACATTGCGGTGCCGCCGGAAAAGGCTCAGACAACGGAAAAACACATCCGGCAGGATGAGGAATCGACTGCGAAGGAATACATGGAGCTGGAAGAAGGATGGCAGCCTGAACAGGCGGAACATACGGAAACGAATGTGCTGAAGCCTGAGGAAGTGATACCTGAGATCGATCCGCCAGAGGTCATTTTGAAGACACCGAAGATCCGGTTTCTGAATCTGGGGCCGGCTACGGCGAGCAGAATGACACTGTCTCCGGAGATCATGATCACGGACATGGCACTGACACAGGGGAAAGTACAGGTACTGCTGACGGATGAAAACGGCAGGACGCTGGCAGCCGGGATGGATCTGACACAGGAAGGCAGCGGTCTGGTTTGCAGAATGAATACAATCAGCCGGGACGGAAGGTATACGCTGCTTGTGAGGGGGGAAAACGAATACGGTGTTATGACTGAGAAAAAATGTACATTTACGGTCAATAAAGAAGGAACCGCGTTTGCCGTATGCGGTGATGAAAATGAGACAAAGACTGCCGGTTTTATACCGGCTGTCAGGATGACGAATCCAGATCACATCCGCATTGTCTCCTGTATGCTGAATGGGAGGGAAGTAAACTATTCCTGGGACGGGGAATTGCTCAGGATAGACCGGGATGAGGTTATGCCGGGGAAAAATACGGTTACACTGGAGACGAAAGACGGGGCAGGAAATGTCAGCTCCATGGAACCATGGGAGTTTTATGTTCGTGCAGGCGATACAGACAGCAAAGAGTCAAAATTGCCGCAGAAAACAGGCAGCAGAAGGATAAGATGGTTCAGAGAAGTGTTAGATATACTGCGGCACATATTGAAACTGGTATTGTCGGCAGGACTATAATTGCACGGTGCTATACAGGTTTATGAATGGTTCTGAAATGTATTGTTCCAGAGTTATCTTTCAAAATACTGAAAAGTGATATTGTAAAAGATTAGTAATGACTGTATAATTATATTAAAATTTGTTGAAAATTCAGATTAAAAAAGTATTTGACATGTAGAAAGATATAAACAAAGGAGAGGATTATGAAACGATTTCTGGCAGCTTTCTTAGTTTTGTGTATGGCATTTATTATCAATTCGGTGCAGGTATACGGCGCACAGGATGATACTCAGACAATGTGGGAACCGGAGGATGGTGACGAACAGGTACAGGAAGAAGCAGAGCTCCCGAAGACAGAGGAGGCCAGTGAATCACTGCCGGGGGAAGCAGCAGCGGAACCGGCAGAGAGAGAAGAAACTTCCGGATATGAAGAGACCAGGCCCGAAGAAAATGCAGAGATAACTCCGGAGCCGGAAGAATTCATGTCTTCAAAGACGAAAGCAGGTTGGGAAAAAGATACTGACGGGAAGATCAGATACCAGAATGCAGATGGGAGTTACCCAGATGGATGGAAAAAAATCGGTGCATACTGGTATTACTTTGATGAAGACGGCTGGCTTGAAACAGGATGGATCACACTCACGAGCGGTACCTATTACCTGACGGAGTCGGGGGAGCCGGGTGCGATAGGAGCGATGCTGACAGGATGGCAGAATATAGCCGGGACCGTATATTATTTTGATGAGTCAGGACCAGCTGAAGGTAAAATGCATACGGGCTGGATGAATACTTCCTACAGGAGATTTTATTTTAAAGAGTCAGGATCTGATATCGGAAAGCTGATGACTGGCTGGCAGACAATTGGTAAGAATACCTATTATTTTCAGATGGGAGGAAACCTCGGAGAGCGCGGCAGACTGTATACAGGCTGGCGCACGATGAATAACAGAGTATACTATTTCCAGATGGGAAATGGTGACGGAAACATCGGAAAGCTGAATACGGGCTGGAGGCTGCTCAATGGTAAACGATATTATTTCCAGATAGGCGGAGGGGCCGGAGAGCGGGGGAAGCTGTATACGGGCTGGAGGACACTCGGGGAAAAAACCTGTTATTTCCAAATGGGCGGACAAGCCGGTCAAAAAGGTCAGCTGTACACCGGCTGGAGGACGATGAACGGAAAAGTCTATTACTTTCAGATGGGAAATGGTGACGGAAACATCGGAAAGCTGAATACGGGCTGGAGGCTGCTCAACGGTAAACGATATTACTTCCAGATAGGCGGAGGGGCCGGAGAGCGGGGAAAGCTGTATACGGGCTGGAGGACGCTCGGAAAAAACACCTATTATTTTCAAATGGGCGGGGAAACCGGTCAAAAAGGTCAGCTGTATACGGGCTGGAGGACGCTGAACGATAAAGTCTATTATTTCCAGAAGGGGAATGGCGACGGAAACATCGGAAAGCTTACTACAGGCTGGAGTCAGATGAATGGTAAATGGTATTATTTCCAGACAGGCGGAGGAGCCGGAGAGAAGGGAAAGCTGTATACGGGCTGGCAGACGATTGGAGGCAAACGGTATTTTCTAAGGCGTACAGGAGATTATGGAGTTAAAGGTGAGATGCTGACAGGATGGCATGAGATCGACGGGAACGATTGCTATTTTAGTCAGAGCGGGGAATATCTTCCTGACATGAAGCGGTTCCGGGTGGCGATTGATGCCGGACACCAGAGAAGAGGCAATTCGGAGACAGAGCCGATCGGACCGGGAGCCTCTGAGAGGAAGGCGAAAGTTTCATCGGGTACATACGGCAAATGGTCGGGACTGAATGAATATGAGCTGAATCTGACGGTGTCAAAAAAACTGCAGGCTGAACTGGAAAAACGCGGGTATGATGTTTATATGGTGAGAACAACGCATGATGTCAACATCAGCAATTCCGAACGGGCGAAGATGGCGGCGAATGCCGGAGCGGATATTCTTGTGAGAGTCCATGCAAACGGTGACGAGAACAGCAGCGTATACGGTGCCCTGACGATGGCGCCCTCCGGTTCGAACCGTTACCTGACAGCCGGCAATATCAAGGCTTCGCAGAAGCTTTCCCAGAAGATTATTGACAGTTTCTGTGAAGAGACAGGTGCAAAGAACAGAGGCATCCTGTATGTTGATAATATGAGCGGTATCAACTGGAGTACGATTCCGGTCACTATCGTAGAGATGGGGTTCATGAGCAATCGGACCGAGGACCTGAATATGGCCAAGAGCTCTTATCAGGATAAGATGGTGAGGGGAATGGCGAACGGTATTGACCGTTATTTTTCGTAGGAGTAAAGGAAGGTTAGTGTATGTCACAGATAATATTGTTTGACCTGGATGGTACTTTGACAGACTCGGCGGAGGGTATCACGAAGTGCGTGCAGTATGCCCTTAAGCACTTCGGGATCGATGAACCGGATCTGGAAAAACTGAAACATTTTGTGGGTCCCCCGCTTCGGGAACAGTTTATGAAAACGTATCATATGCCGGAGCGGCAGGCGGAAGTCGCGGTGGCAGTCTACCGGGAACGGTATGCCAGGATCGGTATGTATGAAAACAGGCCGTATGACGGGATCGAGGAAGTCCTGAAGATGCTTCAGGAAGAGAAAAAGATATTGGGTGTGGCATCCTCAAAACCAGAGATCTATGTGAAAAAGATATTGGAACATTTCCACATTGACACGTATTTTGAAGTGGTAACGGGTGCCAATATGGACGGCACCAGGACGGAAAAAGACGAGGTGATCGAGGAGGCGCTGCTGAGACTGGGCATGACCGACAAGCGGGAGGACGTGCTGATGGTGGGCGACCGTTTTTACGACGTAGAAGGAGCGCTCAAATGCGGCGTGCAGTGTATCGGAGCCGGATACGGATACGGAAGTCCGCATGAGCTGGAGCTCGCAGGAGCGGTATACGTGGCGGAGACAGTGGAGGACTTAAAGATACTGTCTGACCGGTACCGGAATGCAGGGAAAGAGGAGGCGGCACCCGATGAGCAGGAGGAACCATACGAATATCCGGCAATGGGGAGCAGCGACAGTCTGCTGAAAAAGATATGGCAGGTTGTGTATCCCATGGGACTGTACTATCTGATCACGTTCGTTGTCGCCCAGGCGGGTGCTGTCATCCTTTACAGCTGGTATACGATGAAAAATGCCGCCTCGTCTGTCGGCGAAATGCAGGCGCTCCTCATGCAGCATACCATCTGGTTAAATGGAATTGCGGCATTTCTGGCGATTATTCCGATGACGCTGCTGTATCAGAGAGACCAAAGAGTCAGGACACGGGGAATATCAGGCAGGAAAGCGAAAACCCGCAGGCGGGTTCACGGCGGTACGTATGCAATGACGGTCCTGTTTGCGGTCACTGCAAGCCAGGTCTTAAATGATCTGATCAATTACAGCGGGCTTGCAGATCTGTTTCCGGCATACCCTGAACTGCAGTCGGCGATCTTTGACGGCCAGAGCATCATCGTGCTCTGCATAACCGTCGGCATACTGGCACCCATAGCGGAGGAGATACTGTTCCGCGGACTTGTGTTCAAGCGGCTGCAGGACTACACGGGGAACGGATGGGCGGTACTGATATCAGGGCTGCTGTTCGGCATCTATCATGAGAATATGATACAGTTTGTCTATGCGGGTCTGCTGGGATTTGCGTTTGCGATGCTGATGTGCAGGACGGATTCTCTGAAAGTCGTGATAACCGCACATGCGGCGGCGAATCTTTGGTCACTGCTCGGAAAGAGTCTGGTGAACGCGCTGGCGGCAACTCATGTGATGGCATACAGCATTCTGCTGGGAATATTTGTAATCCTCGCACTGTTTTCGGGCGTCTATCTGATGGGCGGAAAAAGCAGCAGGAATAAGAAAAAAGAGGCCTGACGGCGATAAAATGAAGCTCAAACCCCATGCACCTCCGGGATCTGAGCTTCATTTGTTTTTACATGGAATGAAATACCATGTTACTGAAGTGAAATAACAGAAAAACATTGGAAAAACAAAGAATTCACAAGTAATCTGAATATTTGCAGAAAGTTTTTATTTACAGGAGAAAAAAAATGTAGTATATTACTTACAGTGAAAAACCAAATACACCATTAGTATGAACTCCATGAAATAAACAGGAAAAGGAGAGATGGCTATGCAAGGGACGATGAGAAATCAGTCCGGCCATGGTTTGTATGATGCCAGGTTTGAGCATGACAACTGTGGAATCGGAGCGGTGGTGAACATTCACGGAGTGAAAACACACGAAACCGTGGAGAATGCATTAAAAATTGTTGAAAATCTGGAACACAGAGCGGGCAAAGATGCCGAAGGAAAAACAGGAGACGGAGTAGGAATTCTGCTGCAGATATCGCACAAATTCTTCTCGAAAGCCTGTAATTCCATCGGCATCTTTTTACGTGAAGAAAGAGATTATGGAATCGGTATGTTTTTCTTCCCGCAGGATGAACTGAAACGAAACCAGGCAAAAAAGATGTTTGAGATCATCGTGGAAAAAGAGGGGATGAAATTTCTCGGCTGGAGAATGGTACCGACGGTGCCGAAAGTTCTGGGGCATAAAGCGCTGGAGTGCATGCCGTGCATGATGCAGGGATTTGTGGAGCGCCCGGAACATGTGGCGAAAGGTCTGGAGTTCGACCGCAAATTGTATATCGTACGGCGGATTTTTGAACAGAGCAACGATAATACTTACGTATCGTCTCTGTCGAGCCGCACAATCGCATACAAGGGGATGTTTCTTGTCGGACAGCTGAGGACGTTCTTCGAAGACCTGCAGAACCCGGCTTATGAATCGGCGATTGCCATGGTACATTCCCGTTTCAGCACGAATACGAATCCAAGCTGGGAACGGGCGCATCCCTACCGGATCATCGTACATAACGGAGAAATCAATACCATCCGCGGAAACGCAGACAAGATGCTTGCCCGGGAGGAGACAATGGATAACGGGGCTCTGCAGCACGAACTTCACAAAGTGCTTCCGGTGATCAATTCGGAAGGCTCTGACTCCGCAATGCTGGACAATACGCTGGAATTTCTGGTTATGAGCGGTATGCCGCTTCCGCTGGCAGTGATGGTCCTGATACCGGAGCCATGGCAGAATAACCGGACGATGACCCAGGACAAAAAGGATTTCTATCATTACTACGCGACCATGATGGAGCCGTGGGACGGTCCTGCATCGATCCTGTTTACGGACGGTGATATCATGGGGGCGGTGCTCGACCGCAATGGTCTGCGCCCGTCCAGATATTATATCACAGATGACGGATATATGATCCTGTCTTCCGAGGTCGGGGTCCTGGATATTCCCGCATCCAAAATCGTACAGAAAGAGCGTCTGCATCCCGGTAAAATGCTGATGGTAGATACGGTAAACGGGAAAGTCGTCTCCGATGATGAACTGAAAGAATACTATGCTTCCAGGCAGCCGTACGGAGAGTGGCTGGACAGCAGCCTGATCACTTTAAAGGAGCTGAAGATACCAAATCAGCGGGTGGAAAGCTACACGGAGGAGGAACGGGCACGGCTTCTGAAAGCTTTCGGGTACACGTATGAAGAGTACCGGACATCGATTTTAAATATGGCCCAAAATGCGAGTGAGGGCATCGGCGCCATGGGCATTGATTCCCCGATTCCGGTTCTGGATCAGGGTCATCAGCCGCTGTTCAACTATTTTAAACAGATGTTTGCGCAGGTGACAAATCCTCCAATCGACGCGATCCGGGAAGAAATCGTGACCTCAACGACGGTATATGTCGGAGAGGACGGAAATCTTCTGGAGGAAAAACCGGATAACTGCAGAGTGCTTCAGGTGAACAATCCGATCCTTACGAATACGGACCTGATGAAGATCAAGAACATGAATGCCGGGAATTTCAAGGTTCAGATCGTATCGATCCTCTACTACAAAAACACCGATCTGAAGAAGGCGCTGGACCGGCTGTTCGTGGAGGTTGACCGTGCTCACCGGGACGGCGCGAATATCCTGATCCTGTCTGACCGCGGGGTGGATGAAAACCATGTGGCTATCCCCTCGCTGCTCGCGGTATCTTCGGTACATCAGCATCTCGTAAAAACAAAGAAAAGAACATCACTGGCAATGATACTGGAATCCGGAGAGCCCCGTGAAGTGCATCATTTTGCGACACTGCTCGGATACGGCGCATGCGCGGTCAACCCTTATCTGGCACAGGATACGATCGGACAGCTCATTGACAGCGGTATGCTGGATAAAGACTACTATGCGGCTGTCAGTGATTACAACGATGCGGTTCTTCACGGGATCGTCAAGATCGCGTCCAAGATGGGGATTTCAACGATTCAGTCGTACCAGGGAGCACAGATCTTCGAGGCGATCGGTATCGATAAAAGTGTGATCGATGAATACTTTACGAATACTGTCAGCCGTATCGGCGGTATCACGCTGGAGGACATTGCGAGGGAAAATGATGAACTGCATTCTGCAGCATTCGACCCGCTGGGGCTGGAGACGGATCTGACTCTGAACAGCGTCGGACGCCACAAGATGAGAAGCGGCGGTGAAAAACATCTGTACAATCCGCAGACGATTCATCTGCTGCAGGAGTCTACAAAACGCGGCGACTACGGGATGTTTAAAGAATATACTGCATTGGTAAATTCGGAGCACCGGGAAGGGACACTGAGAGATCTGCTGACATTTCATTTTCCAAAACAGGGAGTTTCGATCGAGGAAGTCGAAAGCGTGGATTCGATCGTGACACGGTTTAAAACGGGGGCAATGTCTTACGGCTCCATTTCCAGGGAGGCGCACGAGACGCTGGCAGTCGCCATGAATACACTGCACGGAAAATCTAACAGCGGGGAGGGCGGAGAGGACTATGAACGTCTGACTGTCGGCAGGGACGGACTGAATAAGTGCTCAGCGATCAAACAGGTGGCATCCGGACGGTTCGGAGTTACCTCCAGATATCTGGTAAGTGCGCAGGAGATCCAGATAAAGATGGCACAGGGTGCGAAACCCGGAGAAGGCGGACACCTGCCGGGAGGAAAAGTATATCCCTGGATTGCAAAGACGAGGCATTCGACACCGGGCGTCAGTCTGATCTCTCCTCCGCCGCACCACGATATCTATTCGATCGAGGACCTTGCACAGCTGATTTATGACTGTAAAAATGCAAATAAAAATGCCCGGATCTCTGTGAAGCTGGTATCAGAAGCGGGAGTGGGAACCGTTGCTGCCGGTGTGGCAAAAGCCGGCGCACAGGTCATCCTGATCTCGGGGTACGACGGCGGAACGGGTGCAGCCCCCCGAAGTTCCATTCAAAATGCGGGACTTCCATGGGAGCTGGGCCTTTCGGAAACACACCAGACGCTGATCATGAATGGTCTGCGCAATAAAGTGCGCATTGAGACGGACGGTAAACTGATGAGCGGCCGTGACGTTGCAATCGCAGCAATGCTGGGCGCCGAAGAATTTGGCTTCGCGACTGCGCCGCTTGTGACCATGGGATGTGTCATGATGCGTGTCTGTAATCTGGACACCTGTCCGGTGGGTGTGGCGACACAGAACCCGGAACTTCGGAAGCGATTCAGGGGAAAACCGGAATATGTGATTAATTTCATGCGCTTCATCGCCGAGGAACTGAGGGAATATATGGCAAAACTCGGGGTCAGAACTGTAGATGAGCTGGTTGGAAGAAGTGATTTCCTTCGCATGAAAAAGGAATTTGACGGAATCAAGGCATCCAAAGTGGACCTGTCTGGGATACTGAACAATCCGTTTGCAAAGGCGGGGGATAAAGTGACGTTTGACCCGAAACAAGTCTACGACTTTGAACTGGAGAAAACGGCTGATGAGAGGATCCTGCTGAAAAAGCTCGGATCGGCGATCGAGAGCGGACAGCCGGGAAGCATCGAAGTGGATGTCGCTAACACAAACCGTACATTCGGGACGATCCTGGGCTCTGAGATCACCAGAAGGTTCGGGGAGGGCCTGAAGGATGATACGTATACTGTAAAATGCAGCGGTGCGGGAGGACAGAGCTTCGGAGCATTCATTCCGAGGGGGCTGACGCTGGAGCTTGTCGGGGACAGCAACGATTATTTTGGAAAAGGGCTGTCCGGAGGAAAACTGATCGTCTATCCTCCGACGGGAGTAAACTTTAAACAGGATGAAAATATCATCATCGGAAACGTGGCACTCTACGGGGCAACCAGCGGAAAGGCATTTATCAACGGTGTGGCCGGGGAACGCTTCTGCGTCCGAAATTCAGGGGCCGTCGCGGTAGTGGAAGGCGTCGGCGATCATGGATGCGAGTATATGACAGGCGGCCGTGCAGTTGTCCTGGGACAGATCGGCAAGAACTTTGCAGCCGGCATGAGCGGAGGCGTGGCGTATGTTCTCGATGATCATAATGATCTTTATACTAAGATCAACAAGTCCATGGTGTCCATCGAACGGATCAGTTCCAAGTACGATGTACAGGAACTCAAAGAGATGATTCAGGAACATGTGGCATGTACAAACTCCGTCAAAGGGAAACAGGTTCTGGAGAACTTTAAAGATTATCTTCCGAAGTTCAAGAAAATCATTCCGCATGATTATCAGAAGATGCAAAATGCAGTGGTACAGATGGAGGAAAAAGGTTTGAGCTCAAACCAGGCACAGATCGAGGCATTTTATGCGACTACGAGAGGATAGGAGGGAGAACTATGGGAAAAGCAACAGGATTTTTAGAATATGAGAGAAAAGTCAGTGTTTCTGAAAAACCAAAGTCCAGGATCAGACATTTCCGCGAGTTTAAAATCCATCTTCCTCTGCAAGAACAGCAGCTGCAGGGGGCGAGATGCATGTCCTGCGGTGTGCCGTTCTGTCAGTCCGGTATGATGCTCGGCAACATGGTGTCAGGCTGTCCGCTGCACAATCTGATCCCCGAATGGAACGATCTTGTATATCTCGGAAACTGGGAAGAGGCGTACAGACGCCTGAGAAAGACGAGCAGCTTTCCGGAATTTACATCACGGGTATGCCCGGCACTCTGTGAGGCGGCCTGCACATGCAATCTGATCGGAGAACCGGTATCCACAAAGGAAAATGAGTTTGCCATCATTGAGCATGCTTATGAGATGGGGTATGCGAAGGCGGAACCGCCCCGCGCACGTACCGGAAAAAAGGTAGCGGTGATAGGCAGCGGTCCTTCCGGTCTCGCAGCAGCTGACCAGCTGAACAAGAGAGGACACTCAGTGACTGTATTTGAGAGGAATGACCGCATCGGCGGACTTCTTCGCTACGGAATCCCGAATATGAAGCTGGAAAAACATGTGATCGACCGGAAGATCAAAATCATGGAGGAGGAAGGCGTCACATTTGTCACGAATACGGATGTCGGGAAGAATTACAGGGCGGAGAAGCTGCTGAGGGAATTTGACCGCGCCGTGCTCTGCTGCGGCGCGTCAAATCCGCGTGACATCAGCGCTCCGGGCAGAGATGCCAAAGGAATTTATTTCGCGGTGGATTTTCTGACCTCTGTAACAAAGAGTCTTCTGGATTCGGAATTTCGGGATAAACAGTATATCGATGTAAAAGGGAAGAAAGTCGTGGTCATCGGAGGCGGGGACACCGGAAATGACTGTACCGGAACATCGATACGCCTGGGAGCGTCCAGTGTAGTACAGATTGAAATGATGCCGAAGGCTCCGGATCAGAGGGCGGAGCATAATCCATGGCCCGAGTGGCCGAGAATCTGTAAGACTGATTACGGTCAGGAGGAGGCTGTCGCAGTGTTTGGCAGGGATCCCCGTGTCTATCAGACGACGGTGACTGAGTTTATCAAAAATAAGAAAGGGGAACTGTGCCAGGTCAAAATCGTAAGACTGGAGGGTCAGAAGGATGAGAAAACAGGACGTATGATGATGGTTCCGGTTGAAGGGACAGAGCAGGCGATCGATGCGGACGTCGTACTGATCGCCGCGGGATTTTTGGGATCACAGAAATACGTGACAGACGCATTTAAAGTAGCAGTCAACGGACGGACCAATGTTGCAACGGAGGAAAACGGGTACGCAACAAATGTGCCGAACGTATTTGCGGCAGGAGATATGCACAGAGGCCAGTCCCTGGTCGTCTGGGCGATCCGGGAAGGAAGAGAAGCCGCAAGGGAAGTGGATGAGAGCCTGATGGGCTATACGAATCTTTCCGTTCAGTAGAAAAACAACGCCGCAGGCTCTGTATTGGGCCTGCACGGCGTTGTTTTTGGCTTCCGGAAATGATATAATAAACCCGTGAAAGTTTAACTTTGAGGGAGGGATAGTATGACACCGAAGATCGATCTGCACTGCCATCTGGATGGATCTCTTCCGCTTCTGACGGTACAAAAACTGGCAAACCGCAGCGGATTAAAAATACCTAAAAGAAAGAATGACTTAAAAGAGGTGCTGCGGGCACCCGCCAGATGCCAGGATCTGGCGGAGTATCTGACGTATTTTGATCTGCCGGTCGCCTGTTTGCAGACACAGGAAAATCTGCGGGAGGCCGCCTATGATACAATCTGCGAGGCTGCAAAGGAAAATGTTATCTACATGGAGATCCGTTTTGCACCGCTCCTGCACACCCGCCAGGGCCTGAACAGCAGGCAGGTGGTGGATGCTGTGATCTCGGGTATGAACGATGCAAGGCGTGAGACGGGGACCGAGGCGGGGATTATCGTTTGCGCGATGAGACACCACAACGTGGAGGACAACATACAGATGCTTCACGATCTTCTCGAATTCTACGGGATGGGTCTCGCCGGATTCGATATTGCGGGCGATGAGAAGCAGTATCCGGTCGGCGCACACAGCCGCTTCTATTATGAAGCGGGAAGACATGGCATACCGTTTACAATTCATGCCGGTGAGTGCGGGAGCGTGATGAATGTACTGGATGCGCTGGCCATGGGGGCGATGCGCATCGGTCATGGGATTGCGGCCGCGAAAGACGCGAGGGCGATGCAGGAGTGTGCAAATAAAAAGGTTTGTCTGGAGCTCTGTCCCACCAGCAACCTCCAGACAAAAGCGGCGGAGAGTATCGAACAGTATCCATTTCGTACGCTTCTGAATTCGGGCGTTGTTTTGACCGTAAACACCGACAACCGAACGGTGAGTGACACAACGCTGGGGAAAGAAATGCAGCTTATGAGGGAATATTTCGGGTTATCGGGGGCAGAAGAAAAACAGCTGCTGCTGAACAGCGCTGCCTATGCGTTTGCTTCAGACACTGTCAGGGAGAAGCTGAGGCAGAAAATTGAAGCGTTCGACTGGTGATAACACATGAGGAGGGAGAAGCAATGTTTTGTGAAAAATGTGGAAGTAAGCTGGAATCGGGAGATCTGTACTGCCCGGGATGCGGAAGAAAACTGACAGGTCATAACACGCAGCAGTATCAGCCGCCGCGCAAAAAGCCAGAGACGGACGGAAAGGAAAAAGCACTCTATGCATTGCTCGGAGTTGTCGCAGTACTTCTGGTCATCGGTATCATATGGGGCGTTGCGACGCTGGTCAGTCTCAACAGAGAAGAGGAGCAGTACGCAGAGTCTTCAAAAACAGAACAGGAGCATACTCCTGAGGCGGACGATAAGGATGATACAGTGGAACCCGCCGAAGTACCGGCTGTCACAGTGACGCCGGTTCCGGCAGAGGAGCCGGAAGCCGTGCAGGAACCGGTCGTAACCCCGGAGCCGGCACCGACGGTGACTCCTGCACCGTTGCCGGCGCAGGAACCGGATGATTCAGCCGGCGGGGATTATGTGATCCCGGACAGCAGCAGCCGACAGCTTGACAGTTCCGATCTGTCAGGACTGAGTGAGTGGGAACTGAGAGTTGCCAGAAATGAAATATATGCAAGACACGGAAGGATGTTCAATGATTCCGCTCTGGATTCTTATTTTCGGGGCAAAAGCTGGTATGTGCCGAGTATACCGGCTGAAAATTTTGACGACAATACATATTTGAGCAAAACAGAGTTGAAAAATGCGAAGCTGATTTCAGATTATGAGGCTTCGAAAGGCTACAGTTAAGGTCTGAGCGGGAGGGCGAGCAATGTATTGTGGAAGATGCGGTGTATATAACGACGACAGCCATGCGTACTGTGAAAACTGCGGCAACAGGCTTGCGGGAGAAACGGTTGGGCATGCGGCAGCGCCCCCTGAGCGCGGCAGCAACAGCAACAGGCTGCTCATACTCATTATCACAGGGATCCTTTTGCTGATCATGATTCTGGGCGTGGTTTTCTGGGCACATATCTCTGAAAAGAAGGAGTATCGGGAGCTGATCACGATGGGGGATCAGTATCTGGAAGAGAAGAATTACGAGAAGGCTGAAAGCAGTTACCGAAAGGCGATTACGGTCAGTCCCGGTCTTCCCAGACCATACATTCAGCTCGCTGCCGTCTATACAGAGACGGAAGAGTACAGTCAGGCGGTGGAAGTTCTGAATCAGGGGATTGAGGCAGTAAAAGAAGGAAATGTACAGGTTCTTCAGGAACAGCTGACTATAATAGAAGAAACATATATCACACATGATTTTGGGAAAAGTGCGGACATGGGGCAGAAGGATAGCGGAACAGACGCCGCTGCAGATGCTGCGGCAACAGCACGGCAGGTTCTGGGGCTTCCTTACCTGGCAGACTGTACGTATGACATGTGGTATGAAAGAACAGATCAGGGAATTAAATGTTCCAGCATTGCAGACACGGGGATTCTGAGTGCGGATCTGTTCGACTATGATGGGGATGGACAGGAGGAAATTCTGGCAATTATTATAGGAACAAATTCCTCACAGTTTTCCGAGCAGGGATACTGGTTTTATATGCTGGAGCGAGAATCGGACGGAAGCTGGATAAAAGCGGCGGAGTATTTGATTGATATGGGATATCACGCGCTGGACGGTATCAGCTTTCCGATGCGCATCGACTTTTTTTCTAAAGAGTACGGGAAGGATACGGTGATCTTCTATGAGTGCGGCGGGAGAGCGACGTATTTTGCGGATGGTGCATTCTGGACTATGGGCAGAGTTCAGTATCGTGATCAGGCTTTTCTGCCGGCCGGCGAGAGCCTGGATATGGCCGGATCGGATGATGTGGCGGATGCCTGCCTACGCCTGGACGAAAACTATAGCGGTCCCGAAGAAAACCGGCAGTTTGTGCTGGATTTTATCGCCCGGGTGGACGAACTCGGTCTTGATTTAGACGGCATCGGATACCAGTATCCGGCGATGGATCAGGATATCACTCTGAGAAAGATATTGAGAACGGACAAGACCTCCGGCATCACGAGTGAGCAGGCAGGAGCCCTGTATTCGGCACAGACCGGCGAAAAAATAAGCGGCGCCACAGTGAAGTTTACGGACTTTTTAAGAAAGCAGGGATCAGACAGCGAGCAGGCATATTCCATGCAGATGAAAGTACTTGACGGCAGCCTGGATATCTGGTATCCGGTATTTTCACCGTCCTCTCCGACGACAGATGCATGGAATGCGTATTTTCAGAACAGTGCGTCGGAATTACTGTCATATCTGAAAGACATGCAGGAGGAGGGAATTGAAAATGCCGGCGTCTCCCGCGATGTGGAAGTCACGTTCCAGGACGGCGCGTATATTTCCATGCATTTTACGGACTGGTATTATTCAGGGGGCGCGCACGGCATGTATTATGAGTACGGAATGACAGTCGATCTTGCTGGCGATCATATATACACACTGGAAGAGCTTCTGAATACGGACCACGCTTCTGCAGTCAGCATGGTGAACAGTGCGTTCAATGAAGATATGAAGATTCACCCTGAACTTTATTTCGAAGGGACACAGTGCCAGGTCTCGGATGACTTCCGTGAGATCGGTTATTACCGGACAGCGGAGGGCGTTGTACTGCGCGCCCAGCTCTACTGGCTGGGACCGTATGCTGCCGGAAGCCAGGAAGTTGTGCTTACGCCTGCCGAAAACCCCTGAAAAATTGTAAATTTACGGGAATTTTAAGCATTTAGTGCTTGAAAAACCCGGTTTATCCGTGCTATAATGCAAAGGTCGCAAAAAACACGCATGTGGGTATCTTGAAGGTGCCCGAAGCCCTCGGGTCTCAAGGAAACGTCGAAGCATGCGGAAGAAAAACCAGAAAAAGGAGATAATATCATGGGCGTAATTTCAATGAAACAACTTTTGGAAGCAGGTGTTCATTTCGGACATCAGACAAGAAGATGGAACCCGAAAATGGCGGAGTACATCTACACAGAGAGAAACGGTATCTATATCATCGACCTTCAGAAATCTGTCGGAATGGTTGACGATGCATATAAAGCAGTTTCTGATATCGCTGCAGACGGCGGAACAATCCTGTTCGTTGGAACGAAAAAACAGGCGCAGGATGCAATCAAAGCAGAAGCAGAGCGTTGCGGAATGTTCTATGTAAATGAGAGATGGCTGGGCGGTATGCTGACCAACTTCAAGACAATTCAGAGCAGAATCAGAAGACTGAAAGAAATCGAAGCAATGCAGGAAGACGGAACATTCGATGTTCTTCCTAAGAAAGAAGTCATCGAACTGAAAAAAGAACTGTCCAAGCTTCAGAAGAACCTGGGCGGAATCAAGGAAATGAAAAAGGTTCCGGATGCAATCTTCATCGTAGATCCGAAAAAAGAGAGAATCTGCGTTCAGGAAGCACATACACTCGGTATTCCGCTGATCGGTATCTGTGATACGAACTGTGATCCGGAAGAACTGGACTACGTAATTCCAGGCAACGACGATGCAATCCGTGCAGTAAAACTGATTGTTGCAAAAATGGCAGACGCTGTTATCGAAGCAAAACAGGGTGAAGCCAGCGAGGAAGAATTCGCAGAAGAAACGGAAGCAGCAGCAGAGTAATAAATACGACAAGTCAATCAGGAGGGAAATCATAATGGCTATTACAGCAGCAATGGTTAAAGAATTAAGAGAGATCAGCGGCGCTGGTATGATGGACTGTAAGAAAGCTCTTACAGAAACAGAAGGCGACATGGATAAAGCAATGGAGTTCTTAAGAGAAAAAGGACTTGCTACGGCTCAGAAAAAAGCAGGAAGAATTGCAGCAGAAGGTATCGTTATGTTAAAAGTTTCTGATGACAGCAAGAAAGCAGTTGCTGTAGAAGTAAATGCAGAGACAGACTTCGTTGCAAAGAACGAGAAATTCCAGGCATACGTAGCTCAGGTTGCTGAGCAGGCTATGGACACAACGGCAGCAGATATCGAAGCATTCCTGGCAGAGCCATGGAAATTCGAGACATCTCAGACTGTTTCAGAAGCACTTGCACATCAGATCGCAACAATCGGTGAAAACATGAACATCCGCCGTTTCGCACAGGTTACCGAGGAAAACGGTATGGTTTCCGCTTACACACATATGGGCGGAAAAATCGGTGTTTTGGTTGATGTTGTGACAGATGTTGTGAATGATGCAGTGAAAGAGATGGCAAAAAACATTGCCATGCAGGTTGCAGCTCTGAAACCTCAGTACACAAACAGTGCTGAGATCAGTGAAGAATACATTGCTCACGAGAAAGAAATCCTGCTCGCTCAGATCATGAACGATCCGAAAGAGTCCCAGAAACCTGAAAAAGTGATCCAGGGAATGGTAAACGGACGTATCAACAAAGAAATGAAAGAAATCTGCCTGCTTGATCAGGTATATGTAAAAGCTGAGGACGGAAAACAGTCCGTAGGCAAATATGTTGAGGAAGTTGCAAAAGCTAACGGTGCCAACATCACCATCAAAGGCTTTGTTCGTTTCGAGACCGGCGAAGGAATCGAGAAGAAGGAAGAAGATTTTGCGGCTGAAGTTGCAAAGCAGATGGGCGGCAACTAGATTTTTGAAAGCATCCCTGATGGGGCTGATAAATCCAGTATTTATGCGGGCTAAAATAATGTAACTGAAATTTAGAGGTTTGCGCATTAATAAATACAAAAAGAAGGGGCTGTCGCACTAAGTTGTGAACTGAACTGCTCCCTGTCAAATAGACAGGCAAAAAATAAATTTTTCTATCTCCAGCCGTAGTTGTACGGTTGGAGATATTTTTATGCAGCTTTGGTTTGCAGGTAGTGCCTGTATGGCGTCATGCAGTTGAGCCGTTTTTGATATCGTAAGCCATTATAGTAATCTATGTACTCAGTTACTGCCTGTCACAAATGAAACAATGCTTTTATCACCCAAATCCATCTCTTCATAAATTCTGATTTATCACTTTGCCAGTTCAATCAAAAGTTTCATTTAAAGCTATCACTAAAACTTTTTAATTTGCCCTTAACTTTATCGGACAACTGATTGTATTCAATATCATCGATTGCACCTTGGAGCGTATATAAATGCACCAGACAAACATTAGGATAACGCATCTTTAAACGAATAAAGGCTTCTTCACTGCCTGCTTGCAATAGTTCTTCTGCAGAACAAATACCAATTGATTTAAGTTTCTTTTCCATTTCTTTTCCAATATTACGCATAGAAGTTAATTTTGCCATCCAATCAAATCCTTTCTTCCTGTTTATAAACTGCAAAATTCACTGTTTTTTATTAGAGTAAATAATCGTTTTCACGATTTGCAACAACAAAATCAATCAGTTTTTATGTTGCATATTCCCCAACCACTAATGGTTCATTGTCGCAAATTTTTCTGCCGCTGGAACTGTAAGATAATTAGACAAGTATAATAATATTAACATCCTTATTGTGTACGACCTTTTCTTTTTTCCGCACTATTGCTTTGAGTGGAAGCAAGTAAGTGTCTTGTTTGGTGTCAAACCAGATAGAGGTTTGCCATTCTGTGCTGCCAATTTTCACTGTTACTTTCATTCGACCCCAGCCCTGTTCTAGCCACTTAAAATTGTTTCTTATTTCCAATGACAGATCATTAGGAAGTGAAACAAATGTCCATCCAATCATGTCTGCTGACGATGAGTATATATAAGGTTTTGCTGTAAACTCATAACGAATACCTTTGTTCTCCATATTCTCACCTCACATAAATTCATAATTATAGTAAAATTATACAGTAATACAATAACATTGACAATCAAAAAGAAAAGTTTAAAGTTTCGGCTTGAATGCGTATCATATTCCGTATATAATGAAAGCAAACTGTAAGAGTATATGCAGGCACATTACAAAAGAGAAAGTGAGGATGACACAGGCGATATGCTGAACTCATACATAGCTTTTGACGTTGAGACGACCGGACTGAGCCCCGCAGAGCATGAGATTATTGAGATCGGGGCTTTAAAAGTCCGTGAAGGAAAGGTCCAGGAACGTTTTATCACATTTATAAAGCCCAGACTGCCAATACAGGAAAATATCACCAGGATTACCGGCATCAGCAATGATATGGTTGCCGGTGCCAGGAGCAGGGAACAGGTAATCCCTGAGTTTCTGGAGTTTTGTGAGGAAGATATTCTGATCGGACATAATCTGATCTTTGATTACAGTTTCATTCATAATAGCGCCAGATCACTTGGTTATGTGTTTGACCGAGTCGGTATCGACACCTTGAGTATCGCCAGGTCAGTGCACCGGGAGCTGCCGTCAAAGAGTCTGGGAGCGCTGTGTGAACATTACCGCATACAAAACCAAGCGGCCCACAGAGCTTACCATGACGCCCTGGCGACCGCAAAGCTGTATCAGACCATGTCCCACTATTTTGAGGAGAAACATCCGGGATTATTTGCGGCGAAACCTCTGGTATGCACATCCGGGGAATGTCCTCCTGCGACGCCCAAGCAGCTGAGCCTGCTGAAACGTCTGACGAAACAGAAAGGAATCATGCAGGATCTGAACATGGAGACACTGACGAAAAATGAGGCATCCAGGCTGATTGACAGCATCCTAAACCCTTGCAGCTGACGGAAATATACCGTGTGCAGGGGTTTTTTATGTTTTGGTTTTCGTGGATATTGCCTGTGGAGTATGATATAATGTGAACAAGCTAGACGGCCTGCAGGTTGAATCATGTATGATGAGGCAGGTCCGCCCGGAATGACAAGACGCGGCAGAGGGGACAGGGAAAGGCGGATGGTTATGGAAGGCCTGGAAAATAAGTATCTGGAATTTACAGCAGTCGGTTTCTGTTTTCTCGCCGCGCTGCCGTGGGTGAAAGAAATCAGGGAAAACGGATTATGGGAAGAAGATGTGGCGATTCTTGACTGGGAGAAAACCGTCGGATGCCGGGCAGAGGGAGATTGTCCCAGATACGGCATTCTGCTCGAACATGAGGGAAAGCGTCTGGGGATTGCGGCGGAGAAAGTGACAGGAGTCAGGGAAGTGGCTCCGGATTGTATCATGGAGCTGAAAAGGCCGGTGAAAAATGAAAAGAACCGGTTTATCAGTGCAGCGGTGATCCGAAAGGAACATGGAAAAGGTCTTGCTTTCGTTCTGTGTATGGAAATTCTTGCGGATCTTGCCGTTATCAATTCTGAATAAGGCGGACGGGTGACGATGATTAGGCTGAATGAAAAAGAATTTGCAGATATTGTCCGGTATATGCGTGAGACATATGGAATTAATCTGGAAAAGAAACAAATATTGATCGAATGCAGAATGGCCAGAGAACTGGAACGCGGGGGTTTCAATTCCTTTGGCTCATATTTTGATAAAATGAAAAAAGATCCGGATGGAAGGATGGTAGAAGAACTTGTTGAGAGACTGACTACCAACTATACATATTTTATGAGGGAACCGGAACACTTCAGGCTGTTAAATGAAAAAATTCTCCCCGAAATGTTTCAGAAAAGTTATACAGCATTTTACAACATATGGTGTGCAGGGTGCTCCACAGGGGAGGAATGCTACACGCTGGCCATGTTGCTGAGGGATTACAGAGACGCGGTGGCGAAGATGCCGAATATCAGAATTACGGCGTCCGACATCTCAGAGGAAGTATTGAGGAAGGCCGAAGAGGCAGTGTATCCGGCGAGGGAATTGGAGCAGCTTCCCATCGAGTGGAGGGAGAAATACTGCCATATGGAGAATAAACATCAGTTTTCGGTCGACAGGGACCTGAGGTGCAATATACGTTTTATAAAACAGAACCTGATGAAACCGGTATCGGAAAAGTACGATCTGATTCTGTGCCGGAATGTGATGATCTATTTCGACAGGGAATCCAGGAGAAAGCTTGTCAGGCAGCTGGAAAACAGTCTGAATCCGGGAGGATATCTTATGATCGGACATGCAGAACTATTGCCTGGAGATGAGACGAATCTGCAGCTGGTGTATCCGGCAGTCTATAAAAAGAGTGTGAAAGAAAATGACCAGGCGGCAAAGGAGAATATATGGAAAAGAAAATTATGATCGTAGATGATGCAATGTTTATGAGAAAACTGATCCGGAGAAATCTGGAAGCAGAAGGATATCGCGATATCATAGAGGCATCGGACGGGGAATCTGCACTGGAGCTGTTCTGGAAGGAAAAACCGGATCTGATGATTCTCGATATCACAATGACGGGGATGACGGGGATGAAGGTATTGGAAGAAATCATGCCGAAGGCTCCCTGGGCAAAAGTTATCATGTGCTCTGCCGTTGGTCAGGAGACAATGATTCTGGATGCGCTCTCGAAAGGGGCCGCTGATTTCATTGTAAAGCCGTTTAAAAATGATGAATTTATCAAAATCATCAATAACTGCATCGCGGAGGAGAACACGATATGAGAAAAAAATTTGAAAATATGAGAATAGGAAAAAAACTGATTCTTACATTTGCCCTGATTCTGGTGATGTATGTGGTGACCGTACTTACTGCCGTGGTCAATATCAGGAATATGTCGGATCGGATGGAACAGCTGTATAACGGTGCGTTTGCCAATGTGGAAACGTCACAGAAACTGCTCGGAAATATTAATAATGTACAGCGAAATATGATTCTTCTGGCAGCGACAGACGGGATAAAGGACCGGGAGGCATATCTTACCGACACAAAGAAACTGATAGACAATGCGGGAACGTATGTGGAGGAACTGACAACAGGATATATCAGCGGAGGAGAGATAGCCGCTGAACTGGAAGAAAAGTTTGCCGGTATGGTGGTTCCGAGAGACAAGATGATGACTTTGCTGGAGGCGGGGGATAATGAGCAGGCTCTGAATATCTACTTCGACGAGTATGATTCGATAGCGACACAGGTCAGAGAAACGCTTTCGCAGCTGGTGGATGCCGCCTCGGCAGATGCACAGAACAGTCTGAATGAAGGACAGGCTATGAACAGCAGAATCGTGGTTCTGATCTGGATCCTGGCGGGAGTGATCATACTGTTCACGGGAATTTTATGGTATGTGATCACAAGGAGCATCATTGTTCCGATTAATACGGTTAAAAGAGCAGCCAATCAGATCGCAAACGGCGACCTGGATCTGGAGATTACTTATACGTCCAGAAATGAACTGGGACAGCTGGCAGACGATATCCGAAGCACTGCCGAAGCTCTGAGCAGCTATGTCAGAGAGATAAAAGCCGGTTTGTCGTCACTTGGCAGCGGATGCCTCAGTTATCGTCCAAATGTCGAATTCAAGGGGGATTTTATTGCCCTTGGGGAGTCGATGGAGGAGATTACGCATCTGCTCAGAGAGTCCATGCAGCAGATCAGCGGCAGTGCAGATCAGGTGTCCGGCGGCGCGGAACAGGTTTCAAGCGGTGCGCAGGTTCTGGCACAGGGAGCATCGGAGCAGGCGGGCTCTATCGAAGAACTGGCGGTCAGCATCAATGAGATCACCGACAGTGTAAAGGAAAATGCAGAAAATGCACACAAGTCGAGTCTGTTGGCAGACAAGGTGGGAACAAGACTGGTAACGAGCAATGACCAGATGGAAATACTGTTGAAGAGCATCAGGGAAGTTCAAAAGAATTCAAAAGAGATCACAGGGATTGTAAAAGAGATAGAGGATATTGCATTCCAGACAAACATTCTTGCGCTGAATGCTGCAGTGGAGGCGGCCAGAGCAGGCGATGCAGGGAAGGGGTTCTCTGTCGTGGCAGGAGAAGTGAGAAGACTTGCATCCAAGACGACGGGAGCATCAAAGCTCACAGCCGAATTAATTGAGAAGAATACAGAGGCCGTACAGGCAGGTATGGAAGCCGTCGATTCTGCGGCTGAAGCCTTGAAAATCTCGGTAGAAGGCGCCCAGGAGGTTAACCGGATGGTGGATAAGATCTCTGCGGAATCATCACAGCAGGCGATTGCCATTACACAGATTCGAAAGAGTGTAGAGTTGATTTCGGAGATTGTACAGAGGAATTCTGCTACGACCGAAGAGAGTGCAGCGGCGAGTGAAGAGCTGTCAGCTCAGGCCCAGATATTAAAAGAACTGGTAGAACAATTTGAGCTTGCATAGAACAGGGGAGATCGAAGATGGATAAGAGCGGGGAACTGAATGAGAATGAACAGGATATGCTGAAAGAACTCGGAAATATCGGCACAGGCAATGCGGTGACAGCCCTCTCCGCAATGCTGGCGCGCCCGCTGGAGGTCCACTCCACGAGGCTGAAGCTGGTAAGCTATCAGGAGATGTATGAAGACCCTGGCAGCTCGGAGAAAGAGAAGATTGGAATTATGCTGGAAGCGTGCGGTGAAATAGAGGGAATATTTTTATTTCTGCTTGACATGGAATTCGCAGTGCGTGCGCTTGACTGGCTGCTGGAAAAAAAGGAAAGAGATCTGGCCCGGATGGATGATATGGAGCGGTCAGTCTTCTGTGAACTGGGAAATGTAATGTGCGGTGCTTACGTCAATGCGTTGGCACAGCTGCTGAACAAAAGGATCGAGGTCACGGTGCCACACCTCAGTACGGATATGGGGGGCGCGATTTTCAGCACGGTTGTCTCGCATCTGATGAAAGCGAGCGATATGCTTCTGATGATTGACAACGAGATCCGCCTGGACAGCGAAACGTTGTGCGGACAGATTTTGTTCTTCCCGGAGATGGAATCGATGCGCAAAATCTCCGAGTGGCTGGAGGAAATGTAGCGATATGGAAAAAGTCATTGTAGGGATCGCGGAGGGCAGAGCAGTGCATGCCGGTCAGACCCTCATATCGTACGCACTTGGCTCCTGTGTGGGAATCTGTTTGTATGATATGCGGGAAAAAGTGGCAGGGATGGCGCATGTTGTTCTCCCTGATGCCGGGCATAGTACCGATCAAAGGAATCCATACAAATATGCTGCATCAGGAGTGCAGACGCTGATCCGGGAAATGGAGGCGCTTGGGGCCAAGCGGATACGGATGACCGCCAAGATCGCAGGAGGCGCTGATATGTTTCAGAATGCAGGCGGTAAATGGGAAATTGGAAAACAGAATGTCGATGCTGTGAAGCAGGCTTTAAGAAAAGCCGGGATTCCTGTTATCGCAGAGGACACCGGAGACAATTACGGAAGGACCATTCTTTTCTCGGGAAAGGACGGCAGTCTGGAAATCAGCACGGTCAGGCGTGCAACGAGAGTGATTTGACGAACAGATGGAGGTAAGCTATGAATGCAAGTGACAGACAGATAGTATTGGCAGTCGATGACAGTCTGCTGATCTGCCAGCAGATAAAAACAGCTCTTGACGGGGCGGAAGGAGTATTTCTCTGTGAGGCACACAGCGGGGAAGAAGCAGTTGAACTGGTAAAACTGTATCAGCCGGATCTGATACTGCTGGATGTAGTTCTTCCCGATGCGGACGGGTATGACCTGTTTGAAAAACTGAGGAGCGTTGATCAGAATCATGCGTCCATTATTTTTCTGACGTCCAGAGATAATGATGAGGATGTGGTCAGGGGGCTGACGATGGGTGCCTGCGATTATATCAAGAAACCGTTTGCGCATGGTGAGCTAAAATCACGGGTACAGATACATCTCCAGATGAAGAAGCAGAAGGATGAACTGAATAAAGTGAATGAAGAACTGCGCAGCAACATGCAGAAACTGAACAACATGGCATTCAGGGACGGGCTGACGGGTCTGTATAACCGCCGTTATGTCGTAGGAGATCTGGCAGAAGATATCCAGATTCATAATGAAAAGAAAAATGTCCTGATTCTTGCAGATATTGATGATTTTAAGAAAGTAAATGATACATATGGACATGATGCGGGTGATGTGGCACTGGTATGTATCGCAGGCATCATGGGAGAAGTATGCCAGAAATTTAAAGTGGTCCGCTGGGGCGGGGAAGAGTTTCTGATCGCACTCATGAATGTTACAGAGGAAGAGGCCTTTGAGCTGAGCGAAACGATCCGCAGGAAAGTGGAGCAATATACGTTCTTTCATGACTCCGTGGAATTTTCCTGCACCATTACGCTGGGGCTGCACTGTTACAGTGAGGAGGAAGGAATCGAGCTGAACATCAAATATGCGGATCAGGCGCTCTATTATGGAAAACGTCACGGGAAGAACTGCAGTGTCTGGTATGAGGAGATAGAGTAGACGGAGATAACTATGGGATATTTTGATTCAGATGAAAAAGAAATGCTGGAAGTATATATGCTGGAAACCCGGCAGCTGCTGGAGCAGCTGGACGGGTTTCTGCTGGAAGCAGAAAAGAACCATGCATTTACAGAGAGTGAGATCCATGCGGTTTTCCGGATCATGCATACGATCAAAGGATCCTCGGCAATGATGAGGCTTAGTGATTTATCACGGACAGCACATAAGCTGGAGGATCTTTTTGCATACTACAGGGAAACATATGGCGTCATAAAAGATCCGGAACCTGAGCTGTTTGATTTGTTATTTACGGTATCCGATTATATTGCCAAAGAGCTGGAAGGCATGTCACTGGACTCTTATCAGCCTCACCCGGCCAGTGATATAGAGATCCGGGCTGAAGAATATCTTCGCGCGGCAAAACAGGGAAGACGAGAGGACGGGGGAAAACAAACGGAGGAAATACAGGAAACCCGCGGGGAAAATGCAGAGGAACCGGAGCGGATACCGGAGAACTTTGACGGCAAAGGAGGCGTGATCGTCAGAATTAAACTGGAGGAGGGATGCAGGCTGGAACATATTCGTGCGTTTATGCTTGTCCGGCAGATCGAGGGACATTGCAGCTGCGTGGAATCATTTCCGGAGCATCTTGACAAGGCACAGTCAGAGGCAGAATACATCAGCAGACACGGAGTGCTGCTCCGGTTTGAGAGCCAGGAAAAGAATAAGGTGCTCGATATTCTTCGGGGAGGTTTGTTTGTGGCATCCTGCGAGATCGTAGAAGACCGGACGATAAGAGCGGTTCTGCCAACAGAACATACGACGAAAGATGACAGGGAATCAGCGGAAAAGAAAGAGGCGGAATTTCTGAATGTCAGGACAGACCGTCTGGATCGCCTGCAGAATCTGGCCGGAGAGATGATGATACAGATGCTGACACTGGACGATGCGCTGCGCCGGGCGGGACTGGAGGAGATCAGAGAGGGGACTGCATATCAGCTGAATCGTCTCATCGGTGATGTGGAAAAAACAGTGATGGAGATGCGGATGGTTCCTGTCAACAGTCTTGTTCCAAAACTTCGCAGGATTTTTCGTGACATCTGCCGTGTTCAGAAAAAGGACGTAGAATTTGTTGCCAGCTGCGGGGATATTGAGGCGGACAAAAGTGTCGTGGAATATGTCTTTGAAGCGCTGATGCACATCATTCGCAATGCGGTAGACCACGGAATTGAGACGCCGGCAGAACGTGCGGCTTCCGGTAAGGAAAAAACCGGAAAGATTGTCTTTACCGCGGAGAGTACTGTCGGTGAACTGATCCTTTCGATTCAGGATGACGGACGGGGAATTGATGCAGAGAAGATCAAAGCATCTGCAAAGAAAAAAGGGCTTTTGGAAAAACCGGAAGATGCGTATGATACACAGGAACTGTGGGAACTGATTCTCTCGCCCGGTTTTACAACCCAGGAGAAGGTTACAGACTATTCAGGACGCGGAGTGGGGCTTGATGTTGTTAAAAATATCATGGAGGAGGCAGGCGGACATCTTTATATAGACAGCGAGGCAGGAAAAGGGAGTAAGTTTACAATTATGCTTCCGCTGACGCTCTCTACGATTGAATGTGTGCGCTTCCGGGTGGGGGAATGCAGATTTTCGCTGCCGGCGCGTTATGTGTCTGGTTTTATGGAGTACAGGGAAAAAACGGGTCTGATACAGGAGCTGAAAGGCGGAACTTCCTACATCATGATGTCGGAAAAAATGGTACCGCTGATAGACCTTCACCGCTTCTATCATCTGCAGGGGAAAACCGAAGATACTGCGATCATCATATGCCTGAAAAAAAACGATAAGGAGTACTGTATCATAGCGGATTCCATGTATGAACAGAAGCGTATTGTGGTGAAACCACTGCCGCCTCTATTTGGCACTGGATTCCGCCGTTTTACGGGAATCAGCGGGCTCAGTATGATGGGAAATGGCAGAATCTGTTCGGCACTGGATGTGGAAATACTTGTGAATCTGTACGTGAGCGAAGGAGGATACAGAATTGGACATTAACAAAGAGATTCTATGCATTCCCGGCAGGACAAAGAACTATGCCGTGGAGTTTACATATATCAAAGAAATCTGCCCGAATATGCGGGTGTCTAAAGTCCCGTGTCTCCCAGAGCATTTTGCGGGTGTCTTCCATTATCAGGGGGCAATTATACCGGTTATCAGGCTGGAGGAAGAAGCGGAAACCGGGAAAGATAAGACCAGGTCAGTGATTCTGGTTCTGGAATATCAGAAATATCAGCTCGGAATATTGCTTTTCAGAGACCCGTATATGGTACAGGCAGAGGACATGACCTGGATTGATATGCCGGGACACGAAGAAACGGGGACGGACACCTGGACAGGAAAGGCATTCTATAAGTACAGGGATCACTTGTTTTCTCTTGGAGATATTGAGAAACTGATGGATCACCTGATGATCTTTCATAACGCATAACCATACTTATTGAGGACAAATCGGTGGTTCGGAAGCAGCGGGTAAATACGAACGGTCTTTTGCAGTAAGGAATGGCGTCTCAGTGCCGGATATGATAGAATATAGATAGAACAAAGCAGGAGACACTTCACCAATACACTACTGTGCCAGGGGGGAATGAGGATGGATGCAAAGTTAGAACCGTTATTTACACCGTGGAAAATCGGTAACTGTGATATTAAGAACCGGATTGTTTTAACCTCAATGGGAGGTACGAATCTTCTGGGATGGATGGAGAAGAACCATTTTGACAAGGATGGTGCAAAGTTTATCATGGAGGTGGCGAAAAACCATGCGGGGCTGGTGCTGCCTGGATGTCAACCCGTCTATAACCCGATGTTCGGACAGTGGCTTTATAAGAATAAAAAGATGTATGAGGACTTGAAAGCCTGGATGCCAAAGTTCCACGAGACGGGAGCAAAATTATTCGTTCAGCTGACCGCCGGGTTTGGACGGTCTTTCACGGTCAGCGAGCTGATGGAGACACTTTACACAAACAAATTTCTGAGGGTGGTTTCCAAACCGTTTATGGATCTGGATAAGATCACGGCTTCGGCGAGCCCTTCGCCCAACCGCTGGTCTGATAAAGTTCCGTCCAGAGAGATGACGGTGGAAGAGATCCATGAGTTCGTGGAGGCGTTTGCAAAATGTGCGAAACTGCTTCAGGACGCGGGAGTGGACGGCGTTGAGATCCATGCGGTGCATGAGGGCTATCTGCTTGACCAGTTTACTCTGAAGTACGTGAACCGCCGTACAGATCAGTATGGGGGGTCTTTTGAAAACCGATATCGTTTTGCCGTAGAGATCGTGCAGGCGATCAAGAGGGTGTGCGGGAAAGATTTCCCCGTGTCCTTAAGGTACAGTGTCCGTTCCATGACGAAGGGATATCGGAAAGGCGCGCTGCCCGGAGAAGATTTCACAGAGGCGGGAAGAGATATGGAGGAGTCAGAAAAGGCTGTGAGATACCTCCAGGATGCCGGCTATGATATGCTGAACTGTGATAATGGTACCTACGATGCGTGGTACTGGGCGCACCCGCCGATCTATATGCCCAAGAACTGCAATCTGGAGGATGTGGAACACATTCGGAAGTTCACGGATATTCCCGTCGTGTGTGCAGGTCGAATGGATCCGCACACGGCAGCCGAGTCCATTGCGGCAGGGAAAATAGACGGAGCGGGCTTTGCCCGTCAGTTTCTGGCTGACCAGGAATGGGTGACTAAGATGATGGAAGGAAGAGAAGAGGATATACGTCCCTGCATCTTATGCCACAACGGATGCTTCAATATGTGCCACTATAAGGGGGTTCCAAATGATCAGGAGCTTTCGGACAGCCTGCATCTCGCGCGGTGTGCAGTGAATGCTGAGACCATGCAGTGGGATAAGCATCATATCAGGAAAACATCGTCGCCTGAGAGAGTTCATATCATCGGCGGAGGCATCGGCGGTATGGAAGCAGCCAGAGTGCTGAAATTACGTGGGCATAATCCGGTCATTCATGAAAAAAGCGACCGCCTCGGCGGTACCTTTATTCCGGCAAGTGCGGAGTCTTATAAAGATAAACTCAGGAACCTGCTCACCTGGTACAGACGTCAGATGGACGTGCTTGACATAGAAGTTCATCTGAACGAGGAAGTTCGGGACACGGCGAAGTTCGGAAACGAAGCGGTCATCATTGCCACCGGAGCCGTTCCGCGGACATTGAAAAATGTGCCCGGCTATGAACGGATGATCGAGGCGTGCGAATACCTGAACGGCGCCGGAGTGGGAGATACGGTGGCTGTGATAGGAGGAGGCCTGACGGGATGTGAGATTGCGTATGAGCTGGCATTAAAAGGAAAGAAACCAATCATAGTCGAGATGAAGGACGACCTGGTTTCCCAGAAGGGCGTTTGTCTCGCCAACAGTTCATATCTGCGCGAATGGTTTGCACTGCACAGGATTCCCGTCTATCTGGAGACTATGCTAAGAGAGGTAAGGGAAGGCTCGATCGTCTGCACAAAGGACAGCGGGAAGGTCGAGATCGCCTGTGATTCGGTGATCAGCTCCGCCGGGTATGTCTCCAGTCCGCTCACGGGAAAAGGAAAAAGAACATACCTTGTGGGTGACTGTCTGAAGGTTGGCAACCTCAGGTCCGTTGTCTGGAGTGCATACGAGACGGCTATGAAAATCTGATGGGAGGCGGGATGAAATGACAGATTATAAGATGAAGCTGTCGGATGAGCAGAAAGCGGTCTTAAACGGCAGCAAAGGCGATGTGATGGCAAAGGTGATGGAGACCATGATCCGCTACGGTGAACTGTTCGGTGCGGACAGCATGGTACCGATTTCGAGCAAATATAACCATCTGGTCACTTCTTTCGGTCTGAAGGCGCTGGGACCCGTCTATGACCTGATGGAGAAACTGATCGGTGCGGGATGCACATCGACACAGAAATTTACTGCCGATCCCCGTCCTCTGGACAAAATGGTACCGAGTTCTTTCATACAGAATATTGTATTTCGGCATTTTATGTACAGCAGGCAGGATTATTACGAGAGTCAGCTGGATAAACTGGGACTGCTCGGGAAGGACGCCTTCACGTGTACCTGCTATATGGACGAAGTCGGAAATACGCCCGGCCAGGGAGAGATTCTTTCCTGGTCAGAATCTTCAGCGGTCGTATATGCCAACTCGGTGCTGGGCGCCAGATGCAACCGGAACTCGGGAATCATCGATCTGATGGGTTCTGTCGTGGGCTGTGTGCCGCATTTCGGACTGCTGAGTGATGAGGGACGCAGGGCTGACTGGATCGTCGAGATCAGGACTACCAGGAAACCGGAAGCGCAGCTTCTGGGATCTGCCGTCGGCATGAAAGTGATGGAGGATGTACCGTACATTGTCGGACTGGATAAGTGGCTGGGCACATTGGATGATGACGCCCGGACGTATCTGAAGGATTTCGGAGCGGCGACAGCCTCGAACGGCGCAGTCGGACTGTACCATGTGGAGGGAATCACACCGGAGGCAGTACAGCAGGGAAAAGGCCTTTTGAAGGAAAATCCAAACGTATATGTCATCGACGACGCAGAACTGCAGCGTGTCTATGACGGCTATCCGGTTATCTGGAAAAATAAGAATGCCAGGCCGAAATTATGCTTTATGGGATGCCCGCACATGAGCCTGAATCAGCTGATCAGCTGGACGAAAAAAGTGGAACAGGGATTAAAGGAAGCCGGGCATGAGAAGGTTGTGATACCCACGGTATTTACTGCAGCTCCGGCTGTGCTGAAGAAATTCGGGCAGACACCGTATGCCGCCAGACTGGAGAAAACGGGGGTGATCCTGTCTTATATCTGTCCGCTGATGTACATGAACAACCCGCTGAGTACCAGTATGCCAGTCATCACATCCAGCAACAAGCTGCGCACTTATACCAGTGCGAGGTATTATAAGGATGATGAGATTCTGAAACAGATTACAAAGGGAGGGGATATGTGATGAAGAGTTTTCAGGGAAGAGTGGTCACTCCGGGAACTGTGACTGCACCGGCACTTGTCTCTCGTGAGGGTCTGAATACACTGGCATCGTTCCAGAAAGCGCTGCAGTTCGGGGATAAGAAGGCAACCTGCGGGGATCAGAATAACGCGGATTTATATGGCAAACAGATGGCAGGGAAAGCGCTCTGCCTCCCGAGGACGATTGGTTCCACTACGGGCGGGCTTGTGCTGTACTGCGCCTGTTCCATGAAACGCCAGCCAGCCTGTCTGCTGTTTTCGGAACCGATCGATTCCCTCGCAGCGGCCGGGGCAATTCTGGCAGACGTGTGGCTCGATGACGTCACCATGCCGGTGGTGGATTCTCTGGGTGATGAGTTTCTGGAATATATGAAAGATGATATGACCGTCACGATCAAAGAGAATGGGGTTGTGGAAGCAGGCTGATGTGATTATGATTGTATGCATGAAGCCCAGGAGATAAAGCAAATGAATAACCAAAGAAAAAACAGGAAAAAGAAAAGCAGCCCGTTCATCAGATTTCTGCTGTTTTTCGCATGCATCGGATTTGTTCTGGCATCATTTTGGATATCGGGAGATCTGAGTAAACGCACACATAACGTGAGGGCAGAGTCGGGAGAGACAGGCATCGGACCGGATGCCGCTGATTCGCAGGGGGATCACAATTCATCGGATTCTGATGATGCGAAAGGACAGGAGACAGGGTCCGAAGCAGGTTCAGAACGGGAACCGGAACCGAAAGAGAAGAAGGCGGCGGCAACGGGCGAAACGGTGGAGCTGACAGATGAGATTACAAGCAGCTACGCAGTCTTTGTTGATCTTAGTGCGGAAAAGATTGTCGCGCAAAGAGATGCAGATGCCAGAATCAGCCCTGCATCCATGACGAAGATACTCACGATCCTGGTGGCGGCTGAACATGTTGATAACCTGGATGATACGTTTACGATTACTCAGGAGATCATAGACTACAGTTATCTCAATGAGTGCAGCAGCGCCGGATTTGCGGCGAACGATACAGTGACTGTGCGCGATCTATTCTACGGGACGATACTGCCGTCCGGGGGCGATGCGGCGACAGCCCTCGCCATATATGCAGCGGGTTCCCTGGAAGAATTTGTCAATATGATGAACGGGAAACTGAAAGATCTGGGGCTGTCAGAGACAGCTCATTTTACCAACAGTGCGGGACTGTACGATGAGGATCATTACTGTACGGTCAATGATATGGCTGTGATCCTGCAGGCAGCTGTCGCAAATGATCTGTGCAGGGAAGTGCTGTCAGCCCGTACCTGGCAGATCCCCGCTTCTGAGCTCCATCCGGAAGGAATTCCGCTCTCTAACTGGTTTTTGCGACGTATCGAGGACAAGGACACAGGTGCCAGGGTGATGTGTGCCAAGACCGGATACGTGGAGCAGTCCGGTAACTGTTCCGCCAGCTATGGCGTGGGAAGTGACGGAAAGGAATATATCTGTGTGACGGCAAATGCCGCCGGTGTCTGGGCGTGCATTGACGATCACGTCGCATTGTATAAGAAGTTTTCGGTATGATATATGCCGGCAAAACGAAAAACAAAAGTTACCCGCAGATGAGCAGTCTGCGGGTTTACTGTGTAACTATAAATATCTGCTGATCTCGCGCTTTAAAGCGGCGGCGTCCAGGGGCTTAGCCAGGTGACCAGTCATACCTGCTTCTTTTGCAAACCGGATGTCTTCTGCAAAAGCATCGGCGGTCATCGCGAGAATCGGTACGCCAGAGGCGTCTTTGCGGTGCATAGAACGGATTTTTCTTGTCGCCGTATATCCATCCATAATGGGCATCTGTATATCCATAAGGATAATATCGTAATAGTTCTCAGAGGATTCTCTGAATAAATTGACACCTTGTTCTCCGTTACAGGCGATATCGATTTCTGCCCCCATATCTGCAAGGAGTTCCACAGCAACTTCCTGGTTGAGTGTATTGTCTTCTACCAGCAGAAAATGCCGTTTATCAAAGGTGCTTTTTTGATTAGAGTTTTGTTCGTGGACTGGGGTCTGCTCGCCTAATACGTAATGCTGCAGTCCATGAATCAGTGTGGAAATGAAAATGGGCTTTTGAATAAATCCATTGACGCCTGCCCGCCGTGCTTCCTGTTCGATATCATTCCAGTCGTAGGCAGAGATGATCAGAACAGGCAGTTTGTCGCCGAGGAGCTCACGGATACGGCGGGTAGTCCACAGGCCATCCTGCTCCGGCATTTTCCAGTCGAGCAGTACCGCATCATACGTGTCACCTCTTTGGTGTGCTTCTTCTATTTTTTCGACGGCCTGCTTTCCGCTGTTAACCCAATCAGTGTAGATACCTATACTTTGAAGCATCTCGACAGTATGCTCACACATAATGGCGTCGTCATCCGCAACGATGATTTTCAGATCGGGGAAAGTACTGTTCAGCGGAGGAGCCTCTTCTGTCTTCAGCGGTATTGAGACGAAGAAGGTGGTGCCTGTTCCGGGGCAGCTTTCCACATTAATCTCGCCGTTCAGCAATTCTACAATCTTTTTCGTGATGGCCATGCCAAGTCCGGTGCCCTCCGTCTTATCAACACGGCTGTCACGTTCCCTGGTGAACGCCGTGAACAGATGGGGGAGAAAATCAGGCTGAATTCCGATACCATTATCAGTAATTTTAAAGAGAAACCGGGCTATGTTATGATCTGCCGAAACTTCCTGTACATCCATTGTGATATGTCCGCCCTCCGGGGTGAATTTGCAGGCATTGGAGAGAATGTTCAGGAAGATCTGTCTCAGACGCAGAGAATCACTCATAAAATGTTCGTGGATCACACATTTCAACCTGATTGAAAACATTTGTCCTTTCTCTTTAAACTGCGGCTGCATAATACTCACGATGTTTTCCAGCAGCTCGGGCAGGAAAGTCACATCCTCCCGCAGTACCATTTCACCGTTCTCTATCTTGGACATATCCAGGACATCATTGATAAGCCCGAGCAAATGCTGGCTGGAAAGACCGATTTTTTTCAGACAGTCCTTCATTTTTGCAGGGTCATCAAGATGAGCAGATGCGATATCTTTCATACCTATGATGGCGTTTAGAGGGGTTCTGATGTCATGGCTCATGCGGGAAAGAAAGTCAGACTTCGCCCGATTGGCTTTTTTTGCCTCGTCCAGCGCAAAACTCAGCTGTTTCGCCTGCTCCTTCAGTCTGCACTGCATCTGACGAAGCTCAGTCTCATTGGTGATATCAATATAAATGACCAGGTATATCGGGTCTGAATCCTGACAGGCGATGCAGGAAGCGTTAATCTGCAGCCATGCATTGTTTCCGTACAAGTCATTCATCTGTACGGTAAAATGAACGGGTTTTCCAGCCAGAAGTTCCTCTCTGTGAGCCTGAAAAACTTCCTGATTCCGCATGACATTGCTGCGGAATAAGGGATAATCCATGTTCTTCCAGCTTTCTTTGCCAAAGAACTCAAAGAACCGGTCATTACCATCCAACAGTATAAATTCCAGGTTTTTACTGACGCGGTATTTCGCAACGAAGCCCGGAAGGTTATCATATGTAACGGACTGTTCCAGCTGCATCTGCATGACGTTGCTGACATCAGTGATGGCTGTGTAGGAAACCTGGTAACCGCCAATATATTCATCTGTAAATCTGGCTGTCATACGTACCCAGAGATATTCACCGCTTTTGCGGCGCATGCGCGTGACGATTGTATAACCATCTCCACCCGCGTTCAATGTCTTGATGACTTCATCGCCTAATTGTTTCCATATGGCTTCATCATGGATTCCGAGTTCCTCGTTTATATAATAGCTGTCGCACATATTATGATAGATGGCTTCGTACTCCTCACGGGAATATCCAATTAAATCATAATAGAAATCATTTGCCCAGACCAGCGTAAAATGATCGTCAATTAAATGTTTGCTGACACTGACCTGCAGAAGATTCATTAATGTATCATATTCATATCCGGTCTGCCCGTGGTTTTCGCCTTGTATCTCCATGTGTTCCCTCCATTTTCAACAGTCTGTCAGACAAACAAAAGAATCTTTCCTATATTAGCTATAGGTATATCGTATATCAATTAACCTGAAAAAGCAAGTTGAATGTCAAGTTTTGAATTGATATACTAAAACTATTAGTTTTCGGCTTTGAAAGGGGGTGATTCTGTTGTATCAGGAGCCACATGAATATGAATATCTGTACCAGTCACTGGTATTACAATTTGAGTGCGGCGCTTTTTTGGCAGGTCAGACGTTTCTCACACAGAAGCAGATCTGCAGACAGTATAACGTGGGAATCACCACGGTACGAAAAGTGATGAAAATGCTTTCGCAACAGGGATATATCCGGACGGCGTCCGGCCAGCCGGCGACTGTGGCTTATCAGGCGTCGAGGAAACTTCTCATATCTTCGCTTGTGAGCCGCAGAAATGCTATATCAGACTGTTATCAGGGAATGAGGATGCTGCTGCCTGCGTTATACCGTGAGGGCGCAAAACTCTGCGGCGATGCTGAACTGGAGATGTTGCAGAAGACAGCTGAGGAGATTTACGACGATATGGAACTTTCAGCGCTGTATCGTCAGGCAAATGCCTTTTTTACAAAACTACTTGAGCCATTTCGCAATGGATTGATCATTGACCTGGAAATTGATGCGGAGAATTATCTGCATATTCCCTATATTCCGGTTGATTATGCGCAGGATCCTTTTTATCAGTCACCGCGCCGTGTTAAAAATCGGCTGCAGACAGCACATAAGATGATTAAAGAAAAACGGTTTGATGATTTTTATGAAAGTGTTCTGCGTATATACAATGACACTTATCAGAAAGTGGACCAGTATCTCAGTCTTCTTGGCAGACATGCTGAGGAGATGCCATTATCGAAAAAAGATATCCCCTGGTTTCGGACGAAGAGGCATTCTGAATTGTATTCACGCCTGGCAATGACAATTGTACGGCGTATTCTAAACGGTGAATTTGACGGACAGAAATATCTGCCTTCAATTCCCAGGCTGATGGAAGAATACGGAGTGATGAAAGATACCGCCAGCCGTGCGCTCAATTTGCTGAATACTCTTGGATTTACCCAGACAATCGATAAAAAAGGAACTGTGATCACCTCGAAAGATTTCCGAAGTGTCAGGGGACACGTTGACTTTAGTGATGCTGTGATCAGGGAACGGCTCACACTTTTTATGGAGGCACTTCAGATACTGGCGCTGACCACACGTGAATGTACAGCCGTGCTTCCCGCTGTTCCTGAAGAATGGGTCGGCAGGCTGGTGAAAAATCCCTATATGATCGAAGAAAATCAAATCGGTTCTCAGTCGATACAGGTCCTGATGAATTATCTGATCTATTCAGCGCCCTGCAATTCACTGCAGAATATTTACCGGCAGCTGAATGAAATGCTGCTGTGGGGGAATTATCTGATGTCAGTTGAGGTGGAATTATATTCCGGTGACTGGAAGAAGATAGCGGAGACGGTAAGTGAAATCTTAACAGCGCTGAGAAAAAATGAGGAATCAGTTCTTCCTGAGCTTTTCGAAAGGTTTTTTTTACAGGCGTATCAAAGCATATACGCCGTGGTGGTTCAGCTGCCATTTGATGAAGAAGATCTTCCGCATTTCCTGACACTTTTGTAAGGTGAAGTCCGGTCTGCAGCGTGCCGGTTGCTGACACGATCAGGAAAAAACTTGAACTTATGCCGAAATCGTGGTAAAACAATTATGTTTGATAAATACTTAAAGAGAAAGAGGGATAAGAATGAGTGGAATCTTGATGATGGTGATTGCGATAGTGGTACTCGGCGGGGCATACCTGCTGTACGGACGCTATCTCCAGAAAAAATGGGGAATTGACCCCGATGCTAAGACACCCGCGTATGAAATGGAGGACGGAGTAGATTACGTTCCTGCGGATACGAACGTTGTATTCGGACATCAGTTTGCATCGATAGCCGGTGCAGGACCGATCAACGGGCCGATACAGGCGGCAATCTTCGGCTGGCTTCCGGTGCTTCTCTGGATCCTGATAGGAGGCGTATTCTTCGGTGCAGTACAGGATTTTGCGGCTATGTACGCATCCGTTAAGAATAAGGGACGTACGATCGGTCACATTATTGAAACCTATATCGGAAAGCTGGGCAAAAAACTTTTCCTGCTGTTCTGCTGGCTGTTCTGTATTCTGGTTGTTGCAGCATTTGCCGACGTCGTTGCCGGGACCTTCAACGGCTTCGCGGTCAGCGAGGCCGGGGAGGTTTCCAGGGTGGCAGCTAACGGTGCGGTTGCAACAACTTCCGTGTTATTTATTCTGGAGGCGGTCATCCTCGGGATGCTGTTAAAATACGGCAAACTTAATAAATGGGCGAACACGGCGGTTGCGATCCTCATGCTGGTGGCAGCAGTTGCGCTTGGCCTGAAATTTCCGATGTACCTGGGACTCAATACCTGGCATGTGATCATTTTTGCCTATATCCTGATTGCGTGTGTGGCGCCTGTCTGGTCACTGCTTCAGCCCAGGGACTATCTGAACAGTTATCTGCTGATCTTCATGATCGTGGGGGCTGTCGTCGGCGTATTCGCGGCAAATCCGTCTTGCAATCTGGAGGCATTTACGAGCTTCAATGTGGACGGACAGTTCCTGTTTCCGATCCTGTTCGTGACGATTGCGTGCGGAGCGGTATCAGGATTTCATTCTCTGGTGTCGTCGGGAACAGCTTCCAAACAGATTAAAAGTGAAAAGAGCATGCTTCCTGTTTCCTTCGGGGCGATGCTCATGGAAAGTATGCTTGCGGTGATCGCACTGATCGCGGTAGCATCCTTTGCTCAGGGGGAAGCCGCGGCACAGGGACTGACGACGCAGCCGCAGATCTTTGCCGGTGCGATCGCCAATTTCCTGTCCGCTTTGGGACTTCCGCATTCACTGGTATTTACACTGATCAATCTGGCTGTGTCCGCGTTTGCGCTGACCTCACTGGACTCTGTGGCCAGGGTGGGACGTCTTTCCTTCCAGGAATTCTTCCTGGATGACGATGTGGACATGGAACGTATGAGTCCAGTTCTGAAGATCGTGACCAACAAATACTTCGCGACGGTATTGACCCTGGTACTGGCATATCTGCTCACCAAAGTCGGCTATGCGGAAATCTGGCCGCTGTTCGGATCTGCGAATCAGCTGCTCTCGGTACTGGCCCTTGTCGCGTGTGCGGTGTTCCTGAAGAAGACGAAACGCCAGGGGTTCATGCTCTGGGGGCCGATGGTCTTTATGATGGCAGTTACCTTTACCGCGCTGGCGATGACGATCACAAAGCTCGGGAAAGCACTGGTGACGACCGGACTCAGCCTTGGAAATACGCTGCAGCTGGTTTTTGCAGTCCTTCTTCTGATTCTCGGGATTCTTGTGGCAATACAGGGAATCAAAAAACTCCTGGAAAAGCCGGGAAGGGAAGAAGAAAAAGCCACAGTCTAGATACAATATTCCGGAAAATGTATTACTTATCATGCACTCAGGACCCCGGTCCCGGGTGCATTTTATCTGGAAGGCATCTGGAAACCGGAAAGTGCCCTGTTCAGATAATCGTTAAACGGCTGCATTCTCCGAAAAATATCGGCGGCATGTTCGATGAACAGATCTTCACGCAGCAGTTCTTCATCCGGGATAACATGTTCCACATACCAGCTCTTATATTTCAGATATTCTGCCTGAGGATGATTCCTGTCGTATCCGGCGGGGACATTCTTCAGGGAGGTCCCCTTCACGGAGAAGAGTGACCGGAAATCTTCGGCGCCTGTGATCTGTGCCCATTCGTCCGGATGCGAGGAGATGTGATCCCGCACCATGGCCGTCGCGTCTTTGAACATGTCGGCAAACAATCCGCCGCCCAGAAACGACTGGTTGTCCGGCTTGATCATGATGTAATAACCAACCGGAACCGGGAGCTTTCCCTTTGCCCCGATGTGGGCACGGAATGCCGGGTTGTACGGGGATTTGTCATGGCTGAAACGGGTATCCCGCACAAGCTTGAAGGTCAGGTCTTTCGGCACATTATGAAGAATGCCGGTATCTGTCTCGCCGATTCGAAGAATCAGCTCCTGCAGCAGGATCTCGAACTGTGCAGACGCCTCTCTTTGCTCTGCCTTATGAGCATGATACCATTCACGGTTATTGTTCCTGCAAAGTTCAGATAAGTAATCTAATATGATTGCTGTATTCATAATCGTTCTCCTTACGAATTTTTTATGGTGGAAAGTGATGCCGAGTCTAAAAAGTCCATGACAAACTGTTTGGTTCTTTCCGGTGACTCATACGTCTTGCAGAAAGCAAACTTCAAAGACAGATCGTCAATGTCTTCCATTGCATTCTTAAAACTCACTCTGGTTTCTTCCGGGATCTCGACAGCACCGGTATAATCCAGACTCCCCGGATTCAGCCGGTGGTTCTGTATGGCATAATTGATACGGTCCCTGCACCTGCACTTGCCGCTTCCGTACTCACCGCAGTATGATTCCAGGAAATCTCCTACTTTTTTTCGGATTCTGGAGAGACGCTGGCGGTACGCCTCAGGTGTCAGCCCCAGTATTTCGCCTGCAATCCTGCTGTCCAGCTTAAACATCGTCCCGAGGATGAAGATACAGCGGCTTTCGGTATCGAGGCATTGCAGCATCACATTGGTACAGGACATCTTCAGTTCCTCTTCCAGAATCGCTTTCTCGACGTCCTGCGTCAGATCCGGTACATCCAGTATCTGTCCGTTTTCAATATCATCTCCGTAGTACTCAAAACTCAGCGGATAATGCGCAAACATATGTTTTTTATAGTTTTTCAGATGATTTGCAGCAATGCTGAACACCCAGGTGGAAAAGGAGCTTTCTCTCTTAAATGTGGACAGGTGTGTAAGGATCTTGAGTATGATATCCTGGGTGGCGTCCTCCGCGTCTGCGAAAGTGCCAAGCATTCGCAGAGAAAGGTTGAAAATCAGGTCCCGGACGCTGAGGATGACGGTTTCCAGAGATTTTTTGTCTCCGGCGGTTGCCTGTTCAATCAGTATCGATAATTCTTCGTTCGTTTTTTTATTCATGTAATGTAACCTCCTTATTTAATTAGACATCGTAAATATGACTGTGTGACATAGATTATAAAAGAAATCAGAGGATAAATTCAATGATCCAAAATCAGAAAAATTTGTTATAGTATAAGATGATACAATTTGCTGAGACAAAAAGGAGAAGTATATGGCTGAGAGAAATCTGAATTTTGATAAAATCATAAACAGAAAAGATACAGATTGTTTGAAATATGATTTTGGGAATAAATATGGCATGCCGGAGGATGTATTGCCTTTGTGGGTAGCGGATATGGATTTTGAGACGTCTTCCTACGTCGTCGATGCGCTGACCGAGAGAGTAAAACATGGTATTTTTGGTTACAGTGAAGTACAGACGCCATACTTTGAGATTGTAAGGGACTGGATGAAGCGCCGCCACGACTGGGATGTCAGGGAAGAGTGGATGATTAAAACACCGGGTATCGTATTTGCGCTGGCGACGGCAGTAAAGGCATACACGGAGCCGGGCGACAGTGTTTTACTGCAGCTGCCGGTATATTATCCATTTTCTGAGGTGATCGTGGATAACGGAAGAAAAGCCGTGAGCAATACGTTATATCCTGGAGACGACAACCGGTATCATATCGACTTCGAAGATTTTGAAAAGAAAATTGTCGATGAAAAGATTAAACTGTTTTTCCTGTGCAGCCCGCACAATCCTGTTGGCAGGGTGTGGTCAGAAGACGAGCTGTTGAGGCTGGGAGACATCTGTGTGAAACACAATGTGATCGTCGTCAGCGATGAAATCCATGAGGATTTTGTATTTAAGGGCAGGCACCTGGTGTTTTCCAGCCTGAAAAAAGAATATGCGGATATCAGTATTACCTGCACCTCTCCCAGCAAAACGTTCAACCTTGCAGGGCTTGTCATCTCGAACATATTTATACCGAACCAAAAGCTGAGGCGCAAATTCAGAAAAGAAGTAAACGCGGCGGGGATAAGTCAGCTGGGTGCGATGGCGCTTGTGGGATGTGGGGCTGCATACAGCAAGGGCGATGAATGGTATGAGGCAATGCATTCCTATGTGGCTGAAAATATCGAATTTACCAGAACATATGTGACAGAGAATCTGCGGGGTGTCAGGATGATTGAGCACGAGGGGACCTATCTGGTATGGCTGGATTTCAGAGGACTGGGATTAAATGCGGATGAGCTGGAACATTTGATCGTTCACAGGGCAAGGCTCTGGTTAGACAGTGGAGAAATATTCGGGGAAAGCGGAAGCGGATTCCAGAGGATCAATGTGGCATGCCCGAGAAGCTTATTAAAACAGGCACTGGACAGGATGAAAGAAGCACTGGCGTAATCACGTGCAGATGCCGGAAAACTCACAGATTCGGACGGAAACATGTGAGTGCAACTGCCGGTTGACAGATTATACAGCGCGCTTGGTGGTTGGCAACCGTATAAAATCTTATGATACAGACAACAAATCTAATATTGAAAGAGGATGATAATATGATCTTAGCAGAAAAAATCGCTGCACTGCGCAGGAAGAACGGATGGTCCCAGGAGGAACTTGCACATCAGATGGGAGTGTCCAGACAGTCTGTATCAAAGTGGGAATCGGGAACTTCCATCCCTGACCTGGAACGCATTTTAAAACTCAGCCAGATATTCGGAGTCAGCACGGACTATTTATTAAAAGAAGAAATAGAGGAGGAGCCGATTACTGCTGCTGCAGATTCCGGAACAGAAGAACTGATGAAAACGGTCACGTTGGATGAGGCAAACGAGTATATGGACCTCAACATACGGTCGGCAAAAAAGACGGCGATTGCGACAGCATCCTATGTACTGTCTCCGGTTGCATTCCTTTTTCTGGCAGGCCTGTCTGAATACAGACAGCATGTGATCAGTGAAAACATGGCGGGCGGTGCGGGAGTAGTCGTACTGCTTCTGATCGTGGGGATTGCCACGGCGTATTTTGTGATGCACGGAATGAAACTGGAACCGTATGAACATCTGGAGAAGGAATGTTTTCGGCTGGAGTACGGAGTGGAAGGAATCGTCAGGAAGAGGATGACGGAATACGAGGGAACTTATCGTATCTGTATTATGGCGGGAGTCTTCCTCTGTATCATCTGCGCCATACCGCTTATGGTAGCGGCAGCAGCCGACAGCCCGGATTTCGTGTACATGATCTGTATTGAAATTTTGCTGATCATGATAGCCTGCGCTGTTTTTCTGTTTGTATTGGCGGGAGAGAAAAAGGACTGTTATGAGGTGCTGCTCCAGGAAGGGGATCACAGCCCGGAGAAAAAAATGGAAGAGAAAAAGACCGAGCGTGTGGGCCGTATCTACTGGTGCATCATTGTCGCGGCGTACCTGGGAGTCAGCCTGTACACAAACGACTGGGGCAGGACATGGATCATCTGGCCCTGCGCGGCTGTTTTATACGTAGCGGTGCGCGCCATATGCGGAGCATTTAAGCATAAGGCAGATTAAGAAAAGGCTTTTATCCCGCTTAAGATCATCTCATTTGAGAGAAGTGCCATTGTTTCGGGGCTGCGTGAAAAGTCATTCTGTACCCAGGTTTCGATCAGTCCGAGACATCCGGAGATGATAAAGGAAAAATAGTATTCGAAGTTTTCTTCTTTATATGATTCTAATGACCATGCATATTTGATACGTTCTTTTAATAACTTTTTAATACGTGCGACGAATGCAAAATCACCGTGGATGCCCAGCAGGGCAGATACGGTTTTTTTGTTATCCAGAAGGTAATGGAAAATGTCCTGCAGTATCGGAAGCGGGGTAGGACACTCCGACTGAGTGAAATTCTCGTCCAGTATCCGGTTGAATTCCGTGAACAACTCTTCTTCTATGGTATCCAGCATGTGAAAAACATCTTTGTAATGCAGATAAAAGGTACAGCGGTTGATATCAGCGTAGTCGGTTAGCTCTTTTACAGAGATATCCTTAATATCCTTTTCCAGCAATAAGGTCATCAGTCCTTCCAGCAGCATGCGCTTGGTTCTGCGGACTCTGCGGTCTGTTTTTTTGTTTTCCATAAGAAAAATCCCCCATTAATTAACACCGGATTGCCGGTATGTTGTATATCATCCGTTTTCAATTAAGATTGATTATTGCAATGTAGATGTTAAGAATATTATAATACATACAAAGATAAACAACAAGTGTTAATTAAACAACATGAGTTTGTTAAGATTGGAGCTGAACAAGTGGAGAGGTATACGAAATTCATACTAAAGCATCGAAGAACAGTGATTGCCTTCTTTATCATCTGTGCGGCGGTCTGTGCAGTGCTGTCAATATTCGTAGAAGTAAATTATAAATTCGAAGACTACCTGCCGGATGATGCAAAGTCGACACATGCACTGGACGTGATGTATGAAGAATATGACCAGGCGATTCCGAATCTGAGGGTGCTCATCTATGACGTGTCGATCGCAGAGGCACTGGAATATAAGCAAAAGCTTGCAGAAGTGCCGGGAGTTGAGGAGATCAACTGGCTGGATGATGCGGTGAATATCTATGAACCGCTGGAAAGTGCCGATGCAGATATCTTAGACACCTGGTACAGAGATGAGGATGCGTTATATCAGATAACAATCGATGAAACAGATGGGGCGCAGGTTATCGCCAGCGTACGGGATATCATCGGTGCAGACAATTGCATGGATGGTACTGCGGTATCAAATGCGCTTGCTCCCGTCAACACTTCAAAAGAAGTCGGGCAGATTATCTTATATGTAATCCCATTGATTTTTGTGATTCTTTTTCTCACCACAACATCCTGGTTCGAACCGGTGTTGTTTATGGCTGCGATTGGTGTTGCTATTCTTCTGAACCGGGGAACAAACCTGATGTTTGGGACGATTTCTTTCGTGACGAATGCAGCCGGCAGTATTCTGCAGCTTGCAGTGTCTATGGACTATTCGATTTTCTTGCTGCACCGGTTCGCGGAAAACAGGAGGAAGGGGCAGGATGTTCAGCGAGCCATGGCAGGTGCGGTGAAACAGTCGGTTGGTTCAGTGCTGTCGTCCGGTCTGACAACGGTCAGCGGATTTATGGCTCTGGTGCTGATGCAGTTTAAAATAGGACCGGATATGGGCTGGGTCATGGCAAAAGCCATTGTACTGAGCCTGATCTGTGTACTCAGCCTTCTGCCCGCGCTTACGGTCAGCTGTTACCGGCTGATTGACAGGACTCAGCACCGGTCATTCGTGCCTTCACTGGATGGATTCTCCAGGGCAGTGCTGAAGATGAGAATACCGATGCTTACGCTGTTTGCAGTACTGATGGTGCCATGCATGCTGGGACAGCAGAAGAATTCATTTTTATACGGAGGCAGTCAGGTATATCAAAATGAGAATAATCAGATTGGGCGTGACATGCTTGCAATCGAAGAAAAATATGGAATCAGCAATTCCGTCGTACTCATGGTACCGAAAGGAGAGATGGAAAAAGAGATCGCATTAAACGAAGAACTGAAGAAATCAGAGGGCGTGACGTCTGTTATCTCGTATGTAAATTCTGTTGGGGCCATGATCCCTGCGGATTTTGTTCCGGAAGATGAGATATCCCGGCTGTATTCCGAACATTACAGCAGGTTCATCGTGTCGGTCGAAACAGCAGAGGCCTATGGCGGGTGGCAGGATGCTGTCGCCCGGCTGCGGGATGCGGGCAGAAAATATTACGGTGATAAGGCATTATTTGCGGGAGATCTGGCAAGTACAGAGGACTTAAAAACGACGATCGTAAAAGACACTGCCCGGGTAAATGCGCTTGCGATCGGTTTTGTGTTTCTGATCCTTCTGTATAATTTTAAATCAATTTCGCTGCCGGTCATCCTGACACTGGTCATTGAGACTTCGATATGGATCAATCTGACCATACCCTATTTCCAGAGTATCAATCTGTTCTATATCGGATATCTGATCATCAGCTCAGTACAGCTCGGAGCGACCATCGACTACGGCATCCTGCTGACGGACCGTTACATGGAGAACAGAAAAAGGATGCCCAAAAAGGAGGCGATGCTCTTTTCGGTCAGGCAGTGTACCGTTTCAATCTTTACATCGGCGGTCATTCTGACGCTGGCCGGTTTCCTGATGGGGACAATTTCTACCAATAACGTGTTGAGTCAGCTGGGAACCTTACTCGGGAGAGGGGCAGTCATTTCATTTATTCTTGTCATATTTGTACTGCCCAACCTGCTGATGGTTCTGGATAAACTGATTGAAAAAACAACGTGGAAGGCTAATTTCTATAAGGAGTGGAGGTATTATGAAAAATAAAAAATTCATTTGCAGACAGGCGGCCGCTCTCATGCTGTCCGCAGCAATGGTCAGTACGTATGTGCTGCCGGCTGCAGCAGAAGTGCCGGAAACCAGAAAAGAGGAGAATATATACGCGAATCTGTCAAAAGACGGAGAAGTCGAGGGGATCTATGTTGTCAATGGGTATGAACTGAGCCGGAAGACAGATATCGTTGACTATGGAGATTATACAGCCGTACGAAATCTGACATCTTCGAGCGAAATCAGGAATCAGGACGGACGGATAGAAACGTCCGCCGATCAGGGGAAATTCTATTATCAGGGTAATCTTGCCCATAATGATCTGCCGTGGCTTATCGGTATCGATTATGAATTGAACGGAAAAAAAATATCTGCGGATGCACTCGCGGGTAAAAGCGGGGCAATAAAGATCACGATTATGACAGCCAAAAATCAGAATGTGGAGCAGGGCTTTTTTGACAATTACCTGCTGCAGGCAACCGTTACACTGAATACGGATATGTGCACGAACATTGAGGCGGAAGGTGCAACATTGGCAAATGTGGGAAATAAAAAACAGATCGTGTACAATATTATGGCGGGACAGGAAAAAACAGTGGAGATCACAGCACAGGTAAAGGATTTCGAGATGGATGCCATAAGTTTTTCAGGAGTCCCGATGTCGTTTGATGTCAATGCTGATAATTTTGATACGAGCGAATTGACAAATAAGACATCAGATATCACCGGTGCAGTGAGAGATCTGGATGAGGGGGCAGACACACTGGTAAATGGAACTGAAAATCTGATGAACGGTGCGGAACAGTATGCAGCAGGCATTGATCTGCTGCAAGGCGGGACGGCAGCACTGACGGCAGGTGTCCGTGAGCTGGACCAACATTCAGCACCCCTGAATACCGGTGTCATGATGCTGACGGAAGGAACGTACAGTCTCCTGGACGCCACAGAAGACCTGGATAACGGAATTTCTGCCTATACGAGCGGAACATCCGAAGCATCAGAGGGGGCGGACATACTGGCAGAAAAGACGAAGGATCTGCCGGGTCTTATGAGTACTCTCAGCGATGCTCTTGGCAAACTGCAGCAGGCAGGAGAACAGCTTGCAGATGCGGACAGCGGTGCAGTGGCACAGATCAATGCCGCGCTGGACCAGATCAGTGCAGGCCTTACGGGGATGGAATCCGGGCTTACAGCAATGGATTCAAGTCTTTCAGCCATGGCAGGCGGTTTGGAGGAGCTGGAACCGAAGCTGTTACGGCTGATAAATGGACTGGATGGTATGGATGCAGGATATCTGGCAGGACTGGAGCAGATTTATGCAGGGTATGGACAACAGGTGGCTGCACTGGAAAATATTATGGATCTGTTACCTGTAATGGATTCAGAAACAGCCGTATATGAGGGTGAACCGGAAATGACAACCAATACTGAGACAATGGAGGGCGAATACACAGAGGATCATACGGAAAGCACAACAGAAGAAACCGTGGATGAGGAGGGAAATAAAGTAACGGTCATAAACAATACTGTATACATGACTAAGACGGATACCACCACCATAACAAATGATACGAAGACAACACAGACGGTATCAGGGGATGTATCAGGTCTTAATGAGCTGTCGGCAGCGCTTAACAGTCTGCACCAGAATATGAGCGGTACGAGGGATGCCCTGTGCCGGATACTGTATGGAGATGGCACCGTAGAAAGTCCGGGACTCAACGCGTCTGTTGCCGAATTAAGAAACGGAACAGAGCAGATATACGGGGCGCTGTATACAGGAAATGACAGGATACCTGGTTTAAAACCGGGATTACAACAGCTTCAAATCGGAATATCCGGTGAAGGCGGCATGCTGTCCGGCGTAAAAGAACTGCAGACCGGTGTGGATTTACTCAGAACTTCGCTCAATGAAGATACTCCGGAGCATATAAGCATTAATTCTGCGCTTAAGGGTATAAGCGAAGGACTCACAGAGCTGCAGGACGAGACGGCGGGTCTGCCGGGTATCGGAGCGCAGCTGACTTCCGGCATTGGGAATCTGCAGTCTGGACTGAGTAAACTGACAGCACAAAACAGCACTCTTCGAAACGGAGCAAACAGCCTGAATGGGGGAGCAGTATCAATTTCAGACGGGGCAGAGGATTTATTTACCGGTATAGCTTCTTATACGAATGGTATGGCGCAGATAAGCGTTAATATGAACGATGTGGAAAGCGGAATCAGCGAACTGCAGTCCAAGATGACTGGAATCACTGATGGGATGAATCAGCTAAAGGACGGGGCTTTAGAGATGAAAGGGGGTACGCAGGAGTTTAAAGACGAGACATCGGATATCGATACGCAGATTATGGAAGGCATTGAAAAAGAACTGGAAAACATGACGGGTGGAAATTACAGACCGGTTTCATTTGCTTCCGGAAAAAATGTAAATGTTGATTCGGTTCAGTTTATTATGAAGACGGAAAACATACGTGTTTTAGAAAAAGAAACAGCTGAAAATAATGTGGAAAAAAAGAGCATCTGGGATAAAATCAAGGGATTATTCTGTTGAAAGGAAGGCTCGGAAAAACATACTTGATTTCCGAGCCTTTTCAATATATTCTGTTCACGGTATCAGTTTTTCATAGCTTACCAGATCCATTGGGCGGTAGAAATAAAATCCCTGAGCCAGGCGGCATCCTATTTCCTGAAGTATCTCGGACTGTATCTGATCTTCCACACCCTCACAGATCACGGTGATGCCCAGTTCACCTGCCATGCGGATGACATTTTCTACAACAATCTGTTCCCTCTTCCCGGCAACTCCGTGGCATACGAAGCTGCGGTCCAGTTTTAACACATCAGCAGGTAATTGCCTGAGCTGTCCGAGTGAAGAGTATCCTGATCCAAAATCGTCAATCGCGATTTTAAACCAGAGTGCTTTCAGACGGGGCAGCATTTGCTCGATTGTACCGGAGTCATCGATCAGAGCACTTTCTGTGATTTCAATCTCCAGCAGTTGATGGGGGATCTTCCATTTGTCGGCTATTTCACAGATACGTTCCGGGAAATCCTGATGTTCGAAATGCAGTCTGGAGAAGTTACATGAAACCGGCAGAAGTGTTCGTCCCTGTTCCTTCCAGCCATGCATCGTGCGGCAGACGCTTTCGAACAGCCAGAAATCCACCTTTTTAACCATCCCGTTCTTTTCAAACAGTGGAATAAACGTTCCAGGCATCAAAAATCCCATTTTAGGATGGTTCCACCTGATCAGCGCTTCGCTTCCGATGATCCGTCCGTCTGCCATGGATACTTTGGGCTGATAATAAACTTCGAACTCGTCCGCAGATAATGCGGCATCCAGATCTCCCTCCAGCCGACGGGCCAGAAGTGCCTGTCGGCGCATCTGTTCATCGTACAGTACAGCGAAACTGCCGGGTGTGGTTTTTGCATGGCGCCGTGCATAATTCGCAAAATCAAGCATTTGTTTTATATCGGTTTTATCGGAAGGGGTTACAGGATAAACACCGAAGATAAGCTCTATCCGATAGGGAATTTCCGTGTTTTGGGTTCTCCACCTGTTTAATCTTTCTACACATGACTCAAGACGTCCGACTAACAGATCCCAGTCCGTATACTGCACCAGAAGAACGAAGTTGTCAGCCGAAACACGTACACAGTATTCGCTGCTTTCAAGTTCATCCTGGAACATACGGCTGCAGGCGCGCAGCACGGCATCACCGGTTGCGAAGCCAAAGTTGTCGTTTATTAGTTTAAACTGGCAGATGTCACTGTAGAGAAGTGCCAGGTCCCGATTTCTCTCATCAGTCATAGACTGCGTCCATTTATGATAAAACCCATTGATGCTGTCAAGACCAGTCAGTTCATCCTGGTAGAGCAGTTCCTGGATCCGGCGGTTGCTGCGCAGGGCATTTCTGAGATTATAGCTGACAAGAAGGATAATGATGACAAGGATCAGGCTGACGCCGCAGACTACGGCCCACATATGTTCCTGTACAAATTCTGCCAGACTGATTTCTCTTGCGTTTATGGAGTTGTTAACCAGAAAGGTATCCACTTCTTCCACGGGGAGGTACTGAATACATTTATTGATAACGGAATACAGCCTGGAATCTTCATCGGAAGATACCGCGACACACATCTTATTGATATACTGACCCAGGGCTGCTTCCTGCAACCCGCTGTAACGCGTGCTGTTCAGATAAAATCCGGCAACCTGTGTATTAATGTAAGCAGCATCGGCATCACCCGTCCGCACTGCCTCCAGGCACTCCACGGCAGTGGAACAGTATTGTACCGTACTGTGAGGATTGTCGCTGCTGATGACTTCTGAAAGCTGATAGCCCTTTACCAGTGCCACAACCCGTTGCTCACGTGTGTCGTAGCGGGTGATCATGGAGGTCGGGGTGCTCAGGTAGTAAAGCGTTGAATTAATATTATTTCTTCCGTCCCAGAGGTAATCGCCGTCCGATAAACAGAGTGCGTCAATTTTGCCCTGCTGCAAAAGATTTAGTGAGTCTGACTGGGTATGTGCTTCGAAACGAAACTTTAATCCGCTGCTGTCTGCAATATACTGGAAGATATCGGCCGTTACACCGCGGAATTCTCCGGTCTTTTCATCCTGATACGTCAATGGGGCAAAGGATGGATCATAAGAAACAACCACAGGATCTGACTGTGTAATAAACTGGCGCTCATCCTTTGTAAATACAGGCTTCTGATTGGAACTGGGCGCCAGATATTTGTCATAGAGATCAGAACCATAGCTTGGATTACTCAAAAGTATATGATCCATGGCACGGTTTAAGTCATCAAGCAGCCCGGGCTTTTTTGCAGTCACAGTCAGATAAAGCGGACTGGGAGAAAACTGTGCAACACTGCGGAAAGAGCTGTTTTTGCCCAGATGCGTGATAGCCACACCGTCCAGATATCCATTTTCCAGCGCACCCAGTAATCTGTCAGTCTCATCGTACTCTGTGATATCCAGAGAGACTCCGTTATTTTTACAGAATTCCTTAAATCTTTCGCCATCCACACCGCCCCGGATGATACCGACCTTCATGCCCTCAAAGGCAGTAAAATCCTCATAGGCATAGCGTTCATCATCCATCCTGACATTGAGTGTGGTATAGATGGAACACATCGGCTGAGTGACAAACAGTATCTCTTCCGCCCGTTCCTCCGTATAGTAAACGGAAGGGAGAAGATCAATCTCTCCCTTCACAAGTTTATCATAAGCTTCGCTCCAGCTTCCGGTATCCACTATTTCAAACTGCAGATCTGAATTCTTGGCAAGTTCCTGAATATATTCAATATTATACCCGGCATATTCCCCCTGCTGATTCCGGGACATATAATCTCCGTCCTCATAATATCCGACTTTGACGGTCTTTGTTTTCTGCTCTGCCGCAACTACCGCAGGTGTCAGGCAGAGGCATATCATAAACTGTATCGTGATGATTATTAAGCTCCGCTTACATGCATGATTCATGACTGAACCCCACTTTCAATCATTTTAAGATTATTGTATTTTGTTTTTGGAGATAAGTCAAATGTATTTCGGAAATTCAGTGACATGAGCGTACCATCCTGATGAAAATTTGAATTTATCGTTTGATTTTCATATCTGTCAGACGATAAATATGATGAAATGATACCGGAAAGTGATCGTGGTGTCAAACCGGCATATACGGCGGTTACGCATTAGCATCCGTTGACCTGAACAGGAATAATTGGTATACTCTATTTATCCATATACAGATGAATTATTCGGCTCAGCCACCGGGATCTTTGTTCGAGCTGAGCCGTTTTCAGGAGGGACAACGCATGAATCGGAACACACTTTTGATTGTGGATGACATGGAGGTAAACCGTGCCATTCTTCGGTCTTTATTTGAGCGGGAATACAATCTTCTGGAAGCTGAAAACGGGGAACAGGGATTGATGCTGCTCAACCAGTATAAAGACACGATCGCTGCGGTTCTTCTTGACATTGTGATGCCGGTCAAGGACGGTTATGAGGTTATGACAGAGATGTCACGTAACAGGCTGCTGGATGAAGTTCCGGTCATTGTGATTACTGCGCAGGATTCTACAGAAAATGAGGTCCGGGCATTTGATCTGGGGGCCTCCGATATCGTGATGAAGCCATTTGAACCGCATGTGGTCAGGAGGCGGGTGGAAAATGTAGTGGAATTAAACCGGCATAAACGGCATTTGGAAGAACTCGTGGAAGAACAGGCGATCAATCTTCGGGAATCGAAAGCGGTACTGATGGATGCCCTGTCATCTGTGATCGAGCACCGCAGCATCGAATCAGGACAGCATGTTTTGCGTATTCGGATGTTTACGAAGCTGCTTTTGGAGGATGTGAAAGGCAATTATCCGGAATATGGACTTGATGAACGAAAGATTGAAGTTATCTCCAGTGCGGCAGCACTGCATGATATCGGTAAGATAGCAATCCCGGATGCAATCCTGAATAAACCGGGGCGATTGACGGCGGAGGAATTTCAGATTATGAAAACTCACGCCGTAAAGGGATGTGAGATACTCGCAGGGCTCGACCGTATGCATGATAAAGAGTATTTGCAGTATGCATATAATATCTGCCGCTATCATCACGAACGCTGGGACGGAAACGGATATCCTGACGGACTGAGGGGAGAAAACATCCCAATCTGCGCACAGGCGGCAGGAATTGCTGATGCGTATGACGCACTCACAACCAGCCGGGTATACAAAGAGGCATATTCACCGGAAAAAGCCTGCAATATGATCCTGAATGGTGAGTGCGGCCTGTTTTCACCGAAACTTCTGGAGTGCTTTAAAAATGTGCGGGAACCGTTTGCGAATCTGTCCCGGGAGTATGCTGACGGGAAATCGCCTGGAACCGATTTCGAGATGATGTCAGGTCAGGAAGGCTATAAAACAGAGGCGGAGAATACACTGGAACTCGGACAGATGAAGTATTTTGCGATGCTTCGTTATGAAAACTCCACCGTGATGGAAGTGGATGCTGACAACGGAATTTACCATCTGGTGTATACGCAGAACAGTGATTTTGATCTGCTGCGTTCTGGAGAGTTGTTCGAAACGTCATACCAGGCATTTGTGGAAAAGGCTGTCCACCCGGATGACAGGGCGGAACTGCTTGGAGATCACTGTATCGATGTGTTTCTGGCGAGCGGCGCGATGAAGCGTTCTCAGAAATGCAGGGTGTTTCACCATGGATCCGGAGATTATATCTGGTATGAGCTTTCGATTCTCAGGATCAATTTAGAGAATCCCAGGCAGCACAAGCTGTTGCTGATCTGGAGTAAACTGGAAAATGATGAATGCGTCCCTTCGGAGGCACCCAAAGAGGACCTGCGGTTCATGGATAATTCGCTGGTTGGTATTCAACAGTGTCTGAATGACGGGTGGTTTACGATCCGGCATCTGAACGAAGGTTTCATTACACTTTTCGGCTACAGCAGGGAAGAGATCCGGCAGGTATTCAGGAACCGCTTTATTGAGATGATCGATCCGGATGACCGTGAAGGTGTCCTGAAGAGCTTTCGGAAAGAGCAGTTCGTCAGAAACACGTTTGAATTTGAATACCGGATACGGACCAAGGATGGCCGTGTTCTGTGGGTACTCGACAAAAGTCAGCTTTTTACAGGTGATGACGGGGTAGAGTACATGAACTGTGTACTGCTTGATGTCACACATACCAAGCGGGAGCAGGAAAAACTGCGGCTCACGATGGAGCGCCATCAGATCATCATGGACCAGACGAATGATATTATCTTTGAATGGGATATACATCAGAATAAGATTCTGTATTCCTCTAACTGGGCAAAGAAATTCGGGTATCAGCCGATCATGGAAGAAATCGACAGACGGATTCCCCAGGCATCCCATGTTTTTCCAGAGGATATGCCAAACTTCCTGAAGCTGATGAAGGATGTGGGGACCGGTGCTCCTTACGGCGAAGCGGAACTGCGCATCGCAAATGCGGACAGCCGTTATATCTGGTGCCGCATCCGTGCGACCACACAGTTCAATAACGACGGCAAACCGGTAAAAGCAGTGGGCGTCATCGTGGACATCGACAGTGAGAAGCGGCGCGCACAGGATCTGCTAGATAAGGCTGAGCGGGATCACCTGACGCATCTGTTTAATAAAAATGCCGCACGCACACGGATTCAGAGTGCGATGAAACACCGGGAAGATGCCGGAATGGCTGCTATGATGATTATCGATCTGGATAATTTTAAAACCATCAATGACAATTTTGGACATATGTTTGGTGATGCGGTGCTCATCGAGGTTGCCGGACAGCTTCAGAGGCTTTTCCGTACGGAGGACGTTGTATCACGCATCGGCGGGGATGAATTCCTGGTTTATATCAACAGTCTGCCGGATCAGAATGTACTGACCGGACGTGCTGAGAATCTGGTTGCAGCGATGCAGTCTGTTCTGGCGGACGAACTGCATCTGTTTCCGCTGTCCTGCAGTGTGGGAGTGGCCTGTTTCCCAAAAGACGCTGCAGGTTTCCAGGAATTATTCCAGTGCTGTGACAGAGCACTCTATTATGCGAAGGCACAGGGTAAGAACCGGTTTGCAATGTATGACAAACGGACAATGGCGAAGACTTTTGATATGAATTCACAGCAGGCGGTGACGGCCAACACGCGGATTGAGTCGGATGAGGCATATGATTTTGAAAATGCCGCCGTGATACAGCAGGCATCACAGCTGCTGTACAGGGCAAAGGATACAGACGTGGCAGTACAGTCGATTCTTGAGCTGATCGGGCTCAGGTATGACGTCAGCCGTGCTTACATTTTTGAGGAATCCGAGGATCACAGTTATTGCCGCAATACCTTTGAGTGGTGCAATGAGGGAATCGAACCTCAGATTCAGTCTCTGCAGCACGTGGTCTATGCCGATATCGGGGATTATCACGAAAATTTCGATGAAAACGGCGTCTTCTATTGCCCGGATATTTCAACGCTGCCTAAACCACAGTGTGAGGATCTTGCTGTACAGAATATCCGTTCCATGCTGCAGTGTGCAATACAGAATGAAGGGGAATTCGTTGGATTTGCAGGATTTGACGACTGTACGTCCAGGCGTATGTGGACACAGAGCCAGATTAAAACGTTGTCTTTTATTGCAGAACTACTATCTACGTATCTGCTTAAAAAGCGTGCTCAGGAGAATCTTGCCCAGGCTGCAGAGAACCTGCATACCCTGCTTGACGCACAGAATTCATGGATCTATGTCATTGATCCGGATAAATACGAACTGCTCTATATCAACGCGAAGACCAGTAAAATCGCACCGGCGGCAAGGGTTGGCATGAGCTGCCATAAAGCCTTTTTCGACAGAGTAATCCCATGTGCAGCCTGTCCGGTGAGGGATATACGAAATAATACCTGTAAAACAATGGAAGTCTATAATCCATCACTGAAGGTGTGGGCTCTGGCAGATGCCTCGCTGATCCGCTGGGGGAACCGGGAGGCGTGTCTGTTATCCTGCCGTGATATCACATCCTACAAAAAATCGATTCAGGAAAAAGAGGATTAACTTAGCTGAGAATCGGATGCACCGCAGTTATTTGGGATATCATATATAAATGAGGGTTAATGAAAGGAAAATGAAAACATGAATCACTTTATCAAAAAATGGACGGATATCAGTCTGATCAAGAGGATCCTGGGTGGTCTGATCATCGGGGCGGTTCTGGGGATCGCCGTTCCCCGGGCTTCCGGAATCACTGTGTTAGGAGATCTGTTCGTGGGAGCACTGAAAGCGGTGGCACCGATCCTGGTCTTCTTTCTGGTCATGAGTTCACTCAGCAATGCCCGGAACTCTCATGGAGGCGTGATCCGGACCGTGATCATTTTATACATGCTGAGTACGCTGCTCGCGGCTGTCATCGCTGTATTTGCCAGCATGGCATTTCCGATCGAACTGACTTTGGCTGAGGCTGCGGAAGATGCAGCCGCTCCGGGAGGCGTACTGGAAGTGCTGCAGACGCTGATCATGAATGTCGTTGCGAACCCGGTATCATCCCTGGCAAATGCCAATTATCTGGGGATACTGGCATGGGCGGTCCTGCTTGGAATCGCATTTCGTTCCGCAGGGGAACATACAAAACAGGTACTCCAGGATATCTCATCCGGGATTTCCACACTCGTGACCTGGATCATCGATCTTGCGCCTTTTGGCATCCTGGGGCTGGTGTTTGGCACGGTCTCCACAAGCGGGCTGGATATTTTTACACAGTACGGATTACTGCTGGTCCTGCTCGTCGGCTGCATGCTGGTTGTCACATTTATCACAAATCCCGTACTTGTGTACTGGTGTATAAGAAAGAACCCGTTTCCGCTGATTTTCAAATGTCTGAAAAGGAGCGCCATCACAGCATTTTTTACACGGAGTTCGGCTGCCAATATCCCGGTCAATATGGAGGTCTGCAGGGAGATGGGGATGGATAAGGATACGTATTCGGTGACTATCCCGCTTGGTGCCACCATCAATATGGACGGTGCTGCGATCACCATCACGGTCATGACTATGGCTGCGGCACATACCATGGGTGTCGCGGTGGATATACCGACGGCAATCATTTTAAGCGTACTGGCGGCGTTATCAGCCTGCGGCGCTTCGGGAGTCGCAGGAGGTTCCCTGCTGCTGATTCCCATGGCGTGTTCGCTGTTCGGCATTCCGGATGATATTTCCATGCAGGTTGTGGGGGTTGGGTTTATCATCGGTGTGGTTCAGGACTCTGTGGAGACGGCGCTGAATTCCTCATCGGACCTGCTGCTGTCAATTTCAGCGGAACTCAGACAGTGGAGAAAGGAAGGCAGGGAGATTGAAATATAGCGCCCTCGGATATTTCGGGATGCATTTTATGCATATTTATCTACCACTTATGCATCTGCGGTTGACGGAAAGTTTTCTGTTTGCTATGATGAGTCTGGTTTTTTTCGGAAAAAGGGGTAAGAAATATGAGAGACAGAGAATTGGAGTCAACGGTTGAAGCGTATCAGAGGCTTGCGGAGCGGGATTGGCTGACAGGCCTATATAACCGAGGAACGACAGAGCGAAAGGTGAATGAATGGATCACTGCCGAAACAGCGGGAACACTGATCTTTTTGGATCTGGATCATTTTAAACAGATTAATGACAGGTATGGACATATTACGGGAGACAGTCTTCTGCAGAGCGTAGGGGACACATTACATAAAATGTTTCCGGAGCCGAACCTTGTGGGACGGATCGGCGGCGATGAGTTCATCATATTTGTACGGCATACCATGGACGACAGCGGGATCAGCAGCAGGTGCGCACAGGTGCGGGGGCGTTTTCGCGAAGTACGTATCCAGGGCGGGCTCCTTCTGAAACTTGGCATGACGATTTTCGGAACAGGCTTTCAGGAGGGAGACAGCTACCGTGAGATGTTTGACCGCGTGGACCAGATGGTGATAGAGGAGAAACGCGCGAGAAATCTGAAGAGGAGCAGGCTGCGTGCAGCTGAAAACAGGAGAAGCGCCGGGATTGAACTGGATATGAATCTGATAGCCGGGGAAATGCAGGAGGAATCTCCGGTCCCGGGGGCGTACTGTCAGGATTATGATACGTTTAAGAGTATTTACCGTTTTATGGAACGCAGGCTGGAGAGAATGACGAGTACTGCGTATATCATCCTGTTTACGCTGACGGACGAGGATAATCTGTTTCCGAAGCTCGAACACCGTGATTATCAGATGAATATACTGGGAGAAGGCATTCAGAATAACCTGCGCATGGGAGATTTATATACACAGTATACCAGCTGTCAGTATCTGGTCATGGTATCCGATGTATCGGAAAAGAATGTGGAGATGATTGCTCAGCGTATCTGCCGGTTCTTTTATGAGGAGCGCAGAGTCGACGCGGAGAATCTGGTACTCCACCACAGCTACCCGTTAAAACCAGCTGAAAAAAAGAGCAGATAAATGAAAAAATTGCTGCAGATGGTTGTCCGCAGCAATTTTTTCGACCTTTTTATGATTTATATTTTTATCCTACCACAAAACAATTTATTTATCAAGCCTTGTATAAAAATTCGGATGAAGAAATATGACGGTATTTTCAGAGAAAGCATATGTTATGTTTCACAGAAGTTTCACAGTTTATGTCTTGACCTGAACCGCACTTTATCGGGTATGATAAGAGTGTTACATAAAAATGGTAAAGTGCATGTTGAAGGAGGCACTGAGAATGAATGTTTGGCATGATATGAAACCGGAAAGAATCAGGCCTGAGAAATTCTCTGTCTATGTCACGATACCAAAGGGGAGTAATAAGAAATATGAGTTTGATATCCAGACGGGACTGCTGCAGCTTGTGAAGATTCTGTATACGGCTGCGTGTTACCCGGTGAACTGCGGTATAATCCCGCGGACGATGGGGACAGATCAAAAACCGCTGGAGGTCATGATCCTGTGCCAGGAGATTCTGGATGGAAATACGCTCGTAGAATGCTGCCCGGTTGGCGTTTTGCAGACATCGATACAGGGAGTACGGACAGAACGGATCCTTGCGATTCCCATTATGGATTCTGCGAATGCCATGGGAGTTGTGGAGGCAGAAAATCTCTTGAAGACGGTATATGAAGAACTCAAATATTTCTTCGGCATTTACCGCGGGCCGGATGCGGATACGATCGAAGTCCGGGGAGGGATTGATGCAATGAAGGCAGTTCAGCTGATCGAGACCAGCATGAAGGCATATCACAAAAAGTATAGCGGCAAAATGAACGATCAGAAGGATTGAGATTAGAAAGAAAAGGGATGCAGCACGGGTTTTGTGAACCGTGCTGCATCCCTTTTTTCTGTCCTGCGGCTGCACTGAAGCATCAGGCATTTTTCTTTGCCACCGCCTCCGACCGCGCGGCGACAATGCGGGGGAAGAAGCGGAAGAACAGGACGGAAGTCACCAGCGCTGCCGTCAGATCTGCAATGGGCTCGGAGAAAAAGGTGGCTTCCGGAGAGATCAGGCGGGGCAGCAGCAAAAGCCCTGCCAGAAATATGGTCTTTCGAAAGGCAGAACAAAACAGTGCAAGCCGCACATGTCCCAGAGCAGTGGTCTCGTCCACCAGCGGATACTGGACTGCAAGGGGAATGATCATAGCGGTAAACATCTTGATATACCGGACCGAGCGCGCCATGACTTCCGGGTCTTTTGTGAACAGCGTCACATAGAGCGGTGAAGCGGTGTACGTTAATACGGTCATAAGCACGCAGAATGCGACACACAGACCCACGATACAGCGGATGGCTTTTTTCATGCGCGCCGCATCCCCTGTACCGTAGTTGAAACTGACCACGGGCTGACTGCCCAGCGTGATACCGCCGAGCGGCATCGTGATAAGAAGAATATAACTCTGTACGATAGTCGCACAGGTGACCAGGATATCCCCCTCTTCCGGGCCACCGTACCGCTGGAGGACGGTGTTCAGCACGATGAGGAGGACGCTGTCACTGGCGATGATGAGGAAGGGGGAAAGCCCGAAGGAGACGATCCTGCGCACTGCCAGCCACTGAAAGTCTCCCCATCCCAGCCGTATCGGCATCCTCCTGCGCAGCAGGGAAAAGAGTACAAAAGCGCAGGACGCCATCTGCGAGATCACGGTGGCAGCAGCGGCGCCCGCCACCCCCATATCGAACACGAAGATAAAGACCGGATCCAGTGCAATGTTCAGCAGCGCACCCAGCATGACAGTCACCATTCCCAGCCCGGAGAATCCCTGCGCGATCAGAAAACTGTTCATGCCGACGGACATAAGAGCGAAGAAGGTGCCTGCTGTATAGATGGTCATGTAGGTATTGGCGTAATCAAAAGTAGCAGGACTTGCACCAAACCACATGAGCAGATGATCCTTTGCAAGCAGGAACAGGACGGTCAGCACGGCTGAGAGCACAAGCAGCATGAGAAAGCTGTTGTTGAGAATCCGCTTAGCCTCACGGTTGTCGCCTTCACCCATGCGCATGGCCATGATGGGGGAGCCTCCCAGCCCTACAAGGGAAGCAAAGGAAGACAATAAAGTTACAATCGGACCACATACCCCGACCCCCGCAAGCGCCAGGTCTCCTACCCCGGCTCCTATGTACATACGGTCCACGATCGAGTAGAGAACACTTACCAGCTGCGCAAGCATGGTGGGTATTGCCAGCCGCAGTACAAGACGGAAAACAGGATCGCGTCCTAAATCATTTGTTCGTTTCATACATTTCTCCCTGTCGGCAAAATGAAACGCCTACCTCCATCTGCAAGGGTATGACAGAATGGGAATAAGCGTTACCTGACGTTAAACGAGTGTAGTGTAGCATATCCTGTGTGGGAAGTCAATGTGATTCCCTTTTTCGGCTATTTATGTTATGATGTTGGGGTCAAAAGGTCTTTTGACCCCAACAGATGCCTACGGCTTGCTCCGCACTTCGTGCTCCCGCAATCCTGTAAACATTCGGAATCCGCTGATTTACTGTGTAAATCGCTTCTTCCTCATGTTTGGCGGGTCAAAAAGTCAAATGCCTTATCATGCAAGCATGAACGGTATTTGACCTTTTGACCCTGGCATCATGTTATATTATAACAAAAGTCAAAGGGGAGCAAAACATTGGCAGCAATTTTTCAACTGACGAAATATCATCTGTATGTTTACTTAAAATCCAATAAATTCGTGATGCCGCTGGCGGTACTTCTGGCGCTGCTGTATATCATTTATTCCTCAGCTCCGGTGGAGGCGGCGGACAGTTTCTCCGTCTCCTGCATGTTTGTGTTTCTGGTCATGACCTGGACGGGACTGTCCTGTCACGAACTGAACAGCAGCGAATCGCAGCAGATTCTGACGCTTCGGATCCGGGGAACAGGGAGATACTGTCTCAGCTACGGTATCTTTCTGCTCCTGATCAGTGCTTTTGCCGCGGCTGTCAGCATGGTTTTTCCATTACTGCAGAGCCTGTTAAATCCCGGTCTGTTTACGAGGGCGATCCGGCCGGGAGATGTAGTCTGGGGGTTTCTGCTCATGACTGCGTCAGCCTTTGACGGCAGCGCCATCGGAACGATGTTCTGCCCGCGGGTTATGAGGGACAGAAAAACAGCGGTCATCCTCACGGCGCTGGCTGCGGCAGTCACCATCGGGAAGACGGTGATTCTGCAGCAGCTCCCAGCTCTGGCGGCTGTCATGTGGATCTTTCCTCCTGTTGCCGAGAATGCAGCTGCCTTTTCACAGGCAGGGCACTTTTTCATGCCGAACGTTCTGATTTCCCTGATCATCATGCTGGCATACGGAGGCGTGATATTCCTGCTGAATGGCTGGCTGCTGAAACGGAGGGGGTTTTAAATGTCCGATACGATTATCACATTGAAAAATGTCACTAAAATATATGAGGGGAAAACCATCCTGCAGAATGTGAACCTCTCTGTGCCGGAGGGGCAGTCACTGACGCTTTGCGGGCATAACGGCAGCGGAAAAAGCACGCTGCTGAAACTGATGGCAGGGCTGGTGAAACCCACCTCCGGCAGTGTGACTGTCACAAAGAAACCACTGTTTCATTACATACCGGAGCATTTTCCAAAGACCGATTTAACGGTATGGCAGTACCTTAAGGCAATGGGAAGAATTGACGGTATCGATCAGGACGGCACAGATCAGGCGGCAGGTCAGCTGCTGAAGGATTTTTTTATGGAACAGATGAAGGACGTGCCGATGAAACATCTGTCGAAGGGCTCGCTCCAAAAAGTCGGAGTCATCCAGGCGCTTCTGAAAGTTCCGGATATTATGCTGCTGGATGAACCGTTGTCCGGACAGGACCGGCCGTCTCAGATGGTTTTTATAGAGAAAATGAATCACCTGAGGGAACAGAAGACTACGCTGATCATGTCCTGCCATGAGCCGTTTCTGATGCACAGCCTGTCGGATATCATCTACCAGGTTCAGGACGGAGGTCTTTCGCTGCGGGAGAATCCGGGGGAATTTGAGGAATCCAGATATATCCTGGTCTTTGAGGAGAAACCGGATGCTTTGCTGCCGTCAGCGCTTGGCGGGAAAGCAGGAAGGCAAAACGGCAGGCTGACTCTTCTGGTATCAGGACAGGAGAGCAATGATGTTATCGGTCAGATGCTGCAGAGTGGTTTTACCCTGCGGGAAATGTATGAGCAATAGGAGGGAGCACTGTATGAGTGAAATCGTGATTTTGGATGGGTATACCATCAATCCGGGAGATTTGTCCTGGGATGTGATCCGGCAGCTGGGAGAATGCACCGTCTATCAGCGGACACCGGCAGACCTCGTGCTGGAACGCTGCCGGGATGCCAGAATTGTTCTGACCAGCAAGGCACTGTTTACAGCAGAAATCATCGAGAACCTTCCGAAACTCAGCTATATCGGGGTGCTTGCCACCGGTTATAATGTGGTGGATATCGATGCGGCCGGGAAACATGGAATTACCGTGACCAATATCCCGGCGTACAGCACACAATCTGTCGCGCAGATGGTCTTCGCACTGCTCCTGCAGTTGTGCTGTCACGTCAAAGAGCACAGTGACAGTGTGAAAGCGGGCAGCTGGTCCGGCTGTAAGGATTTCTGCTATTGGAATTATCCGATGATCGAACTGGCGGGAAAGACGATGGGGATCATCGGTTTCGGCATGATCGGACAGCAGACGGCACGTGTGGCGAATGCACTGGGGATGCGCGTGGCAGCGTTTGGAAGACGGAGGAAGCAGGTTCCGGACATTGAGTTTCAGTGGATGGACTCGCTGGAAGAACTGCTCGGATGTTCGGATGTGGTCAGCCTTCACTGCCCACTGTCTGAGGAGACCAAACATATGCTCAACGCGGACACGCTGAAGTCTATGAAGACTTCTGCATTTCTCATCAATACGGCAAGAGGTCCGCTGATTGACGAACATGCGCTGGCGGATGCACTGAACAGCGGCCGGATTGCGGGGGCGGCTCTGGACGTGCTCAGCACAGAGCCGCCTGAGGCGGACAACCCGCTGTTTCAGTCAAAGAACTGTATCATCACACCGCATATCGCATGGGCCACGAGGGAGGCGAGGGCGCGGCTGATCGATACCGCCGGCCGGAACCTGAGAGCATTTCTTGAGGGAACGCCGGTGAATACGGTCCGGTAGTTCGGAGGAGGAGTTATGCTTTTATCGAGACAGAATGCACAGAGGATCGTGCAGGAACTGAATGATGTCATCGGCCACAAGATCAATATGATGGATGATGCAGGAATCATTGTTGCGAGCAGTGACCCTGAACGCATCGGTGAGTATCATGAGGGCGCGGGACTGATCCTGAAGCAGGGACTTGGGGAACTGATCGTACACAGGGATGGTGAGTATGAGGGGTGCAGGGAAGGGGTGAATTATCCGCTTGCGGTTTGGGAGCAGACCATCGGTGTGATCGGAATCACAGGTCCTTATCAGGAGGCGGTAAAGTACGGACAGATCATACAGCGCATCACGGGAATTCTGCTGCGGGAGATGCTGGTAAAAGAGCAGAAGCTGCTGGATGAAACGATCCGAAACCGGTATGTTGAAGAATGGATGAAACGGGAGGATACCCTGATCAACCAGGAATTCGTAGAGCGGGGCAGGGCGATGCGGATCGATATCACACTGCCGAGGCGTGTTGTGGCGTTTGCCGTACGTCAGGAGGGGAACGGAATCTTCACCATTGACGGTATGGAGACCGCAGAGAGGACGCTGCGGCAGATCAGACAGAGCGTAAAAGAACGGGAACCCGACAGCGTTTATCTGCAGTCATCTTCCAGGCTGGTCTGCGCGGTACCGGAGCGTAGCGATGAGCAGATGAGACGGTTTGCCCTGCAGATCAAAGAGAGTGTGTCAAAAGACGGGATGCTCCGCATCGCAGCCGGAATCGACGATGGCTGTTATCCGTATACGCAGATCGGGACGGCAGAACAGAAGGCGTCCAAAGCACTTCAGGCATGTCTTGGGAACGGGAAGAGGGACATCTGTTTTTACCATGATCTTGGTCTGGAAATTTTTCTGAATGAGATTTCCGATCTGTCAAAAGCAGAATATGTGAGACGGATATTTAAGGATTATCGAAAAGAAGAGATTTCGGAGGCGGTCGGTCTGCTGGATGTATTTTATGATTGCCAGGGTTCGCTTGCCAGGACATCGGAGCGCATGCACATGCATAAGAACACACTCCAGTATAAACTGCTGAAAATCCGTGACCGCACCGGTTATGACCCGCGTTCCCTGCAGGATTCCGCCATGTTTTATATTGCCGCCTGTTTTCACCGGGAAATCCGGAAAATCTTATAGTGCAGATCTCCATGCCTTTCGGATACAGATTCCGGGAGGCTTTTTGGTACACAGAATAAAAAGTCAGCTTTTATATTGGCATTTATAATATAGTAATGATCGGCAGATTTCCGGTAAAATGAAAGAAAACAGAAAGAAATGCGGGGTGACGGGTAATGAAGGTAGTGATCGCGATCGATTCCCTGAAAGGAAGCTTGTCTTCGGCTGATGCGGGCCGGGCGATTGCAGCGGGAATTCAAAAAGCGGCCGAAGCAAAAGTCGAGGTTGTGCCGATGGCGGACGGGGGAGAAGGAACAGCGGAGGCACTGGTGGATGGAATGGGCGGTCAGTGGGTGGAAATCCCTGTGACAGGACCGCTTGGGAAGACGGTTAAGGCGAGATACGGTTTTATAAGAGAAAAAAGGCAGGCTGTGATCGAGATGGCGTCTGCGGCGGGTATCACGCTGGTTGGGGAAGACGAGCGGGATATTATGAAAGCGGGTACCTCCGGCGTCGGAGAGCTGATCCGGGATGCCATTCACAGAGGATGCAGGGATTTTCTGATCGGTATCGGAGGCAGCGCGACGAATGACTGCGGCACGGGTATGCTGTGCGCGCTGGGCGCCGAGTTTCTGGACAGGGAGGGAAACCGCATCGGAAAGAAGGGGGAAGACTGCGGGCAGATATCCGCCATTCGCCTGGACCGTATGATGCCGGAACTGAAAGAATGCAGGTTTCGCATCGCGTGTGATGTGACGAATCCGCTGTACGGCGAACATGGAGCCTCCTGCGTGTTCGGTCCGCAAAAAGGCGGATCTGAAGAACAGGTGCGCCTGATGGAGCGCATGCACCGGCAGTTCGCGGATCTGGCCAAAAGGACCATTGGAAAAGATGCAGCCCATTGTCCGGGGGCGGGAGCGGCCGGGGGCCTCGGTTTTGCATTTCTCGCCTTTCTGGATGCAAGTCTGGAACCGGGCATCGATCTGGTGATGAAGGCGGTCGGACTGGAGGCGTGTGTGAGGGACGCCGATTTTGTGATCACGGGCGAGGGATGTCTCGATGCACAGACAGTGATGGGAAAGGTCCCTGCAGGGGTCGCAAAGCTTGCCAAAAGATACGGAGCTGTCGTGATTGCCGTGGCAGGCAGCGTGAATGAGGAGGCATTCCTGTGCAACCAGGCGGGCATCGACGCCTTTTTCCCGATTCTGCCTGGAGCGATGCGGCTGGAGGATGCCATGCGTCCCGATGAGACCGCCAGGAATCTGAGCAGGACCGCCGAGCAGATTTTCCGGCTGATTACCGCTGTCAGGAGGAGCTGATGCTCTGAGCATTTTACGCGAGCCGGAAATAAGAACGATAATACGAAATTATGTCACGAAAAAAGAGATAATGTCTTAAGACGGGCTTTGAATTATTTTCGTACAATTACTGTGTAAAATGTTGACAAAAATGTGCAAGAAGGGTATATTGGATACTAAGAAAGACAGGATCTTTCGGTAGGGATTCGATACGCTGATCGACCGTACGGTGCAGGAACTGATGCGTGGGATTCAGGAAGAAAACGGTCCTGAAAATAGGAGGATAAGGTTTTATGTTTAAAAAACTGAGAGAAAAAAGCAAGAACAAAAAGGGCTTTACCCTGGTGGAGCTGATTGTTGTTATCGTGATCATCCTGGTTCTGGCAGCAGTTATGGTACCGAGTGTGTTGAGGTATGTAAACAGGGCGCATGAGGCAAATTGTAAGGCAGATGCTGCGACGATTTTGGTTCAGTTGCAGGCGGAGGTGGCAGATGCGTATTTAGTAGACTCAGCAGCTCCTACTCTTCCAACGGCTGCTATCAATGGTGTCCCATGTAATAATACAACACCACAGCCAGGTAGCTATACAGCAGTGGGTACAGCAGAATATACTTATGTTACTAATGCTGATGGTGATATTACAGCATTTGCATACAGAAATCCAAGAAATTTTGTTAACTGGACTACTACTGGCTGGTTAGACGTGGATGAAGCACCGGCAGGACCGTAAATAATATGAAATACCGGAAGGGGGTTCATAATTCCAAATGACTGAGCATTATGAATCCCTTTTTCGCACCCTGAAATTCAGGCGCGCATGTAAGATCGCTCTGATCACATTGCTGATCTGCGCCGCAGTGATCGCACCGGCACTGTGGGTTTGGGACCAGTCCATACAGAAGCGTCAGACGCTGCGGGAAGCCAAGAACGTGGTGGAGAATATTCGGCTTCTGTCGATCCAGTATTACGGCCTCGGAGCGCCGTTTATGGACAATTCCCGTCCGAGCGGAATGTCGAGGACGGCGGAAGAAGAGATACGGAGTTTTTCCGGGGCGGACGGGGACATACAGCTGATATCATGGAATACAAATAAGAATTGTGTTGCCACCATGAATTATCAAAAAGGAAAATTTCTGGTACAGTACAGGTATGAAGAATCAGAAGATATTGCCACCTGGGACATTTACTGGAACATTCATCAATACGATAATCAGGGATGATAAGGAAGGAATTCCATTTGGTGGACCGCCGGATGGGGTTCCTCTTTCTTTGCTCTGGCAAATAATCCCTGCGGGAGGAAGTATGCTGCTGATTTTGTGTGAAGGTTTTCTGTGGGCGCTGCTCTTTATTCTGGGAGCCTGCATTTTTTCGTTTTTAAATGTTATTATTTACAGGGTTCCGAGGGGGATGTCATTTGTCAGAGGCCATTCCGTCTGTCCGGCATGCGGACAGCGATTGCGGGCGGGAGACCTGATCCCGATATTCAGCTATCTGTTTCTCAGGGGTAAGTGCAGATATTGCGGCAAAACGATCGGTTCCAGGGATACCTGGGTAGAACTTTTGGGCGGGGGATTGGCCCTCCTCAACTTTTATCATTATGAAAATATCGAAACGGCAGTCACCGTATTTGCATTTTTCTGTGTGCTGACGGTGGTGGCGTTTCTTGATCTGGATACGATGGAGATTGAGGACGGATGTTCTGCCGCCATCGTACTGACAGCAGCAGTATCTGTTATCACGATGCCGGGACTGTCCATAGTCAGCCGCCTGATCGGGGCAGCGGCGGTGAGCGTGCCGATGCTGGTCCTGACGCTTCTGATACCGGGAGCATTCGGCGGAGGGGACATCAAGCTGATGGCATCTTCCGGACTGTTTCTGGGCTGGAAGCTGACGCTGGTATCCATGGCTGCCGCCGTGCTGTTCGGGGGAATCTACGGCATTTACCTGCTGGCAGCCAAAAAGAAGGAGCGGAAGGATCACTTTGCGTTCGGTCCGTTTCTATGTCTGGGGATGGTCCTGGGACTGCTGTACGGACAGCCGCTTATTGACTGGTATCTGGGCATGCTGGTATACTGATACGAAGAACATTTTATAAAAAATATGGGAGGTAGTACCTCATGGCACAATATCGCTATCAGGCACAGACGATAGACGGAAAGAAGATAAAGGGCATCATGAATGCGGCGGATGAAGCAGATCTTCAGCTGCGCCTGCGGGAGGACGATGCCTTTTTGCTTTCTGCAAAACTCGTGGAGTCCGGCAAGAGGATGCAGCCGTTCAAACCGAAGGTGCTGGCTGACTTCTCCAGACAGCTTGGGACACTGACGGCGTCCGGTGTGACGCTGGTCCGGGCACTGAATATTATCGCTAACGGTGAGGCTGTCAAGCCGAAGGAAAAGACGATCTATGAAGACATGCTGCGTCAGCTGCGTCAGGGAATCGCATTGTCTGATGCGATGGAATCTCAGAACGGGGCGTTTCCTCCGCTGATGGTCTATATGTTCCGCTCCGCGGAGAGCAGCGGCAACCTGGATCAGGTTGCGATGCAGATGGCGGTCAACTATGAGAAGGATCATCGGCTGAACACCAAGATATCCAGTTCTCTCGTATACCCGAGGATTCTGGTGGTCCTGATCATCGGGGTGATCCTCATCCTGACGAAGTTTGTGCTTCCGCAGTTCCAGGAGCTGTTTGACCAGATGGAACAGCTTCCCGTGCCGACGATGATCCTGATGGCGATCAGTGATTTCATGCAGAAATTCTGGCTGCTGGTGATCGCGCTGCTGCTGGGACTGTGGATCGGATTTAAAGCGCTGTTGCGGATCGACAGGATGCGCAGGCGATGGCACAGGATGCTGATTCACATGCCGCTGATCGGAAAGCTGCAGAAGGTCATCTGCACCTCACGGTTTGCTCGGACATTGAGCTTTTTGTATACGGCGGGAATACCGATCGTGCCGTCGCTGCAGATCGCCAGGAAGACGATAGGAAATGATTACATAGACGCCCAGTTCGATGACGTGATTCCGCTGGTGCGGGCGGGAAACAATCTAAGCGACGGACTTGATATGGTGGATGGATTCGTGCGCAAGCTGGCGGACTCCATACGGGTCGGAGAGGAGACCGGTAAGCTGGATACGATGCTGATGTCCACGGCAGAATCCATGGAATACGATGCAGATATGGCAGTTACCAAGATGGTCTCCTATGTGGAGCCGGTGATGCTGATTGTCCTAGGGATCATTGTCGCCTTCGTGATGGTGGCGGTGTTCAGCGCGCTGTACGGTTCCTACGATGCGGTTGCGGGTATGTGACAGGGAGGAAACTGACATGTTAGTTGTATATTTATCAAACAGGTATATCCGTGTGGTGGCCGGAGAGAAGACAGGCGGGAAAGTACGTGCGTCCGGACTATATTACAGTGTGGATACGCAGGGATGCATTCTGAACGGCAGTGTCATGGACGAGGAAGGCTTTCTGGGGATCATAAAAGATCTGTGGGAGAGCAACGGGCTTGCCAGAAAAGGCATACATCTGGTCATTGACAGCACACAGTTTACGAGCCGTGTTCTGGATGTTCCGCTGCAGAAACCCGCACAGACCATGCAGTTTTTAAGCCGTGAATTTACGGATGTGGGCAGGATCTCCAATCCGGTTTACGGATATTTTCCGCTACCGCGCCAGCGGGAACACAAGGCAAAGGCACATACGGTCTTTGCGACAGTGGTGAGCAGGGAGTTTATCAGTGGATATCAGGAGCTGTTCGGAAAGCTGGGCATCACGGTTGACAGTGTCGAGTGCGCCTCGGGGGCAATGATTCGGCTGCTGGGAATCCTGTCACAGGTGAATGATGCAAACGCCATTGTACAGTTTGTGGATGATATGACGCTGGTCAATGTGCTGCTGATCGAAGGGCGGTATGAGTATTCCAGCCATAACCGACTCTTCGCGGACCCGGGGACGCAGGCGTTCTGTGCGGAGGCGGCCCGGGCAGCGGGGAATATCCTGCAGTTTGCGAAGGCGCAGAAAATTCCGCAGAAGATCACGACGGTTTATATTGCCGGGATTTCGAGAGAAGAACAGGAATTTTATCTTCAGAATATCAGTCAGATTGATCCGACGCTTGAGGTGGAAGAGCTGAGCGGGGGGACAGATGTGACGATCACTTCCGGGATGGGCAGGGACCGGACATTTTCCAACTTTTCCCTGGCTATGGGCGGTCTCATTGAAACCGACGCCAGGACCAATATCATGAGCCAGATGAAAGTGAATGCCAGGAGAACGGAAGAAAGACGCAGACGGAACCGGCGACTGATACCGGCTGTGACAGCAGGCGCGATTCTCTGTGTGATCACGGCTGCGTTCGGCGCCTATACGCTGCTGCTTTCAATGGAGCTGCAGAAAGAGCAGGAGTACAACAACAGCCCGGATGTGCTTGCGGCATGCAGTGAATATGAGGCGCTGAACCAGGAAATCTCTGCGATTGCGGGACTGAGTCAGAGCCTTACCGGACTTCGGCAGAGTGTTCTGGCGTATCCGATGGTGAACAGCGCTGTGGAGGAGACGATTGCCGGCTGTGCCAGCGGGCTGGTATCCGCGGAGATCAGCAGTTATGACTCGAAGAGCGGCGTCATAAGTTTCGATACATCGGCGGGAAATGTGGAACAGATCAATCAGTTTATCCGGCTGCTCAGTGAACAGGATATCTTTGCGGCCGTGGACTATACGGGATATGCGCAGGATGCCCAGGGACAGTGGCAGGTAAAGGTAAACTGTACCATGGCGGACAGACAGGAGGGATAACGCGATGCAGAAGCTGACAGAACGGGACAAAAAGCTGCTCATCTTTCTTGCTGTGTTCATAGTGGTCATCGGTATCGGGGCGGGCGTGCTGCTCCCCCTGATCCAGAAAAGCCAGGATCTCAGCAGTGAACTTGCAGATGCCAGGCTGGAGCGGCAGGAAAAAGAAATGAAGGTGGCGATGCTGCCATCCATGCGGGAGAAAGAGAAACAGTTAAAAGAAAATCTTTCACAGGTTCAGCAGGAATTCTATGAAGTCATGCCCAGCATGGAGATCGATAAGATGCTCACAGATCTGGCGCTTGCCAGAGGACTCCAGGTACAGGACCTGAATATCTCTCTTCCGCTGAAGGGACAGTATACAGAACTGATGGATTATACGGCGATGCTGAATCAGCAGGCCGCGGGCGCCGAAGACGAGAGTTCGTCCGGGCTGCTGGTATACAGCGGAGCCTGCACGGCTTCTGTCACGATGGTCATGACGGGGGAACGTGTGAATCTGCAGGCGATGCTGGATGCGTGCGCCATCCAGGAACCGCGCCTGCGCATATCGAATTTTCAGTGGCAGAAAAATACGAGGGGGGAAACCGGCGGTTATACCCTTGCGGTCTCCATGGAGCTGTATATGTATGAGGATACCTCGCAGTATATGCAGGAGCTTTTGGAGCAGGATACAGACGAAGAAGGACAGGAAAATACTGAGAATACAGAGGAAGACCAGAACCCTGCAAATCAGTAAGAGGCAGTTATGGAAAATAATATCAGAAACCTGAGGATAGGCGATGTTTTAAAAGAATATGGTTATGTGACGGATGAGCAGATCGACGAGGCGCTCGCATACCAGAAGGAGCACAGAGATCTCCGCCTTGGCGGCGCCCTGATTGAACTGGGATACGTCAAGGAGGAACATGTGCTGGAGGCGCTTGCCGCGCGTCTTGCCATGCGCCGCGTCGAAATCTCGAATATTGACGTGGAAGTGGAGGCGGTAGAGATGATTCCGCGTCCGCTGGCGGAAAAGTATGAGATGCTGGCAGTCCGGAAAAAAGAAGGCACGCTGACGGTCGTGCTGAACGATCCCATGAATTTTTACGGAATTGAAGATATCCATCAGCTGACCGGCATGCAGCTTGACATCTGTCTCAGTATGAGAGACAGTCTGTTAAAGGCGATTCAGTACTACTATACGGAAGTCGAAGCGAGGCAGGCGGCACAGGTTGCCAACAAGAGCTTTGAAGACCAGGATATGGAGGAGATCGAGATCGAGGAGGAGGGTGACAGCGACACGCCCGTCATCAACCTGCTGAGCCGTCTGATCAACCGTGCCCACAGTACCAATGCGTCCGATATTCATATTGAGCCGTTTGAGCACAAGACGCTCGTGCGCATGCGTATCGACGGCGTCATTGTGGAATACGTGACGCTTCAGAAGAGTCTCCATGCATCGCTGATCGCGCGCATCAAGATTCTGGGAGAGATGGATATTGCGGAGCGAAGGATTCCGCAGGACGGCCATTTCCGCCTGCGCGTGGAGGGAGAGTTTATCAACATCCGTGTGTCGGTGATCCCCACGGTATTCGGGGAAAAGGCGGTGCTGCGCCTTCTGAGCAGCAATGCGCATATCGATTATCCGTCTACGTTTGGCATGGAAGAGCCGGATTACTTAAAACTGAAGAGGATGCTGCAGTCTCCGAACGGCATTATCTATTTTACCGGCCCGACCGGATCCGGAAAGACAACGACGCTCTATATGATCCTGGAGGAACTGTCGAAGAGGGCGGTGAACATCTCGACGATCGAGGATCCGGTGGAGAAAAACCTGCCCAAGGTGAATCAGATGCAGGTGAACAATCAGGCGGGACTGACATTTGAGGCGGGGCTTCGCGCGCTATTGCGGCAGGACCCGGATATCATCATGGTAGGTGAGACGCGTGATGTGGAGACGGCGTCGATTTCCGTGCGTGCGGCGATCACGGGGCATCTTGTATTTTCAACGTTACACACGAATAATGCGGCATCCTCCATTGTCCGTCTGGAAGACATGGGACTGATGCCTTACATGGTGTCAAGTTCGCTGACCGGGATCGTCGCGCAGAGGCTGATGCGCAAGGTCTGTCCGGACTGCTGCGAGGAAGTGCCGCCCACGGAAGAAGAGGTGATGATGCTGGGCGGAAGTACGGAGAGGATCAGGAGGGCGAACGGATGTCCGCTGTGCAATTACACAGGGTATCGGGGGCGGACGGCGATTCACGAGATACTGCTGATTGACCGGGAAGTACGGAAGATGATCATGGACGGCGCATCCGTGGAAGCGATTCAAAACTATGCGGTAAGCAGTCAGGGCATGAAGACGCTGAAAGAGTGTGCCGTCGGCCTGGTAAAACAGGGAATCACAACGATCGAGGAATTGCGCAAGGTGGCGTATTATGCCTGACAGACAGGAAAATTTATAAAAACAGGAGGCTGGCAGTGTTATGTATGATATGGATCAGATTATTCTAATGGCAAGACAGGAGGAGGCATCCGATGTCCATATATCGGCGGGTCTGCCGCTGGTATTTCGGGTTCACGGCGTTCTCATCCCGGCGCTCGCACAGCCCGATGAGGAATCGGCGGAGGTGATGATCCGCGGACTGCTGAATGAACGGCAGTTAAAGGTGCTGGAGGAGGGACGTGACCTGGACTTTTCACTGCAGACATCGGACGGAAACCGTCAGAGGGTCAACGTGTTCCGGCAGCAGGGGAAACTCGCCGCGACGATCCGTCTGCTGAACAGCAGCATACCGACACTGGAACAGCTGCATTTATCAAAAAAACTATATGAACTGGCGGAGGAACCGAGAGGGCTGATCCTTGTGACAGGACCCACTGGGAGCGGAAAGTCGACGACGCTTGCGTCCATGATCGAACACGTGAATCAGACACGTGCGGTGCATATCCTGACGATCGAGGATCCGGTGGAATATCACTATGACGGAAAGATGGCTCTGATCCATCAGAGGGAGACCGGAAGGGATGTCGGGGATTTCGCATCGGCGCTGCGGAGCGCGCTGCGGGAGGATCCGGACATCATCATGGTAGGCGAGATGCGCGATTATGAGACGATCATGGCCGCTCTGACAGCGGCTGAGACGGGGCACCTCGTACTGTCCACGCTCCACACCACCGGTGCAGCGCAGACGATCGACCGCGTGATCGATGCCTGTCCGTCCGGCAGTCAGAATCAGGTGCGCACGCAGCTGGCAGGCGTGCTGAAGGGCGTGATCACGCAGTGCCTGATGCCGTCTGTAAACGGCGGCGGAAGGTTCGCGGCGACGGAAATTCTGCTGGGCACGGATGCGGTCGGGAATATGATCCGGGAAAATAAGAGCCATCAGCTGGCAAGTGTCATGCAGTCTAATGCTGCGGCAGGCATGCATACGCTGAATATGGATCTGGTCCGCATGGTGTCTGAGGGCAGGATTTCGAAGGAGACGGCATTCCAGTATACGAATGACAGGCGGGACCTGGAACAATATTTTTAAGTAAAGTGAGAAATGTATGAAAATGAGCGGTTACGGGAACAGGGAAAACAAAAAACATAATGGCGGCTTTACGATGGTCGAGGCGATCGTCGTGGTTGTGATCCTGCTGATCTTTACAGGATTTATGGCTGTCGGAGTGGTGAAGTGGATCGAGTGGACGAATTTCAAGCAGCAGAATGAGTACGCCCAGACCCTGTTTTCGGCTGCGCAGAATCAGCTGACGGAGTACAGTGAGAGCGGTCAGCTGACCGGGCTGCAGAAGGCAATGTCTGATAACAAGGGGAATTACCTGAATCCGCTGGATGTCACACAGCTGACCGCACCGGATGGTAATCCGTATACGCTCTCTGGTATCTGGCCGGAAAGTGATAAAGACAGCACACGTCCGGAGGCAGCACGTTATCAGGGACAGATCTGTTATCTGATCGGGACAACAAGGGATTACCAGAAGTACCTGAGTTATCAGAACGGTGAGTTGGATGAAGAGGCAGATGGACAGTTGGAGCCTGAGATCAAGGCGCTGTATGATATGCTGCTTCCGTATCTCTACGATCCGGCGATTTTGAATGCCACTGTCTGCGTGGAGTTCACACCGGAAGACGGTCAGGTATTTGCCGTTCTCTACAGTGACAAAGCAGAGGATTTTACTCACGATGAAACAAAGGAAGGAGATGGAACTGTTTCAATCTCCAACAGGGAGAGTAAATACAGAAAAGCCCGCATGGTGGGGTATTACGGGGTGGACACCCTGTCAAAGGCCACGAGTCCGAAAGCGCAGAAGCCGTCCATCAATGAGGTCAAATTGAACAACGAGGAGACACTGAATCTGTCCTTCCGGCTGACGAAGGTGCAGACAGCGACTCAGGAGCTGACGTATGAGATTAAGATCTATGACAGGAGCTCAAAGCGGGAACTGCTGGTCATCACACTGGACGGAAGTAAACTGAAAAATACATTATTCCGCGATAAAATACCCTGCAGTGTGACGCGTCTGAACTATGATGCGGACGGGAAGAATCCCACATCCCAGAAGCTGGGGGAATTCCCCGTGCTGGCATGGGTGGAGACTGACCGGACGGTACGCGTGGTTCTCGATGCAGTGGACCTGACCGCTACCAGCGCGCAGTACTATGAAGATTATCCGGAACTTGTGAAAACGGAAGAGAGCGCCGGGGTTGGCATACTCAGACCCAAACTTTCCGGTACTTACAGTTTTCACAGATTCGGTTTAAACACGGATGACATTTACTGTACGGTTCAGGGAAGAGGCACTTACTATAAGACAACGGCGAAGAAGCAGAGCAACAGCGAACATACATATTTTGGTTCTGCCAGATATTCGGAATCGGGAGGCGAGACGTCCGCGGTTTATACGGTTTCAAACGCCCGCCATCTGTCAAACATCCGTTATCTGGAGGATTACACGGAGGAGCAGAGGGAAAAAACAGGATATGAAGGGCTGAAGACGGCAGATCACGTGACGTACCAGCTGACTCAGAACATGGACTGGAGGGCGCTGATAGAAAATGGATGCCTTTTTGCAACCGATGCAGCAAAAGACGATTCCAATGAGGTGACGGAGGTAAAGACAGAATTCCCGTCTATCCGTCAGCTGCGCTCCAACGCGGTCTTTGAAGGGAATGAACGCAGGACGTATACGGTCAGCGGACTGTATATTACTGAGAAAGCAAACCAGAAAGCGTTTTTATATGGAACAGAAGAGTCGGCAGAAGGTCCTGCAGGCTTATTTGTGACGAATTACGGCACCCTGAGAAACTTTGCGCTCGATCGGATTACGGTGAACGGCGGTGAGAATGCCGGGGCGTTCTGCGGTATGAATGCGGGTACGCTGGAGAACCTTACCACGGCGGATTCCGATGCGAAAAAAAATCCGAGTACCATCACGGGTGAAAGCCAGGTCGGAGGAATCACAGGCGGACAGTCCTATGACGGGGAAGAGCAGATTCATTACAAAGGTCTGGTGAACCGCGCACAGGTGAAAGGTCATGTGTACGTCGGCGGGATCGTCGGCATGCTCAAGTCGGAGAACGCCGAAAAAACGGTACTTGTGGAGGAGTGCCGCAATTACGGACCGGTTGAGGGGGCAAAGAAAAGCGGGACCACCCGGGAACCGTCTTATATCGGCGGAATCGTCGGATACTGCAAAAATAGCACGGATACGGTTGAAGCACTGCAGATTAAAAAGTGTATCAGTTCGCCTCAGTATATAAATGATTCTATAGATGACATTCTTGGAGACAGGGAAAAACTGAACGAAAAGCTGACGGGAGTCTACGTAGGCGGAATCATCGGGTACAATGACAATGCCTCGGTACAGTACTGCAGTACGGAAAAAGAGGACGGCAGGGAAGGATATGTCTTCGGGCTTCGCTACGTGGGCGGAATCGTGGGCTATAGTGAGGGCTCGGCGAGCGGAATCGACGGCAGTACGGATTCCGGTACCAGCGGGATCAATGAAATCCATGTGATCGGCGATACGTACGTCGGCGGTGTCACCGGATGCAATGCGGCGATACAGGGGAAGATGGATGAAGACGGAATCGTGGTCCCTGATCCCATTCGTAAGCTGAGCAATAAGATTGAGAACTGGATCAACAGAGGCGTTGTTGTGGCAAGAGGCAGCTATGCCGGCGGAATTGCGGGCTATAACGCCGGGTGGATCTATAACTGCAACAGCGATGTGGACAGCACAGCGACCGCAGAGAATCTGACGAAGGCGGAATCCCTGAATGGAGATTACGCCGGGGGCATCGCGGGCTATAATAACGGAATCATCGGAAATACGAAACGGGATGCGGACGGGTCAAATCCGTCGGGAAGCAACGGCAGAATCCAGACGGTCTGCTATATTTCCGGAAATAATTATGTGGGAGGAATCGTCGGATATAACGATGTGGACGCGGTAGTCGAGGACTATGAAGTCGCCGGCGGCTATATAGGCGGAAGCGGTAGTTTTGTCGGAGGCTATGCCGGACTCAACGCATCGATCTCTCTGCTGATGGATGAAGAAAATGAAGGCCGTTTTCTGAACTCCAATCCGAACCAGGTGACGGGCGCGTACTGCATCGGCGGCACGATCGGCGGAAATATCGTAGCGGATAAGGGTCATGATATCGAGGCGGCGTTCCGCACCGATAACTTCCTTGGAGTTTTGAAAGCGGACGCATTTGCCGGCGGATTCATCGGATACAATCTGCTGATGCCGGGGGATACGGACAGAGAAAGCACAGGGGAACTGGTTGAATCCCTGGCAAAGGCACTGGAGGAGACAGAGTCAGTGCAGGACGCCGCGAAGGTTTTGGCTGAGCGTACAGCAGGGGCGGGGCAAAGCGAAAGCACTTTATACATTCAGGGACTGGATGCGGAAAATGCCGCGCAGAGCAAATTTGGGGGCATCACGGCACAGATCCATGTGGGCGGTGTCGTCGGATACAACGATGATGATACCGGTCTTTACATCAAAGATGTCACGAACCTGACACCGGTTACGGCAGAAGCTGCCATGGAAAATGAAGATGAACAGCCCGGCAGGACGACATATACAGGGGATGGGTTTACGTATTCCTATGCCGGAGGCATCATCGGGCGCGCCGGCGAGCACGTAACGATCGATAACTGCAGTAACCGGGATGTCGGTGATGTGTCGTCCGTGGGGACGTATGTCGGCGGGCTCTGTGAGGTCAGCGAGGGTACAATCGTCAACTGCTCTGTATCGAGTATCGGAAGCGGAACCGCAGATTACGTCGGCGGTATCGCAGGGGTCAACAAAGCAGGCGGTGAAATTACAGACTGTTCCTTCGAGAACCGGACGGTGACCGGACGGAATTATGTCGGCGGATTTACGGCGGAGAACTTCGGTTCCATCGTTCATCCGTCTGTGAACGCTGCAGCTGTTACGGCATACGGTGCGGATGGGAATGTCGGAGGAATCACCGGCTATAACGATGAAAACGGTGCGGTCACGCTGGGGCAGGCGGTTGAAATATCTGTCAGTTCTGCGGGTGATAACGTCGGAGGAATCACCGGTTATAATAAGGGCATCCTGAGTGTCTCAGGCAGTGCCGAATCGGCAGGAATTGCAGGAAGTATTTCCGGTAATCAGCGTGTCGGCGGCGTCGTCGGATATCAGCAGGCGGACAGTCTCTCGGGTTTTTATAATGAGGCTTCGGTGACGGCATCAGGCGGAGACGCCGGAGGGATCGTCGGGAAGGCGGATAACAGTGAAGGGAAGATTGAAGGCTGTATCAACCAGGGAACTGTATCAGCGACGAAAAGCGGGAATGCCGGGGGGATGATCGGAAATAACCTCGGCAGTGTGTTAAACTGCGCCAATAACGGGAGCGTTTCGGCACCAAATGGAATCTGCGGCGGCGTGACGGGTGTGAACAGCGGTACGATTCAGTCGTGTGATGTCACACCGAAAAGCAGTCTGGATGGCTGGTGGGATACCATCTCCCGCTGGATCAGGGAACTGTTCAACGGACCGGACCGGCTGACATTTATCGGCAGACAGTATGCCGGAGGAATCTGCGGCAGCAATACCGGAGATATTTCAGCGTGTACGGTTACAAATCTGACGATTACCAATCTTGCATCCAGCAGGGGCAGTTCGCTCGGCGGAATTGCGGGAAAAAACACCGGATCAGTCAGCGGCTGCAATGTGGGAACCGGTAAGACGGCGCTCGTGTTGAAATCCAACGCATCCGACATCTTAGCCGGCGGGATCGCGGGCAGCAACAGCGGAACGATCGAAGGGACTAAGAAAGCGTACAGCACGGTCTATGCACAGCTCGGATTCGTGCAGACGGACATGGCGTACTATGGAAATCTGGGAGGTATCGCGGGCAGTAATACGGGGACGATCAGGTATTGTGAGTTTAACGGAGACGTACAGGGGACAGCAAATAATCCGCAGAATGCACCGGAATACAATCCGAACACGGACTTCGAGACGAACGGTTCCGTGATCTACGGGTACGGCGGGATCGCCGGTGTGAACGGCGATTCCGGAAAAGAAAGCGAAGGAACCATCGAAAACTGTAAAGTCAATGCAGCAAAGATCACCGGAATGGGCGATCCGAATAATGTTGCAAATATCGGCGGTGCAGCCGGCGTGAATGGCTTGGGCGCACAGATTTCTTATGTAACATTTGGAACAGATAAGCGGTATGATGTCAGCTTTGGCGGTGAGGCAAAGGAGACTGCCGTTAAAAATGCCAAAGGCAGCGTCTATGTGGGCACCGGAAACAGTACCACGGCATATGGTCACACGGGTGGTGTGGCGGGCTTCAACAGCGGCAGTATATCAGACATCTGTCATGAAGGTTCTGACCGTGCATACGGCGAGGCGCCTGTCGATGAGATGAGGGTGATCGTGGAAAATTACCGGGGGCATGTCGGCGGCATCGTCGGATACAACCGGAAGACGGGAAGTGTGCAGAGAGCGGCGACCGGAAGCGCGTGGGCAGTCTATGCACCTCAGAGCGCTCAGGACAACGGGTGCGGCGGTATCGTCGGATACAGCGCCTCCAGGGAGGACATGCTGGCGTGCATCAACCGTGCGACGGTGGAGAAATCCGCCGCAAAATCAAATGCGGTCGGCGGAATGGTTGGCCGTATGGAGTGTGCGGACAGCACGACATGGAGAATCAAAGACTGTGTCAATTACGGTAAAATCCGTGCATTGAACCGTGTGGGTGGTATGATCGGCGTGTGGAAATATTATGGCGGGACGATCTCTGACTGTATCAACTACGGGGAAATATACAGCACCAGTAACGAGGGAGCTGCAGGCATGGTCGGCATGCTTTATCAGGTGAGGACGACCGCAGCGCAGATCGTGCGGTGTGAGAATCATGGAACCATCCGGGGGACTTCATATGCGGGCGGAATTGCAGGACGGGTGAATTCTGCAGCTCTTGTGCAGCTTCGGAACTGTGTCAATACAGGCCTGATTCAGCCGGGGGATTCCAACGGCGGGATTGTAGGTGAGCTCGAAGGAATCCAAAGAGGTTCTTACATTACCGCGTGCAATAATTACGGCTATGCAATAAACGGAACCAACATCGGAGGGATTATTGCCTCAAATTATTCGAATTTTTCAAATTTAAGAGTGACACAGTGCTTCGGTATTGGAGAAACAAAATATCCCGTTTCCCTGAATGGGAAACTGAATGCTAATTATTACCTGACAGAGTCAGGAACGTACTTGAATCAAACGTTTTACGATGCTGACGGCAAGGTGACCAAAGAAGCGCCGAATGCCTTTTATGTCACGAAGCTGGATACGCCGGGAATCGACACACCGGCGGGCGCGGTAAGAATTCTTTATCAAAAACCGGAACAAAATGGAAGCAGCGGGCGTGCATATTACAGGAATTCAAATAATACTGACACATTTACGTATGAATTTACATTCAGCACGGCAATTGACCTGCGCAGTATCGATCTGTACTGGAACCGCGATAAAGACGAGCGCATGATGGAATATAAGGTCTACACCAGCGAACTGACCAGCGGCGAGACCTGGAATACCTTTACGGAGGAAGAACCTCTTAGAGAGCCCACGGACTCCGGTGTCGGAAAAGAAGTGGTATCCGGGGCAGCGAATATGGTCAGAAGAGTTAAAATTGAGGTGACGAAAGCTTACAACAATCAGGGGAAAGCAGCAAACATCTGTCTGATCACGGCGAACTTTAATGGTACAGTATTTGGCTTTGACTATTCAGGAGAAAACGGCTATGCAGTCAAATCGGATGACGGCCTGACGTACGGACCTTATAAAGACAGCGGGGAACTGAAAGCAAATCGTGGAAACAGTGACAGCTATTGGACGCTGTCAGGGCTTCCATTTGAAACTTATGCCATTTATACAAGTAATGAGAGTGAGTATGAAAGCGGGACCGGACTAAATGTGACACGGTTAGGTTCAGGCGGTTATCAGCTGACTGCCGGCGAAGGCGCAGATCAGATTACCGTTGGGATTCCGGGGTTTTCTTTGAATCCGCTCAGGGAATTCAGAAACAGCAACAAAGTAACCAGTGATACCTCACTGGCAGCGATGGGAAGCGGAGCAGATAATATCCGGTATCAGGTGTTTGAGGCGGATAACGATTACTTTAATGCCGAGGCAGTAAGCGGCCAGCTGACCCTTGGTACTCCAGCGGTCACGAGCATTGAGGACAGCGGCAATGCCGCTTATAAGGCGGTATGGACGGAGGTGAAGAACGCTTCGTTTTACCGGTATGAGGCCGAGTATCGCGATGCCCGGGGCCGGGTACTGGAGACGAGGACGGACACCGTATATGACTGTGAAACATTGCTTCCAGTTTCGGATATCAATGGAACAGCTGTGGAGGAGATCAGATTCAGCGTATGGGCGGGAGCAAAAACTCTTGATGAAAATGGAGATATCATTGACGTCTGGTCTTCAGTCCCCGGCGAAAAGACCGTGAAGATTTCACCGATCCTGCCGTCACCGCAGTATCATCTGGAACTTGTCCGGAATGGGGAGACGCTGACGTATCAGATCTTCCTGGACAACAGGGATGAATATCTGGAATTTCTGAAAAAACAGGGAAAGACGGAAGAGGTTCTTGGAAACATCGAGATCAATGTCAACTGCGGCGGCAGTGTGGTTGAATTTACTGCACAGGCTGCAAAATCAGAATCTTATTTCAGCGGAAACGATACAAATACGATGTTCACGGCACAGGCGACGTCGGCTGATCTGACCTTTACCGGTTCGGCGAAGGTCATGAGAGAATCACAGGCGCCTGTTTCAACAACGTATACGGCTGACGATACCAATATAGCATCCCTGGCGATGAAACCGGATACCGATTCGATAGGTTTCAGGGGCATCACCCCGGATACCCTGAGTTATCAGCTGAAGATTGGCTATACAAGCTTCATTGTCTACATGCGCTCAGAGATGGTGGCGGATGATGTGGAGCTGGGGGTTCCGGTGGTATTATCGACATCACAGCTGAGAACTTCAGACACTACGGACAAAGCAGTGGCGACTTCACTGAGTTCGCTTCCGAGAGAAATCCTGGAGGAATCCTGCTATCAGAATCTGATGGTGCGCAGCTATCCTGCGCTGATGTCAAATAACGTCGTCTATACAGGACACGCGGTGGACTTGTCGGAAATCAAAGAGGCGGACGCGCTTGGAGTTGAGAAGACAGAACTCACGGAGCTGTATGTGACGGAGGGTCACGGAGTTACAACGGATGTGACAGACACGAAGCTGATCAGCCAAAATGGGGCGGGAGGAAAGACGCTTGCCGGAGGATATGCGATCGAACTGGCGTCGGACGGGACATATACGATATATTATAATGCGCTGCTGGAGTACAATGCCTATACGGGTAACGATTATTCCGTAACGGGCAGTCAGAGCAAGGCAACTCAGGTCTTCTACTATCGGCTGACAGAAGAGCGGACGCTGGCAGAGAAGCCGGTGATCCGCGTGAATGATGCCGGCAGAGACGGCACGGACGGCGACCCGAATGAAGACACCATGGTGATCACCTGGGATCTGAATCACGAGGGATATGCGGGAGAGGACAACCGGATTCATTATAAGGAGGGCGCCGTGTATGACTACGTCATCACCGGATTTACGCCGGACGGTACGTCCGTTCAGATTGATGCGGGATCATATACGACGAAGAAGGACGAGGAAAACAGCCTCACATATGACACGACTTCCTGGAATTATCAGAATGTGGCAGTCAGCATCAGCCGGCACGGTGAAGAGAACGCAAAGGGAATGACGACGGTATTTCCGTCAATCAACACAGCAGAGTATAAGCTGAAGACGCGCCTGACACAGATTCCGAAACCGGTGGTCTCCCTGCACCGCGATGAAGACGGTAAGGTGGAAAAGAATACGCTCGTCTATGACGTGACGTGGGATAGCGTGCCGCCGGAAGAGCGCAGTGAACTTGACGCTTATGAGATTACGGCTGAGCGCTCCGCAGGTGATACGGCAGCAGTCTTCGCGTATGAGGAGCAGCAAGCGTTTACAAAGGCGTTGGATAACGCAAAAGCGCTGTATGCCGGTAGAGCCTCCGAACAGGAAGTACTGGGGGACAACAGCATCCGCTATACATGGAAAGAGGCAGACGGAACGGGACATGTCACGAAAACCATGGTTCTCAGCTGGATGGAGGACGCGGATCACTCTCATTATGAGATCACAAAAGAGCTGACAGGCGTATGGATATTTGCCGCCCCGCCGGATGCCGGGAACAGTGTGACACAGACAATTGACCTGAATGATTATGAGCGCGGCGAGGTCATCGATATCTCGGTGAAAGCGATTGCAGCGGAAGATGCCCGGACATACCGCAGCGGCGTCAAAGGCGTAGTCAGGGAAATGACGCTGCCAAGCCGTCTGGATGTGCCGGATGTCACGGAACTCACGAGCAGTCCGGTCTATTATACGCAGAATGATCCAAATCTTCCGGAGGGAGAAAATTCTTTCATCACACGGGATGAGCTGACCAGCAGCGGAATCAGCCTGATTCTGAATGCGACCAATGTGGGCCAGGTACTGCAGGGGAAATATGAATTTGCCGCGGCAGTTTACGGAGAAAAAGGCGATGAACAGGATACACAGACGGTGAGAGCGGGCGATGGAGAAGCCGGTCAGGAAGGCTACTGGAACAGCGGCGCGCTTGCGACCCTGGTGTCCAAGGCTTCGGTGACGTCAATGGATGGAAACTTTAACAGCTCTAATTACGTGATGAAAAATATATCGGCTGAGTATGCCGGAAAATGGCTGAAGATTGCAATGAGGAGCATCTCTGACAGCAATGTCAGTTCCCTGTGGTCGGATGAAGACGACGTGACGGAGGCTACGGTGAATTATCAGTGGCTGCGGATACCGAGAGTACAGGTCACCCTGCCGGAACTGACGGAGAGCCGGACAACATTGTTTTACCTGGACGGAGAGTGGAAGAGAGATCCGAATCAGTCAGAAGGGGAGATCGATGATCTTCCGGTCACACAGACCAGCCTGATATTTGACAGCCAGGATTATGCTGACGGTTACCGCATTCAGATGATACAGTCTGCAAAAGGCGAAGACAAACTGGACCCGGATAAGCTGTACAGTATCTATGACACAAATTGGCTCTGGCTCGAGAAATGCGGGGAAGGTGAATACCATGTATTCTATCAGTCTACCGAACCGGAATTTGACGCGGGTGAATACGAAGACACTGATAATCCGGTATGCAGCGCAGACGAAACGGCGGCATACCTCGGCACCATCACACAGGAGCATCCGTTTGTGGCGCTCCCCTACACGGGGCTGGCGCAGGAAGGTCCCGAGGACACGGCGCCGGTTGTGAACACGGCATCCTGTATCATGATGAAGGATGCAGGATTTGAGCTGGTGCTGCCGGATGCAGAGGTGATCAATACCGGAAATGATGCGTATTCGGAGGAGAATTATCTGTTCACGGGTCAGACTTCGGTGCAGGCGTATCTCTATAAAGAAAACCTGGAATACAGGGAAACTTCGGCGATCTCAAACTGGTATCGCGGCAGAACGACAGAAAATGTGATGTTTACCGATGTGACAGAGCTGCAGTCGTATGGCAGTGCCCCCTCCCTGTCAGTTGAAATGGCAGCGTCAGCGCTGCCGGATAAGGCATATGAGATCACATCCCGCACCAGGAGATGGCTTGTCTATCAGCTTGCGGTGACGGACAGTGAAGATAATCTGTATGTAAAGAGATACCTGAGCGCGTACGGAGAGGGGACGAGTGATATTACGACGCGTCTGCTGCTGCCGGAAGAATTCGCACAGTTTGCAGGAAGGAATCTGAGGGTCCGCATTGCATCCATTGATGGGGCGGGCGGTAACCTCAGTGAGTGGACGGAATGGATGGATCTTATCATTCCGCCTGCAGCCGAGAAGCAGGTTCCGACGGAGGAGACCGGGGCGGATCAGAAATCGGCTCAGGTTGAACCGGCGGAAGATACTGCGGCAGAAGATCGTACCGGATGGGCGAATGAGAACGAGGATATCGTGACAGAGCATGAGACAGAGTCCCACAGGGAAACAGAAATAATCGAACCGGTCATTGCAGAAGAAGATGAAATGACTGACTAGAATGGAAAGGAGGATGCGGGCAGTGAAGAAAAAAACACTGACAAAAAAAGATGGTTCAGCACTCTTGGTTGCGATTATTATCATGGCCGTTGTGATGATGCTCAGTCTCGCGCTGATGCTCGTATCCTTCAATCTGTATGCCACTGCTTCAAGACAGCAGAACACGGCACAGTGCAAGGAACTGGCGCAGAGCCTGAGCAAGGAACTGAGAAGTGAGGTAACCATTCCGCCTTTTGATTCCTATGCCGACCAGAGAGCAGCGTATGAGGCAGGAAGATATCCAATTTGGTTTTACCTGAGGTATAATATATGGCAGAGCAGCTGGGTATCCTATGATGCAGAACTGCCAGGACAAACCGCAAAATTTGCACATCGGTATTTTAAGTTGACTCCTTCAGACTCTGCATCAGATGCGGCTCAGCTGATGGATAACATTTCTATTTTGATGTATTGGGAAGCAGAAGAGGGTGCAGATAAAACAGATACGGAACTGATTGTTCAGGTGAGCTGTGAAAAAGGGAAGCAAAAGAGCGTAATCACCACAACATATGTGCTGAATGTTGCGGAAAAACTGTATGAGGACGCACCAGCGGAGGATGAAGATCCATTTAACTCGGCAGTTAATCCAAAACGCAATACGATTAAGCCTGGCGAGATATGGAGCTGGGGCGAGGGCACTATGGAATAGCGGAGGAGCAGAATGAAAAACAGGATAATAATGCGCAGGAGATTAAACTGCAATAATTCCGGTTCAACAATGGTTGAAATTCTGGTTGCTTTCATGGTTGTGATGCTGCTGATCGTATTGTTCACGAAAGTGATCACTGTTTCAGGAAGTATTCTGATGAAATCGCACGGCAAAATTGAAGAAACGCAGACATTTAACGAGAATTACTACAAAGTATCATCGCAGAATGCACGTGATAAAGACCGATATCAGTCACTGGAATTTAATCTTGAGATAGACACTGAGGAAACGGATGATAAAAATAAAGCGGATATGGTCAGCCTGCCGCTGGAGTTTGCGTTGCTGCAGGTTTATGAAGATGCGGAAACAGGTCTCAAGATGTATTCATTTACGACCGAAGAAGAATCGTCTGTGGGAGAGTGATCATGAAACAGGAAAGACGGAGATGGAGATCGAAGCTGAAAAATAAAAGTGGTGTTACTCTGATTGAGCTGGTAGTGGCGTTTGCACTGCTGGGTCTGTTTATTGCGGTTTCCTGTCAGGTGATTTCTAACTCATTAAATGTCTATTATCATATTAAAGGTCTTACCTACGGACAGCAGGTGTCGGACACTCTTCTGGAAAAGATTTCCGGTGAGATAGAAGGGGCACATCCGAGTATTTTAGGCGTCAATGAGGATAAAACACTGAGAATTTATGAAAACGGTGCCGTAATTGAGCTTTATGACCGGACGCAAAGCCATATATGCATAACATCGTCTCATTCATATGATAAAATTCATAATCTGGACAGAAGTATAGAGAAGGAGACTGATCAGGAAAACTTATTAGTGATACATTATTATGCAGTCAATAGATATGAGGCGGTAAACTGGACATTTGACAAGAATTTCTACATGGGATATGAAATTGAGAAACTTACGTTCTCACAGGCTGATCCGGAAGGAATTGAGTATCCAAAAAATATCATAAAAATAGATTTAACGCTAACCTGCAAAAAATACGGAAGTTACCACTCTACCCGGTATGTGGAATGCTATAATTTTGTTTCGGATTCTGATTTTGATAAGATCTATGATGACAGTTCGCCTGAAAATCCTGAGGCGACACCCGATACAACGCCAGAAGTGACGCCGGATACAACACCTGAGATATCGCCGGAAGTAACATCAACACCGGAACCATGGAATAAGAAATTTTCAGACTACACGGATGATGAAAATGATCTGGTTCAGGCAATTCATAAGTATTTTAATGGCAGTTATCAGGAAATTCCGGTGAAGGTGGGGGTCGATGAGAGCGATAACAGAACATCAACAATATATGCCTGGATATCGGAGTCAGGTAAAAATTCATATGTTGCCATTTACCATGATGGAGTCGACATGGATAAACAAGAATTACAAACCTGGGGAGAATCACTTGCAGCGGTTGGTAATCATACAAAGGTAATAGGCATCAGCGGTCCTGTCATGGAAGATACTGATGATGGAAATCAACTGCTCGATGCACTCGGCGGTGATTTTGCCAAGAAATATAAAAAGCCGGAACTGTATTTTGATACTGAGCGAAAAAAACTAATGGCTGTGAAGTACGGCGATCATAAAGGAAACGAAGAGCAATGGGGATATTTCAACGGCTATACGGCTGAAGACGTCAGCAGAATAACCGGAAGCAGCTGACAGGAAAGATGATAGACAGGAAGATACCCTGAATATCATCTTTTTCCGTTGCTGCAAATAAATTCAGGGAAAGAGGTCACACGATGGAGAAAAAGCTCAGGGGAAGAGTCAGTGAAGAAGGCCTGCTGTATGATTTTCTGTCAGGAAATCTGGGGCTGACGAAACGTGAGATCAGCCAGGCAAAATTCCGCACGGATGGAGTCTGTGTGAACGGCAGACGGGCGAGGGTCACCGCCATGCTGCAAGCAGGAGACGTTGTGGAAGTTAAACTGGAAGAAGCAGAAACTCAGTCGGGCCATCTGGTTCCATATGCGGGCAAACCGGATATTCTGTATGAGGATGAGGACATTCTGCTGGTGAATAAACCGGCGGGAGTCGTGGTGCATCCTTCGCATGGTCATTATTCAGATTCCCTGGCAAACATGCTGGTGCAATACTTCATGGAAAAGGGCGAGCAGGTAAAGATACGTTCTGTCGGCAGACTGGACAAGGAGACATCCGGAATTGTCGTTTTTGCAAAAAATCAGGCGGCAGCCGGTCGACTGGCACGTCAGAGAGAGCTGGGTCAGTTCAAAAAGGAATACTTTGCGCTTGTCCATGGAGTGCCGGAACAACGAACAGGAAGCATCCGGACGGGTATTGCCGGGGTCCCCGGATCGTTGATGAAAATGATGGTTACAGAAACGGGAAAACATGCGGTAACACATTACGCGGTACAGGAAACGTTTGGGGGCTTTTCGGCTGTACGGGTCTTGCTTGAGACGGGGAGGACGCATCAGATCCGCGTCCACATGGCCTCCATAGGTCATGCGCTCCTGGGAGACAAGATTTATGGTGCGGAGTGCGGCGGGATAGAGCGCGCGGCTCTGCACGCGTACCGGGTTAAGCTGATGCAGCCGTTTTCCGGGGAGGAAATCCGTATAAAAGCGGAAATGCCGGAAGATATGAGGAAAAAGATGAATCAAAATGTCGCAAAATAATAAATTTTGTGAAATACAGATGATATATATAATAATATACAATGACTCAGCAAAAATATCAAGTTTTACTGGTAAATTATGGTAATACTTCCAAACATATGGTAAAAAACCGCGGTTTTATGGTATTTTCTAATAAGCCGTCAAATAAGCCGTCAACGATTTATGCAGAGGGGGAAAATACTATGGCAAAACGCGGGGAAAATATATATCTTAGGAAGGATGGCAGGTATGAAGGAAGATATGTGATCGGCAAAAAGAGTAATGGAAGAACTGCATTTGGATACGTATACGGAAGGAAGTATACGGATGTCAAACGTAAACTGGAACTTATGAAGGCCGGGTCATCGGTAAATCATACAATGGAAACTGCCTGGGTTGGAGACGGCAGTGTAGAAGTCTGGCTCAGAATATGGCTGGAGGAGATATTAAAACCGGAAATAAAAGCATCCAGCTATGCTGTATACCGGGGCATGGTTGAAAATCATATGATACCGGCTGTCGGAAAAGCAACGCTGTGTAAAGTCAATGCGGATACCATCCAGTATCTGTATGATATGATCAGGAGTAAAAAAGTATGTCAGGGTACGGCTCAGAATATATGCAAGCGATTTCGTGCAGCGCTTACGGCGGCATATGAGGCGCATTTCCTCACAGATGTTCCGAAGCTGCCATTTAAGAAAACTAAAAAAACGCAGAATTCTCCTGAATTCTTAAGTATTTCTGCGCAAGAGAAGCTTGAAGGCCAATTGGATCCCAGACATAACATAAAAGATTTTGCTGTGTTGTTTAGCCTTTATACAGGAGTGCGAATTGGGGAGTGCTGTGCCGTCAAATGGAAAAACATTCATTTTGAGGATTCTGAGCTGTTGATCACGCATACGCTTCAGCGTGTCCGCACATACAGCGGAAATTCCAAAACATGCCTGCAGTATTCTGAACCAAAGTCTCAATGCGCAGTCCGCAGGATACCATTGACAGGAACTCTGATGGAACTGCTGAAAGGGATGAGGCAGTCTGTCCACGGAACAGCGGAGGAATTTGTATTCCGCAGTCATGCTCATGTACTTGAGCCCCGCGCACTGCAGCATCATATAAAAAAACTGGCTGAGGCGTGCGGAATTGCCAACCTGCATTTTCATACGCTGCGTCACAGCTTTGCCACCAGATGTCTGGAAAATCATATTGATATAAAAACACTGGCTGAACTGATGGGACACAGCACGGCCAAATTCACACTCGACTGGTACGGGCATTCCACCAGTCAGCAGAAACGAAAATACATTGACCGTCTGGAACGGCTGACAGCCTGAATAAGCCGTCATAAGCCGTCATGTGTTTCGGGGTATCTTTGTGGTAAATATTGGAAAACCGGCAGTATTTCACAAAATTTATTATTTTACGAAAACGCATCGGTATCGCATGCCGCGGAAGGGGGAGAAAACAGGTGGCAGATCTTCTAAACGATATTTTTATAAACAGTGGGTTGGGATTTCTTTCTGACCTGAGGATGGAGACGGATAAGACCAGAATTTTGAATGCCATTTGCTCCTTAGAGGAAAAGGAATACACAGACCGGCAGTGGAGGGACGCCTATTCATATCTGACAGGCGAAATGCTGAGTGATACAGTGGCAGATCCCAAGGGGGAACTGCTGAAAAACTTAAAAAAATAGAGACAGCTCCGGGCGTATAAATCCCGGAGCTTCTTTCTATTATACAGGAGACTGACGCCGGTGATCATCCTGATGAACCACATAAACCCCGTCTGCTTCACAGGAGATACGCGTATGATAAAACGCTTCGGCGGCTGCAGACATAAAGCAGGTATCCCTGACGCCCCCCGTCTCGTACGGGGAGTGCATGGCAAGCTGAGCCAGTCCGATGTCCACGGTATTCACTGCAACCTGTGTATTGGAAATACTTCCGAGTGTGGAACCTCCTGCCATATCGGAACGGTTTGCGAAAATCTGATACGGAACTTTCGCGCGTTCACATATGGTGCGGAAGATCGCAGACGATACGCCGTCTGTCGTATATTTCTGATTGGCGCTGCATTTAATGACGATTCCGCGGTTTGGATAGACGCGGTTTTCCGGATCAGATTTGTCGGGATGATTCGGGTGCACAGCGTGAGCGTTGTCAGCGGACACCATGAAGCTGTTGGCGAGTCTGACACAGTAGTCCTCCTCATCCCCGCCCAGGGTACGGTTGATACGGCGAAGGACATCGCTTAGAAACGGGGAGGCGGCACCCTGCTTTGTAGAACTTCCCACCTCCTCATTGTCCAGAACAGTAAAAAGGCTGACGCAATCCGGATTGTCCGCACAAAGGAATCCCTTCAGCGACGCAAACGTGCACTGCAGATCATCTAGACGCGGTGCAGAGAGGAATTCTCCGTCGGAACCCCAGATGGTCCCGGCCATGCGGTTATACAGAAAGAGGTCGCTGCCTGCGATGGAAGCGCGGGAAACGCCCGCGGATTCGGCGATGATGTCCATCAGAGTGCCTTTGGCATTTTCGTCGCCGAACAGTGGGAGCAGATCTTTCTGTGCGTTGTATGTATAACCGGAATTGATTTCGCGGTTCATATGGATCGCAAGATTCGGGATCACAAGAAGATCACGGTCCACATTTACCAGCTTAGTGACAAGTCTGGTATCCTCTCTGACTAGAACGCGTCCGGCGACGGAAAGCGGACGGTCGAACCAGGGTGCAAAAAGCATGCCGCCGTAGACTTCCGTGTTCAGCTTCGTGTAGGCGCGGTCAACGACGATCTCGCCGTGTTCCTTGATCTTAAAGGCAGGTGAATCGCTGTGGCATGCGATGATCTGATAATTGGAAAACTCATGTTCCGGGATATAAAATGCGGCAACTGAGGAGCGGTTGCGCGTAACGTAATATTTTCCGGGAGCCAGAGTCCACTGCCCGCATTCAGAAAGCCTGTGAAATCCATTCTGGTCCAGTATATCTGTAATTGACTGTACCGCATGAAAAGTGCTGGGGCTTTGTGCGATAAATGTCAACAATTCTTTCGCGATTTTTCGTTCCATAACTACCTCCATGTACGTTGGTGCTGTGATTTTCGTCATTACCTAATTTAACACAGTTTACGCAATGTCTCAATAGCATGATGCCAGTGGCACTCGTTTAGCACCGACCGAAGCGGAGCAAAGATGTGGGAGCACATCGTGCGAAGCAATCCGTGGCATCAGTTGGGGACAAAATACCTTTTGACCCCAACATCATAGCATACGGATATCTGGGTATGCTATACTGTAGACAGAGAAAACATGTTGATTGAGTGGATGATTTTATAAAAAAGGAGAGCTGTCATGCAAAAAAGAGACCGTATACTGCTGTACAGACGTGATTATCTGAAAAACAGGAAGTCTGATGTCCGATTTACAGGGATTAAAAAGATGTGCAGCCTGTTCGGGAGCAATACTGCGGACAGAAAGAGAGGCGCCTGCCTGGCGGAGGAATTGTTCAGACAGAAAAATCCGTCTTTCGATAAATTTTCGAAGATTGCAAAAGCCGCTTATATGCTGAAAGACGTCGGTGCCTTTGTATTTGATGAAAAGTCCAGGGTTCTGGAGGGCGATATGATTCTGACACATCCGATCGCTGAACTTACCGGCAGGGAACAGCTGTATCTGGCAGAAGCGTTAAGTGCACTTCGGATTACAAAGGGAAAATATAAGTACAGATTCCTGGAAGATGAAAGAGACAGAGCCGTTGTCACGTGCATCGTAAAGGCTGTGCAGGATGCTGAACGAAGAACCGGCAAAGCGTCGAACCGGACAGCCGCCGACAATGTTCCCTGTCATATACAGGCGTTTATCCGAAAAGCTATTCACGAGTTAAAAGAGCTGACGGGACCGGAGACGGATTATGGAGATCCGGAGGTCATCCATGATATCAGGGTAGCATTCAGAAGACTGTATTCTGTCATGGATGTTTTTGCTGAGATGATCCGGCCGGAATGGATACAGAGATTTGGTGTGCTGCTGAAACGTGAGATCTCTTTGCTGGGAAAACTTCGGGACCTGGATGTACGGCAGGAGAAAATAACATATTTGCTGAAGAAGAACGGCAGAGTGCCGGAAGAAATCCCTGTTTACCGAAAGATGCTGGAAGTGTCCAGGGCGGAGGCGATCGAACGTGTGGAAGAGCACTGCCGGTCAGAAGAATTTCGGGATTTTCTTGAGTCACTGGAACGGTCGGCAGAGGAACCTGTCTGCCTGCCGATTCTGGTCAGGACAGGACAGGCCCGGCCGTTTCGGACGGAAGAGGTCAGACAGAGGTATCTTAGTAAATGCCGTGAGGAAATCGGCGCATACAGAGAATGGCTCGGCGGAATGTATGTTCCGGAACCCGTACTGCACAGGCTGCGCCTGTCTTTTAAGAGACTGCGGTATGTTCAGGAGTTTTTTGGAAAGTTTCCGGGGAGCGGAAGGGAAAAGACGGTATCTGACGGCAGGTGGTTTCAGGAGACACTCGGAGAACTGCACGATTATGCCGTGCTGAGAAATGATATTGCTGCGAAGATGCCGAAGGTGAGAAAGGTCGCAGACAGGCGTGAACTGACGGTTTTGAAGCAGCTGAGAACTTCTGCAGGAGAAGAGATGGATCAACTGTACCGCAGATTTATAAAGAGGTGGAATCACCGGTGACAGTTGACAATCTGTACTGATAAGGACTATTCTGCATACCCGTTGTATCCGATATAAGGCTAAGGAAAAACACACAGTGAGAATCCGGATCTGCAGATTCTCACTGTGTGTTTTCATGCAATGGTGCGAGTGCGATGCTGATCTGAAAGATGCTGTCATGGTAATCGACAGACATCTGTCCGTGATACTTGTCAGCAATCGACCGGATGCTCTTGAGGCCGATGGCACAGCCGCTGTGCTTCGTCGAGAAGAATACGTCTCCTGATTTCCGCGGGAGATGTAGATAACTGTTCTGAACGCTGAAGATATAGTAGTGCTCCACCCATTTACCGCGGACCCGGATAAAGGCATTCCCGGAGGAGACGGTGTCTTTTGCCGCGTCCAGCGCATTTTCCAGACAGTTCCCGATCATAATGCAGAGATCCGTGTTGTCGAACGGAATATTTTCATCCAGGCTGATACTGTGCTCGATACGGATCCCCGATTTTTCTGCCAGACCAAGGTAATAACTGATGGTTGCGTTGATAAAGGGATTGGCACAGTACGGGGAAGGTGCTGCCAGTACGTCCTGTGAGGCCAGCAGCTTCAAATATTCCCGTGCCAGTTCCGGTTCGCCGTCTTCCAGAAAGATTTGAATCGAATGCAGATGATGCTTCATATCGTGCCGGAGAACACGTGTCTGATTCAGAAGCTGATTCAGCGTGTCATACTGGACTGCCTGTATATCCATCTGGTTTTTAATGTTGGCGGTCGTCTGCTGCACCTGCTCTTTTCTCAGCATCTGAGCCAGAATCTGCAGTGACAGATAGATCAGCAGCATCTGGGAAAGGAAGATGAAGATGATAGCCAGAACCGTGATGGCATCGTCGAGCTCGGTCATTCCGAGACGAAGAGAAAACAGATAGTAAACGGCGCTGAAGATGATATCGATGATCGTAAGCGTCCTCCAGATGGCGGTGTCGGAAAGAGAATCTCTCAGCCATTTGAATTTCCTCATAATGTGAAACAGCGGGGGAAACGTCAACACTTCCATCAGAAGGACTACAAATATCATGGGTCCGTCATAGAGCAGTTCACTGCCTCTTCCGGAAAAATAGTGAAAAACGGAACCGAATGCATTTTTCAGAAGGCCGATGAAAAGTCCGTAGTTAAAGGCGAAGATGAAAATGAACCGCTTCACCCAGACATTGATCCGGCTTGTGAATATGAAATACATTCCGTAAAGAAAAACTTCCCCGAGAAAGATCAGATTCAGATAGAGGTATGCATTTTCTGTCTGATGTCTGTGAAAGGCAGCGGAGAACATTCCAAAAGCAGTGGTTGTGAGAAACAGCAGCAGGCCAAGTTGAAGAAAAAGCTTTCTCTTCGGTATGCAAAAGTGCTGCTCCATCAGGTAATAGCAGATCGCGGAGCAGGGGAGCAGCTGAATGAGAAGACCGGCAATCTGTTCAAAGAATACTGGTATCATAATTCCGGCCCCCATAACTGCTCGGTCAGAAAAGCAAAGTATGTTTTGCACAGTTCCCTGCGCTGTAATCGTGAGATCAGTACTGCCTGGCGGTTTTTCAGGATAAACTGGTTTCCGTCCAAATGGTCTATGTAGTGCATATTTAAAATATAGCTGCGGTTCGGGCGGATAAAGCAGTTCCGGTTCAGCTTATCCATCACGGAATCGAGGGTGCTGTATGTCTCGATCAGTCTGTCCGTACAGTGGACAGTGAGGATCCTGTTGTACACTTCGATATAGTTGATGGTCATCTGCGGAATCGTGATCTCCTGGCGCTTATGTGTCACGGTCAGCTGATAATTTTGAAACGAATGCTCCAGCACGGGATGATGCATGCAGCTGACCATTGCACTCGATATATCTTCGTAGCGGACGGGCTTCACCAGATAATAATTTGCCTGTACAGAATAACTGTCCACAGCAAATTCCCGGCTGGATGATATGAAGATCAGGCAGGCGCTGCAGCCGAGGCTGCGCAGTTCCCTGGCGGTTTCGATTCCATTCATCTGATTCATAAAGATATCAAGGAAGATCATATCCGCAGAATGGTCCTTCAGATACGTGATCAGGTCACTGCCGTCAGAAAATTCCAGAAAACGGACAGATTCTTTCTGGGTATCCATGTATTTGCTTAACAGACAGCGGATATTCGCTCTGTCCCTGACAGAATCGTCACATATCAGGATATTCATACAGTTCGCCTCACAATCCGGATTGATGTTTTTAAAGTGTATGGGGTCTATTCTACTTGAAAAAAGTGACGAAGTCAATCACGTTGTACCGCTAAAAATGTGTGATACAGGCATTCCCGGACGCATATGTTATATAAGGGGTACTCTAGGGAGGCGAAGCGATGAGAAGATTCAGATTAAAGCCGGATGTTCCCGTCCGGCTTTTTATATACCTGTATTTGGGGGCATTTTTACTTGGGATCCTGGCGGTGAATCAGCTGTGGAAAGTGGATGGATTCCGGGATTACGTGTCGGTCTATGCGGTGCTGGAACAATACAAGGTATCACACATTGATATGAAAAAATACGGGCTTTTTATGCTGAGAGAAAAGAGTCTGTTTGTGGGAGTCAGTATGCTGGCGGGAATTGCGGGGGCCGGCGAAATCCTGGCGGTTCTGGTGTCGCTGTGGCTGGGATTTCTGGCGGGCGGCCTCGCAGTACTGTTTCTGCTGCAGTCAGGCCTCAAGGGATTTTTATTCTGTATGGCGGGAATCCTCTCACAGCTGATCTTTTACATACCTGCGGTATTTGGCTTCCTGCTACTGATGGGAAAACACAAGCGGTCAGTCCAGGGATATCCGTCCGTCACGGCACAGGAGATCAGATGGCCGATTCTACTGTGTGTGATTTTCCTGTTCTGTATGGCGCTGGGAATTTTGATTGAGACCTATGTAAATTCCGTTTTATGGCTGAAAATCTTTACTTGAAGAAAAAAAATATTTTTTTTTAAAACTACATATGGTAAACATAATGCGGGTTTAGACGATATATAGTGCTTTTGTAAAAAAGTTGAAAAATCCGCGTAAATGAAAGAAAAATAGCATTTGATTTTCCTGTAAAACATGCTTATAATACTATTATATTTGAAGGGTGAATTGCTAAAAAAACGTAAGATAAGGATAATACTCAATGGTAGGCGCAATTCAAGAATTTATTGATTATCTGAATAATGTAAAGAAGACTTCCAGAAACACACAGGTGTCATATGAGCGTGATTTGAAGAAGATGGCACGATATCTGCAGACTCTCGATATAACGGAGATATCGCAGGTGACAGCAACGAATCTGAATACTTATATGCTGTATCTGGAACGGGAAAATTTTGCTCCCTCTACCGTATCACGAAGCGTGGCGGCGATGAGGGCTTTTTTTCAGTACCTGCTGAAAGAGCATATGGTTGAGACGGATCCGTCGGATGGATTGAAGCCGCCAAAGGTTGAGAAGAAAGCTCCCGAGGTATTGACCATAGAGGAGGTCGACCTGCTGCTGAAGCAGCCGTCAGACATGACGCCGAAGGGACTCAGGGACAAGGCAATGCTGGAACTCCTCTATGCAACAGGTATACGCGTCAGCGAGCTGGTGCATTTAAAACTATCGGATGTCAATATCCAGATGGGGTATATCACCTGTACGGAACATGATAAAGAGCGGATCATTCCATTCGGCAATGTTTCAAGAAAGGCGCTTGAGACGTATCTGAATGAGGCCAGAGGGGCGCTGATCGGGGTACAGGACTGCGGACTGCTGTTTACAAACTGTTCGGGAAAGCCGATGAGCAGACAGGGCTTCTGGAAAGTGCTGAAAGGCTATGCGAAATCCGCCAATATCACAACTGACATCACGCCCCATACGCTGCGTCATTCCTTTGCAACACATCTGATACAAAACGGTGCAGATCTGAAAAGTGTACAGGAGATGCTGGGACATGCCGATATCTCGTCAACGCAGATGTATCTGCATATGAATGTGAATAAAATCAGGGATGTATATACGAAAGCACATCCAAGGAAATAGAAAAAGACCCCGCGGGGTCTTTTCTGCATCTTAACATAATTCTGCGATCGTTTCGATCAGCCTCTCCGAATCTTCCCATCCGAGACATGGATCGGTTATGGATTTGCCATAGATATGATTCGGCCCGATCTTCTGACATCCTTCTTCGATGTAACTCTCGATCATAACTCCTTTTACAAAGTTACGGATATCACCGGACACGCTGCGGCTGTGCAGCACTTCCTTGACGATACGGATCTGCTCCATGAACTGCTTGTTGGAGTTGGAATGGTTCGCATCCACGATGGTAGCCATATTTTTCAGATCATGATCCTGATATTTTTCGAGCAGCAGCTGGAGATCCTCATAATGATAATTGGGGATTGCATTTCCATGTTTGTTGACGGCACCGCGCAGGATCGTATGCGCCAGGTCGTTGCCGTGGGTATGGGCTTCCCAGTTCCGGTAGATAAAGCTGTGACCGTGCTGTGCGGCATACACGGAATTCAGCATGACCGTGAAATCACCGCTCGTCGGGTTCTTCATGCCGGCAGGCACATCCATGCCGCTTGCGACGAGACGATGCTGCTGATTCTCAACCGAACGTGCGCCGATCGCCACATAGGACAGCAGATCATCAAGGTAGAGCCATGTTTCCGGATACAGCATCTCATCGGCTGAGGTGAGTCCCGTCTCTTTGATTGCGCGCATATGAAGTTTGCGCACGGTGATCAGCCCCTGCAGCAGATCAGGTTTTTTCTCGGGATCCGGCTGATGGACGATCCCCTTATAGCCCTCACCGGTGGTGCGCGGTTTGTTCGTGTAGATTCTGGGGATCAGGATCAGGCGGTCTGAGACGCGTTCCTGGACTTTTGCCAGCCGGCTGATGTATTCGCATACGGGGTCCTCATTGTCGGCGGAACAGGGGCCGATAATGACCAGGAATTTATCGGATACTCCGGTCAGAACATCGCGGATCATTGCATCGCGTTCTTTTTTCAATGCGATGATCTGCTCCGTGACCGGATACTCTTCTTTGATCTGTGACGGCGTCGGAAGTTTTTTCATCAATTCAATACTCATGATATTACCAAAGTCCTTTCTCATTCGAATGAAACCCGTGCGGAGTATTTCCCCTCCCCTGCGGGTTCCGCACTAAGTATAATACAATTCTTCCGGGTTGTCGATGGGGAATTTATCCGCGGCTCTTACGGATGAGATTCGGAAGATGTATCAGATGGAAGGTGTTCAGCAAAAGTACGTATACAAAAGTCAGGACAACACAGGATGCGGCAAGCAGGGTGAGGGGACCGCCGGGCAGATAGTCCGATACCAGCTGCAGACTCTGGGCGCATCCCGCTGAAATCATGAGAAAGCATATGGGTTTGGCAATGGCGTCTGCCGCATGGAATACCAAGACTCCCTCGCGGTGCAGGGATATGACGCTCAGGAGAACCAGAATGATCTCGTTTGCGAGAACACCCCATAGATAGCCGAGGATTCCAAAGCGGGGAATTGCAAAAAACACGAAACATATGCGAAGCAGCAGGCCCGCCAGGCTCTGAATAAAATACAGCGTGGTCTTTCCAAGCCCGTTGATGATACTGGCCAGTGTGGTGGACAGATACATAAAAGGACAGATAAAGGAGAGAATTGCAATATAGCGTCCCGCCTCTTCGCTGTGGAAGAGAAGCGCTCCGAGACTGTCACCGTACCGGTAGAACAGTCCGAAACACAGAATGCCGAGAAACAGCCCGTACCGTATGGTCTTTTCCACAGTAAACGCAATTCTGTCTTTTTGGTTCCGGGCTTTGGATTCTGCGACGGCGGGAAGCAGCATCACGGAGACAGAATGAGTGATGGTGGAGGGAAACAGGATCAGCGGAAGCGCCATTCCTGTCAGGACGCCGTATGTACTTAAGGCTTCGCCGGAGGTCAGTCCATATAATCGCAGACAGAACGGTATCAGAACGGTCTCCACACTTCTTAAGAGGTTGAGAATGACACGGTTCGCAGTCAGCGGCAGGGAAAGCCGGAGGATTTCCGATGCGTATACCCGCACGGAAGACACCTGGCGGATGTGGTAACCTTCTTCTTTGAACTCTTTCCTCAGGAAATAGAAGACGAAGAAAAAGGCGAACAGCTCAGAGACAGCGGTACCGGCAACGGCGAGAAACGGAGATGCCGGAATGCCGTTTGCAAGCATCATGCGGAAAAATACCCAGGAGGACATGACCCGGATGCACTGTTCCAGCATCTGCTCGATGGAGGGAATTACGGTTTTCTTCTGTGCAAAGTAGTAGGAAGTGATACAGATGTGCAGCGTTCCGAATGGGATGGTAAATGACATGAGCCGAACCAGCGGAATACAGCGGGGTTCTGCCAGTATCACGCTGCAGAACCAGTCACATCCAAAGTAGACGGCCATAAAGGCCAGTATGGAAGCACAAAAAGATATGGCGCTTCCGACGATAAAAAGGTCGCGGGCGCCTTTTTTGTTTCCGGTGGCAAGCCGTGCTGCAACGCTTTTGGAAAGAGCCGTCTGGACGCCAAGGACCGTAAACGCATAGCATAGATTGAATATGGGGGAAATCAGCTGAAAGATACCCATTCCTTCTGCACCAATCGAGTGTGAGAGGAATATTCTATAGAAGAAACCGATCAATCGGCTGATCAGGCCTGCAGCGGTCAGGAGAAGGGTGCCAAAGAGGAGGCGCTGTGTTTTTGGCATGGTGACCTCCGTATTAGTCTTTAAAAAAATATATTCAGATTTCCGGCTTGACAGAACGGGGGAATGGTGATATTCTAGCCTAAGAAAACCCGAGTAATTTACTCGGGATTGAAATGGAAGGTGAGCGAGTGAAATTATCAACGAAAGGCAGATATGGTCTGAGAGCGCTGATTGACCTTGCGGTCTACAGTGAAGAGGAGGCTGTTTCCATACAGAGTATTGCCAGAAGACAGAATATTTCCGACAGTTACCTGGAACAGCTGATGCGAATGCTCAGAAAGGCGGATATCGTCGTCAGCGTCAGGGGCGCACAGGGCGGATACCGTCTTGCAAGACCGGCCACGGAAATTTCTGTGGGAGACGTGCTGCGTGCGCTGGAAGGCAGTCTTGAGGCTGTCACCTGTCCCGGAAATCAGGAGAACAACGGCTGCGAGGGCGCAGACTTATGTGTGACAAGGTATGTATGGCAAAAGATAAATGACAGTATTACACAGGCGGTGGACAGCATCATGATTGATCATCTGGCAGAGGAAAGCCGTAAGATTCAGGAGAAGGGACTGCCCCTGTCTTCAACCTGTAATAATTGAGGAGTGTTAAAATGGGAAAAATGATATATTTGGATAATGCAGCAACGACAAAAACAGCACCTGAGGTAGTGGAAGCGATGCTTCCGTACTTTTCGGAATATTATGGGAACCCGTCCAGTGTTTATGATCTGGCGGCTACCAGCAAAACAGCCATCACGAAGGCAAGGGAAGAAATCGCCGGTGTGCTGAACGCGAAGCCGGAGGAAATTTATTTTACGGCAGGAGGAAGCGAGTCGGATAACTGGGCATTGAAGGCGGCGTTTGAAGCTTACAGGGACAAAGGAAATCATATTATCACTACAAAGATTGAGCATCATGCGATCCTGCACACGTGTGAGTATCTGGAGAAGAACGGCGCGGATATCACCTACCTTGATGTAGATGAGCACGGTCTTGTGGATCTGCAGGAACTGCAGAAGGCGATCACTGAGAAGACGATTCTGATTTCCATCATGTTTGCAAATAATGAGATCGGCACCGTACAGCCGGTTGAGGAGATCGGGAGGATCGCGAAAGAACACGGCGTCCTGTTCCACACAGATGCAGTACAGGCTTTCGGACAGCTTCCCATCGATGTGGATGATTGCAATATTGATATGCTCTCGTCCAGTGCGCATAAGATCAACGGACCGAAAGGCATCGGATTTCTTTACATCCGGAAAGGTGTGAAAATCCGTTCTTTCATTCACGGCGGAGCACAGGAGAGAAAACGCCGTGCCGGAACGGAAAATGTGCCGGGGATCGTCGGATACGGATGTGCGGCGAAACGGGCTGCCGACACGATGGAAGAGCGGACACAGAAAGAATGTGAACTGCGGGATTATATGGCACAGCGGATATTGAAAGAAGTGCCCTTCACACGTCTGAATGGACATCCGTCTAAGCGCCTGCCGAACAACGTCAATATCAGTTTCCAGTTCATCGAAGGAGAATCCCTGCTGATCATGCTGGATATGGAGGGAATCTGTGCGTCGAGCGGTTCCGCCTGTACATCGGGCTCACTCGATCCGTCGCATGTGCTTCTGGCGATCGGGCTTCCGCATGAGATCGCGCATGGATCCCTGAGGCTGACGCTCAGTGACGAGACGACAAAGGATGAGATCGATACGGTGGTGGAATCAATTAAAAAGATTGTAAACCGCCTGCGGGAGATGTCTCCATTATATGAAGATTTCGTAAAAAAACAGGCGGCGGCCAGATAACAGCCGGCCGGACAAAACAGGAGAAGAATAAGGAGAAAAAACATGTACAGTGAAAAAGTAATGGATCATTTTCAGAATCCACGCAATGTAGGAGAGATAGAAAACGCCAGCGGTGTCGGGACCGTAGGAAATGCGAAATGCGGAGATATCATGCGGATCTATCTGGATATTGATGATAAGGGAATCATCAATGACTGTAAGTTTAAGACATTTGGCTGCGGTGCCGCGGTGGCAACGAGCAGCATGGCGACAGAACTTGTGAAGGGCAAACATATCGAGGAGGCCCTGAAGGTGACGAATAAAGCAGTGATGGAGGCGCTCGACGGGCTTCCGCCTGTCAAGGTACACTGCTCTCTTCTGGCGGAAGAGGCGATCCATGCGGCTCTCTGGGACTACGCAGAGAAACATCATATTCAGATTGAAGGTCTGGAAAAACCGAAATCAGATATTCATGAAGGGGAAGAAGAGGAAGAGGAAGCATATTAATGGTGAAAAAGAAAGTCGTCGTCGGCATGTCCGGAGGGGTTGATTCCTCCGTGGCAGCCTGGCTTTTGAAGGAGCAGGGATATGATGTGATCGGTGTCACCATGCAGATCTGGCAGGATGAGGAAGAGACCGTGCAGGAAGAGAATGGCGGCTGCTGCGGCCTGAGTGCAGTGGAAGACGCCAGAAGAGTTGCTGCGGCTCTCGGCATTCCTCACTATGTGATGAATTTCAAGAGAGAATTCAAAGAGCATGTGATGGATTACTTCATTGCGGAGTATCAAAGCGGAAGGACACCGAATCCATGCATCGCCTGCAACCGGTATGTGAAATGGGAATCGCTGCTCAGGAGAAGCCTTGAGATCGGTGCGGACTATATCGCGACGGGTCATTATGCGAGGATTGCACAGCTGCCAAACGGGAGATATGCAATCCAAAACTCCAGGACGGCTGCAAAGGACCAGACGTATGCCCTGTATAATCTAACGCAGGAGCAGCTGTCCCACACGCTGATGCCGGCGGGGGATTACACGAAGGACGAGATCCGAAAAATGGCAGAGGATATCGGGCTGACGGTGGCGCATAAACCGGACAGCCAGGAGATTTGTTTCGTACCGGACAATGATTATGCAAAGTTTATCGATGAGACGACAGGGGTCAGGGCAAAGCCCGGAGACTTTATCACCGCCGAAGGCGAGGTCATCGGCCGTCACAGGGGAATCACACACTATACGGTCGGTCAGCGAAAAGGGCTCGGCCTTTCGATGGGACGTCCTGTATTCGTCACGGAGATCAGACCGGAGACGAACGAAGTGGTGATCGGAGGCAGCGACGAGGTGTTTCGGAAGACGCTGCGCGCCAACCGGCTGAATTTCATGGCGGTGGAGGAGCTGAAGACAGGGGAAGAGAGGGAATTCCTCGTGAAGATCCGGTATAACCACAAGGGGGCTCCCTGCATGGTGAAGCGTACGGGTCCGGACGAGGTGCTGTGCACCTTTTTTGAACCCCAGCGTGCCGTGACTCCCGGACAGGCTGCGGTCTTCTATGAGGGAGATTACGTGGCAGGAGGAGGTACGATCCTATGATTCCTGACTATCATCTGCATACTTTCTTTTCCGGAGACAGTGAGGCGGATCCACACGTGATGGCAGACCGGGCGGCCGCGCTCGGGATGGAATCCATCTGCTTTACCGACCACATGGACACGGACAGCGAGGAGCCGGAATTCATTCTGGATACGGATGCTTATATCCCGTACATGCTGGAACTGCGCGAGGAATACAGGGAAAGACTGAAGATCAGGATCGGTGTCGAGATCGGCATGCAGCCGCATCTGGCGGACAGGCACTGGGAATATGTTAAGCAGTATCCGTTTGATTTTGTGATCGCGTCACTTCATCTGGTGGACGGAAAAGATCCGTACTATCCGGAGGTGTTTGAAGGCAGGGAAGACCGGGAAGTGTATCGAAGATATCTGGAATCCCTTCTGGAAAATGTACAGGCATTCGGCGAATTTCAGGTGCTGGGACATATCGACTACGTTGTCAGGTACGGTGTGCATAAGGCATTGCAATATGGTTATGATGAATACAGGGATGTCATAGATGCGATTCTTAAGCATATCATAGAGTCAGGCTGTGGTATGGAGATCAATACGGCAGGACTCAAAAAAGGTCTCGGTTTTCCGAATCCACACTATGATATCATCCGCAGGTACCGCGAACTGGGAGGGGAATTACTCACCCTTGGATCGGATGCACACGCTCCGGAAGATATTGGATATGACTTTCTGGCGGTTTCTGACTATTTGAGAACGGTTGGATACCGTTATGTGATGGAATTTGAAGGAAAAAGACCGTTTTTTGTACAATTGTAACAAAAATCGAATTTTAATCATGCATGAAGTTTTACTTGAATTTTTGTCACAAATTGGGTAGAATAGCAGTTAGTGAAGCTTCCCAACGTAAATCGGAGGCTCAGTACCACGATCACAGCAAAGAATTAGGAGGAAATTAAAGATGGCAGTAAAAGTAGCAATCAATGGTTTTGGACGTATCGGTCGTCTGGCATTCAGACAGATGTTTGGAGCAGAAGGTTATGAAGTAGTGGCAATCAACGATTTGACATCCCCGAAAATGCTCGCACATTTATTGAAATATGATTCTTCACAGGGCAGATATGCATTAGGCGATACGGTAACAGCCGGTGAAGATTCCATTACTGTAGACGGAAAAGAAATTAGGATCTATGCAAAAGCTGACGCTGCTGAACTTCCCTGGGGAGAGATCGGTGTTGACGTAGTTCTGGAATGCACAGGTTTCTATACATCCAAAGACAAAGCATCTGCACATATCAAGGCAGGAGCAAGAAAGGTAGTTATCTCCGCTCCGGCTGGAAATGATCTTCCTACTATTGTTTATAATGTAAATCATGATACACTGAAACCAGAAGATACCGTCATCTCCGCAGCTTCCTGTACAACAAACTGTCTGGCACCGATGGCTCAGGCTCTGAATAACCTGGCTCCGGTACAGAGCGGTATCATGAGCACGATCCACGCTTACACAGGCGATCAGATGATCCTTGACGGACCGCAGAAAAAAGGCGACCTGAGAAGATCCCGCGCAGGCGCACTGAATATCGTTCCGAACAGCACAGGTGCTGCAAAGGCGATCGGTCTGGTAATCCCGGAACTGAATGGCAAACTGATCGGTTCTGCACAGCGAGTTCCGACTCCTACCGGATCCACAACAATCCTGGTAGCAGTTGTAAAGGGAAGCGTTACCGTAGACCAGATCAACGAGGCCATGAAAAATGCAGCAACAGAATCTTTCGGATACAATGAAGAAGAGATCGTATCCAGCGATGTGATCGGCATGACATACGGTTCTCTGTTCGATGCAACACAGACGATGGTATCTCCTCTTGAAAACGGTGATACACAGGTTCAGGTTGTATCCTGGTATGACAATGAAAATTCATACGTTAGCCAGATGGTTCGCACAATCAAATTCTTCTCAGAGCTGGCTTAATCAATTTTTAAGATCCAAAGGGGTCCGGTCTTGCAGGACCGGATCCTGTTTTTATTGCACAGAAAATGATCCAAAGGAGGATTTTTATGCTGAACAAAAAATCAGTAGACGATATCAATGTAAAAGGCCGGAGAGTGCTGGTGAGATGTGATTTTAATGTACCGCTGAAAGACGGCGGAATCACTGACGAGAACAGGCTGGTTGCAGCACTGCCGACGATCAAAAAACTGATCGCAGACGGCGGACGCGTCATCCTGTGTTCCCATCTGGGCAAACCGAAGGGAGAACCGAAACCGGAACTTTCTCTTGCACCCGTAGCCGTAAGACTCTCCCAGCTGCTCGGACAGGAAGTGAAATTTGCCGCTGACCCTGAAGTAGTCGGTGCCAATGCCAAAGCGGCAGTTGAAGTGATGAAAGACGGGGACGTTATCCTGCTCGAAAACACGCGCTACCGTGCAGAAGAGACGAAAAACGGTGAGGAATTCAGCAAAGAGCTTGCATCCCTGTGCGAGGTATTCGTAAATGACGCATTTGGAACCGCACACAGGGCACACTGCTCAAACGTTGGCGTGACAAAATACGTGGATACCTGCGCTGTCGGTTATCTGATGCAGAAAGAAATTGATTTCCTCGGAAATGCGGTAAATAATCCAAACCGTCCGTTTGTAGCCATCCTGGGCGGTGCAAAAGTTGCAGATAAATTAAATGTTATTGCAAATCTGCTGGAAAAATGCGATACTTTAATTATCGGCGGCGGTATGGCATATACCTTCCTGAAAGCGAAGGGCGGACAGATCGGCACTTCACTCGTTGACGACGAAAAACTGGAATACTGCAGGGAAATGATCGAGAAGGCGGAGAAACTCGGTAAGAAATTACTGCTTCCGGTTGACACCACCATCACCAGTGAATTCCCGTCACCGATCGATGCTCCGGTTGAGACGCAGATCGTTGCTTCGGATTCCATCCCGGCAGATATGATGGGACTGGATATCGGGACTGAAACCGCCAGGATGTATGCCGAGGCTGTGAAGACGGCTAAGACAGTCGTGTGGAACGGGCCGATGGGTGTATTCGAAAACCCGATCCTGGCAAAAGGAACGATCGCTGTAGCTGAGGCGCTTGCTGAGACGGATGCGACAACGATCATCGGGGGCGGTGATTCTGCAGCAGCAGTCAATCAGCTGGGCTTTGGTGACAAGATGTCACATATCTCCACAGGCGGCGGGGCATCCCTTGAATTCCTGGAGGGAAAAGAACTCCCGGGCGTAGCCGCAGCAGATAATCGCTAGTACGAACCAAAAAAACGTGAAAAGAGGATAAGAAAATGGCAAGAAGAAAAATTATTGCAGGTAACTGGAAAATGAATATGACTCCGAGTGAGGCTGTTGAGCTGGTGAATACACTGAAACCGCTCGTTGCCAGTGACGATGTGGACGTTGTGTTCTGCGTGCCGGCTATCGATATCATTCCGGTTATCGAAGCATGTAAGGGAAGCAACATCGAAGTAGGTGCGGAGAACATGTACTTCGAGGAGAAAGGCGCTTACACAGGAGAGATCTCTCCTGCCATGCTGACAGATGTCGGAGTAAAATATGTTGTTCTGGGCCATTCCGAGAGAAGAGAATACTTTGCTGAGACGAATGAAACCGTGAACAAAAAGATGCTGAAAGCGTTCGAACACGGCATTACACCGATCATGTGCTGCGGTGAATCTCTGGAACAGAGAGAGCAGGGCGTGACCATGGACTTCATTCGCCAGCAGGTTAAAGTCGGATTCTTAAACGTAACTGCAGACCAGGCAAAGACGGCTGTCATCGCATATGAGCCGATCTGGGCGATCGGAACCGGCAAAACCGCGACTACGGAGCAGGCACAGGAAGTATGTGCAGCGATCCGTGCATGCATCGCTGAGATCTATGATGAGGCGACTGCAGAAGCGATCCGTATCCAGTACGGCGGATCTGTAAACGCTGCTACAGCACCGGAACTGTTTGCACAGGCAGACATCGACGGCGGCCTGGTAGGCGGCGCAGCACTGAAACCAGATTTCGGTAAGATCGTAAATTATAAGTAACAGTTCACGACGGCGGGGAAATTGGTGCAGAAAGCTGCATCAAGCTTGCTTGTCAGTCGCTTTTACGCACCAATTTCCACATCGGATGAACATCCGATGCTTCTTGACCGTCTTTTTCGGTCAAGAAGATGCGCCGTCCTGATTAGTTACAATTAAGAATCCTTTGACATGAACAGGGTAATATGATATAATCATATCTGATAAAAGGGAGTAGCCGAACACCGAAAGGTGGGTTTTAAATCGTCACCCGCTGCCGAGAGGCAGCCGTATAAAATGAGATGTGCAAGACTTTTATCGTGACAGATCGTCATGATAAGGGTCTTTTTTGATTCAAAGGAATACCTTTTGCGGACCACATGGCATGCCGGAATCTGTCACGCACAAAACAGGCAAAAATGACAGAAAAGGAGAATGAAGTATGCTGGGAAAAGAACAGATAACAGAGATCAGAGAAGCCATGGAGGCGGGACGGTGTGCGCTTGGCAGTCTGGAAATAGCGCAGGAAAGTCTGAAAAGCGCAGGAAACTGGGGCATCTTCGACATGCTGGGCGGAGGTTTCTTCAGCACCATGGTCAAACACTCGAAGATCGAAGATTCACAGAGTGCACTGGATGAGGCGAAATATCATCTGGGAAGGCTTCGGGATGAACTCAGGGATATCGAGGTGCCGCTGGATCTCCGGATGGATGTCAATGAGTTTTTGACATTTGCCGATTTTTTCTTCGACGGACTCGTCGCCGACTGGATGGTGCAGTCCAGAATCACGGATGCCAGAGAACAGGTTGATGATGCGATGCAAAAAGTACAGATGATCATGGATGATCTGAAACGCTGGGAACAGAATTTATTGTTGGAAGACAGGAGGAATGACTGATGGGATGTCTGGGTAATTTGTTATGGTTCATATTTGGGGGTTTTTTAAGCGGACTCAGCTGGTGTGCAGCCGGACTGCTGTGGTGTATTACGATCGTAGGAATACCGGTTGGTGTTCAGTGCTTCAAATTTGCATCGCTCAGCTTCTTCCCCTTCGGAAAAGAAGTGCGGTACGGCGGAGGTGCGGGGAGCATGATCCTGAACATCATCTGGCTGATTGTTTCCGGAATACCTCTGGCGCTTGAGCATCTGGCTCTTGGAGCTCTGCTGTGTATCACGATCATTGGGATTCCGTTCGGCATGCAGCAGTTTAAACTGGCGAAGCTGGCTCTGATGCCGTTTGGAAGTGAAGTCTATTAAGAATATAAAAGGCAGTTTCCGTGGAAAGCATCCGCAGAAACTGCCTTTTAACCTTGGCATCATGTCATTGCTGGAGAAACTGCAGACTCTTCATGCTGATGCCCATACTCTTGGACTGCATAAGAGAAAATGCATGCAAAAGATTCCTGATTTCATCCGTAGTGGAAGGGATGATATGATTGTCCAGCTTCACAGTCATCACGATCAGGACGATTTCTGCGATCTCATCCGGGTAGTCACACTGGATCAGGCCCTCATAATTTCCCTGTCTGATAATGTCAGACAGAATAGGTTTCAGATTTCTGATCAAAAAGGTCATGAATTTCTGATGAATCAATGCGCTCTGCTGTATCTCGATAAAACTTCCGCATTCTTCCTGCCGCTTCAATTCGGAAGAAGCTTCCAGGCACGCACGAAATATGATTTCCATCTTGGCAAAGGCGTCAATGTCTGTGGAACTGACCAGCTCTTTGCTCTTTCTTATGGCCATCGAGTAGGAACGCTCGATAACGGCCTCGATAATATCATTCTTAGATTCAAAATAGTAGTAGATACTTCCTTTTCCAATCCCCGCTTTTTCGGCAATATCGCTGACGGAAATCGCACGGTTTGATGTTTCGTTCATCAATTCCTGCATGGCGTCCAGGATCAGGTCTCTTTTGTTGTTATTCTGCATAAAAATCTCCTTTCAGAAGTCCGTCATTTTATAAGTATAGCAGATATCCGGAGAAAACACCATACTTGACTGGCGGTCGAAAAAGTGGTAGAGTAAGCCCATGATCAAATTCGACCAACGGTCGAAAAAAGTCAGTTTACGCCGGGATAAAAGTACAGCGGCGGATATAGGAGGAAGAAACGGTTATGACGTTTGAAGAAGTATATGAAAAAGCAAAAGCAATTTTTATGAAGGCAGATGTGAGTCAGATCTCAGAACATCTGGCTTTCCAGTTCAATATCACGGGTGAGGGTGAGGGCGCGTTTTATGCAGAGGTAAACGACGGTGCTTTGAGCGTAGAGCCTTATGAGTATTATGACAGAGACGCGGTTTTCACCTGTACGGCGGAAACACTGTTTAAGATCGCTGAGGGGAAATCGGATCCCGTCATGGCATTTACATTGGGAAAACTGAAGGTGGATGGAAGTATCGAGAAAGCACTCAGCATACAGAAACTGATTTAACCTGATCCAAAAATGGAGGGATTTATGATGGAAGTATGGAAATGGGCGGCAGGTCTTGGAACTGTTACAGCGGCGGCAGAGTATGGTATCGCGGAATACTTTTTTCGCCGGACGATGATTCGTAGCAATGCCAAAAGGGACCGCACACAAAAGATGGCAGGGACTGCATGGGATGCATATATTCCGAGGATCAGAGCGTGCCGCAGCTGGCTGATGGAGAGAAAAAAAGAAAATGTATTCATACGGTCCCGGGATGGACTGAAACTGTTCGGCACGTATTTTCCGTCAGAGGAGTCAGACAGGACATTTCTATGTTTCCACGGGTATACAAGCGAAGGGCTGAATGACTTTCCGTGTATCGCCAGGTTTTATCTGGAAAAGGGATACAACGTGCTTCTCGCGGACGAACGGGCGCATGGCCAAAGTGAAGGTACATACATCGGTTTCGGATGCCTGGACCGATGGGACGCAGTAGAATGGATACGGTATCTGCTCGGCCGCTTCGGACAGGAACAGGAGATCTTTCTTCACGGAATGTCCATGGGCGGTGCTACAGTACTGATGGCAAGCGGACTGAGGCTTCCGCTGCAGGTGAAGGGGATTGTCTCCGACTGTGGGTTTACATCGGCGTGGGAGGTTTTTACTTCTGTACTGAATCATATGTATCATATGCCGGCGTTTCCGATCCTTCAGATATCGGACAGACTGGTAAAAAAACGCGCCGGATATGGGCTGGCAGAATGTAATTCTGCTGAAGAGGTAAAAAAAGCCACGGTACCGATCCTCATGATTCACGGGGATGCGGACACGTTTGTTCCGTGCTGGATGTGTGAGGAAATCTATCGCAGCTGTGCATCCCCAAAGCAGAAACTGATCATCAAAGGAGCCTCCCACGCAGAGGCATATTATAAAAATACCGTTGCATATGAGCGTGCTGTGAATTCGTTTCTTGATATGCTAAAACGGTGAGGAGGTTTAATTCTATGATGAAAACGAGAAAAGGTTATAAGGTATATCCGCTGACGGCAGCGCAGAAGCTTCATTATTACTGTCTGAAATACTGTCCCAAAAAGCAGGTGCTGAATATCGGAAGCAGCCTGACCATTGAACAGGATCTGGACTGGGCTGCGCTGAAAGAAGCTGTATATCAGGCATATGACCGCTGTGAATCCATGCGGCTGCGTTTTGCGGAAGATAAAGAGGGAAATGTCTATCAATACGTGGTAGATAAGGAAGAACGGGAGATTGAACATTTTGATTTTACGGGATGGCAGGAATGCCATGCGAGGGATAAACTGGTCGAATGGACGGAAACACCGTTTGAACCGTTTGATTCACCCAGAAATCGTGTTGTTATGATTAAAATGCCGGATGGTTTTCAGGGAATCTATCTGCTCGTGGATCATCTGACGATGGATGCACAGTCACTGATCGTATTCCTGAAGGATGTGATCGAAATCTACTGTAACATGAAATACGAGGGGATCGATTATCCGAGACCCATGGCTTCTTATATTAAACAGCTCGAAAAAGACCTGGCGTATGAACAGGGAAGCGAGAGCGCCAGACGGGACAGAGAATTCTTTGAAAAGCTGATCGCGTCCTCAGAACCGATTTTTGCAGACATTTATGGTCCTGCGAAACTGGAAAAGGAAAGACTGGAAAAAAATAAGCCGGATATGCGTGCGGCTACGAACACTTCCTCCAACGTGGAGGCAAATATCACAACCTTCCATCTGGAGGCGGAGCCGTCGATGCAGCTGCTGAGGTTCTGCGAACAGAACAGAGTCTCCATGGTCTGTCTGCTGATGATGGGACTGCGCACGTTCCTGCAGAAGGAAAATGACCTGGATGACATTTCCATCACGACAACCATAGCGAGAAGGGCGACACTGACAGAGAAGAAATGCGGAGGTTCCAGGATCCACTGTTTCCCGTTTCGGACAGTCATTCCGCGGAGGGATACCTTTATGGAAGGGATGTTAAAGATACGTGACGGTCAGAATCAGTATTTCCGTCATGCAAATTACAACCCGGTGGATTATTACGGATTTCGTAAACAGTACTATGATCTGCCGGATGGGCAGACGTATGAACCGATGAGTCTGACGTATCAGCCGATGAGCCTGAAGACAGGCGGTCTGGAACGGCTGGGAGATATTCGGTATAAGACGGAGCGGTATACGAACGGTGCTGCAGCGCACACGCTGTATCTGACGGTTATGCACCGGGCGGAGGACAATGGTCTGGATTTCGGATTTGAGTACCAGACGGGTGTCGTTACTCCGGAACATCTGGAATATATTTATTATTATCTGTGTAAAATACTGTTTTGCGGGATCGCGGATCCACAGGCGACAGTGGGCAGTATCATAGAGTCAGTATAAAAATAAGAGGAGGAAGACGATATGCTGGAACAATTAAAGGACATTATCTGTGAATATGTGGAAGTTGAAAAGAAGGATATCAGTGAGGATTCCAGATTTATGGAAGACCTGGGGTTCAACTCCTATGATTTCATGGCGATGGTAGGAGAGATCGAAGAGGCATTTGACATCGAGGTTGTGGAACGGGAAGTGGTGAATGTTAAAACGGTCGGCGACGCAGTGAAATATATCAGAGAGCTGCAGGAGTAATCGAAAACGGGGGAGGAAGCAAAATGCCGGTAAAAACAATGAAAGATGTGATCGACCACGCAGCCTGCACTTACGGAAGTCAGGATGCGGTTCGGTACAAAGTCAGAAAAGAAGTCGTCAGTAAGAGTTACCAGGATGTAAAGCGTGACAGCGAGTCTGTCAGCTGTATCTTAAAAAGTCTGAATATGCTGGGAAAACATGTGGCACTGATCGGACCCACCAGCTATGAGTGGATCATCAGCTACTTTGGTGTCGTGAACTCTCAGAGTGTTGTCGTTCCGGTGGATGTACAGCTTCCGGCGGAGGAAGTCTGTGAACTGCTGGAGCGGGCAGGGGTCAGCATCCTGATCTATGACGAGCTGCGCGCCGATGTTGCAGGCATGGTGCAGGAGAGATGTCCCGGACTTTCTCACGTGATCTCCATGCAGTCAGACCTTCCCGGACTTTTGGAAAAAGAGGGCGGAAGCTTTTCGATTCCGATTGATGAGGAGAAGCTGTGTGCTATTTTGTTTACATCGGGTACAACAGGAAAAAGCAAAGGTGTCATGCTGAACCACCGAAACCTGACGGAAAATGCGGTTTCTGTGGACATGAAAATCCCGGCAGGTACCGTTTCCATGACACTGCTTCCGATCCACCATGCGTACTGCTTTACGATGGACATCTTAAAAGCACTCTACATAGGGATCATCATCTGCATCAACGATTCCATCATGCACGTGGCAAGAAATATGAAGCTGTTCAAGCCGGAGATCGTGCTTCTCGTTCCGATGGTGATCGAGTCCATCTATGCAAAACTGCAGGATGCAGGACCTCTGATTCCGAAGAAAATGGCGGCGAAAGCAGCATTTGGAGGACGGCTTCGCACGATATGCAGCGGCGGCGCGTATCTGGATCCGGAATATATCGATAAGTTTAAAGACTATGGAATTACCATTCTTCAAGGGTATGGAATGACGGAATGTTCCCCGGTCATCAGTACCAATCTGGAATGGGCAGCGAAGAAAAATTCCGTCGGCAGGCTGCTTCCGAACTGTGAGGCAAAGATTGTCGATGATGAGATCTGGGTACGCGGTTCCAGCGTCATGATGGGATACTATCACATGCCGGAGGAGACGGCGCAGACCCTGGAGGACGGGTGGCTGAAAACCGGAGATCTGGGGTATGTGGATGAGGATGGATTTGTTTTCATCACAGGAAGGAAGAAGAATCTGATCATCCTTGCCAATGGTGAGAATGTGTCACCGGAAGAGCTGGAGAATCGGCTGCTGAAGAACAACCTTATCAAAGAGATTATCGTCAGCGAGTATCCGGGCGGTATCCAGGCTGAAGTCTTTCCTGATGAAGAGTATGCGAAAAAGAAACGCATCAGAGATATCACGGCGGCAATTCAGGAGATTATCGATGATTTTAATCAGGGTATGCCTGTGTTCAAGCGGATCAGCCGTCTGAGTATCCGTGATACAGAGTTTGAAAAAACGCCTTCCAAAAAGATCAAACGTCCTTAACAGTTACAATAACATGAAAGCAGATTTTCAACCGTTTTGCGGATTTGAAAATCTGCTTTTTTCCTGTGCATTATTCAGGAATATCTCTGACGCCGTCCAGGATCAGACGCGGACGGTACGGATACTGTTTGACATCTTCCCGAGTCATCACGCCGGAGAGTACGAGTACCGTGTCCAGTCCGGATTCAACACCTGCAATGATATCGGTATCCATGCGGTCGCCGATGATCGCGGCATCTTCGGAGTGAACGCCCAGCATCCGAAGCCCTGTACGCATCATCAGAGGATTCGGCTTGCCGACGTAGTATGCCGATTTCCCGGTCGTCAGCTCTATGGGAGCTACGAATGCGCGGCAGGCGGGGATGATACCATTCTCCGAAGGTCCGGTCAGATCATAGTTCGTGCCGATCAGGCGGGCGCCTTTTTCAATCAGTTTGACAGCGTGCAGGATACTGTCGTAGTTATAATTTCTCGTCTCGCCGATCACGACGTAATCAGGGTCGACATCATTGATCGTAATACCGGATTCATACAGCGCGTTCAGAAGTCCCGGAGCGCCGATCACATATGCACTGCAGCCCGGTGACTGTGTGCTCAAAAATTTCGCGGTTGCAAGTGCGCTGGTGTAAAAGTGACTCTCATCTACATCAAGTCCCATGCGTGCCAGCTTTTGCTGCAGCTCTCTTGGGGAGCGTTCGCTGGAATTTGTCAGGAACAGAAAACGTTTTTCTTTTTCATATAGCCAGTTCACGAACTCCTGGACACCGGGCAGCAGGATATTGCCATGGTAGATCACACCATCCATGTCACAGATAAATCCTTTTTTCTCTCTTAATCTTTCCATATAAGTCTCCTCTTTGATTGTTTGCTGTTGTCCTCATTGTACCGTGTTAAAAGGAACAGTGCAACGCATAACCGGTGATTTAACTAAAATTTTACATACGTTTTACCGGACGATGATGATGCATTTTACAATAGAAATTGTAAGATAAGACTTGTAAATCGAAGAGATAAAGGAGAGAAGATTATTATGAAGAGATCTATCGTAGCATTAATGACAACAATTATTATCGGCAGCACAATATTAGCAGGATGCGCAGGCAATGACGCATCGGCAGATTCAGAATCTAATACAGCGGATACAACGCAGGAAGCAGCAGCCGGGGATGAGACAGGTACAGAAGATACCGGTAAAGATACTTCGGCAGGCGGGGCATCCGGACCGATCACGATCGTCTCAAGAGAAGACGGTTCCGGTACACGCGGTGCTTTTGTGGAACTGTTCGGGATCGAAGAAGAAATAAACGGCGAAAAGGTCGATATGACAACCGAAGAAGCCAAGATCACAAACAGTACCTCTGTCATGATGACAACGGTACAGGGTGACGTGAATGCGATCGGCTATATTTCACTCGGTTCATTGAACGATACGGTAAAAGCTGCCAGAATCGACGGAGCGGAGGCGACTGCAGAGAATATCGAAAGCGGCTCTTATAAGGTTGTCCGTCCGTTCAACGTTGCGGCAAAGGAAGACTTAAGTGAGGCGGCAGCGGATTTCATGGCCTTTATCATGAGCACTGAGGGTCAGGCGGTAGTCGAAGAAAACGGATACATCCCGGTGAGCGATGTGGAAGCATATGCAGGGAACAAACCGGCGGGTAAAGTGGTCGTAGCAGGCTCTTCTTCCGTGACACCGGTTATGGAAAAATTAAAGGAGGCATACGCAGCAGTGAATCCGGATGCTGAGATCGAGGTACAGCAGAGTGATTCAACGACAGGCATGCAGTCTGCAATCGACGGATTATGTGACATCGGTATGGCATCCCGTGAATTAAAAGACAGCGAGACCAAGGCAGGCCTTGTTCCGACCGCGATCGCTCAGGATGGTATTGCAGTGATCGTAAACAATGACAGCGGCATCGACGAACTGACAAGTGACCAGGTAAAAGGAATCTACACAGGCGAAGTCCTGGACTGGGAAGACCTGAACTGATCATCCCCCGGGGAAGGTGAGGAAAGTATATGAATCAATTCAAAGAAACAGCAATGAAAATTGTCTTTCTGATCGCAGCCTGTACATCCGTATTAGCAGTTGCACTGATCTGTGTATTTCTTTTCGCAAACGGAATACCCGCGATCGGGGAGATTGGAATTGGCAATTTCCTTCTGGGGGAACTCTGGAAACCTTCCAATCATCTGTACGGAATACTGCCCATGATACTGGGCAGTATTTATGTGACAGCGGGAGCAATCATTCTGGGGGTGCCGGTTGCATTATTTACATCTGTTTTTATGGCAAGATACTGTCCGAAAAAAATTTATCCGTTTCTGCAGTCGGCAATCAACCTTCTGGCTGGAGTCCCGTCTGTCGTCTATGGCTTCTTCGGTCTGATCGTGATCGTTCCCATGATCCACAGGATATCGGGGAGGGATGGGAGTACGATGCTGGCGGCCTCCGTACTGCTGGCCATCATGATCCTGCCGACGATCATCGGAGTGACAGAGTCCGCACTCAGAAGTGTTCCGGACAGTTATTACGAAGGCTCACTGGCGCTGGGAGCAACGCATGAGCGCAGCGTGTTTTTCACGATCGTCCCGGCAGCTAAATCCGGAATCGTAGCCGGTATCGTACTCGGTATCGGACGCGCAGTCGGTGAGACGATGGCGGTCATCATGGTAGCTGGAAATCAGGCGCGTATGCCGGCGGGACTGTTTCGCGGTGTCCGCACACTGACGGCAAATATTGTAATGGAAATGGGATACGCGGCAGACCTTCACCGGGAAGCACTGATTGCAACGGGAGTTGTACTGTTTGTATTTATCATGCTGATCAATCTGGCGGTATCGCTGCTGAACAGGAGGACTTACAGTGGAAGTGAAAGCTAGGAATTATCAGTCATTATCTCAAAAATTAAAAGCCTATACGAAGAGTCCCATGTCGGCGTTTCTGGCAGCGCTCGTAATGATCTGTACTGCAGTTACATTCTTTGTACTGCTGTTTCTCGTTGCATTTATTCTTGTCAGAGGAGTGCGCTTCCTGACACCGGATTTATTTTCGTTCACCTATACATCGGACAATGCGTCATTGATGCCGGCACTTATCAACACGCTGACGATGACGGCGCTATCTCTGGTGATCGCAGTGCCGATCGGTGTGGCTTCTGCCATCTTTCTGGTGGAATATTCCGGCCGGGGCAGCAAACTGGTCGGAATCATCCGGGTCACAGCGGAGACACTTTCCGGTATCCCGTCGATTGTATACGGACTGTTTGGACTTCTGTTTTTTGCGACGACATTGAGATGGGGATTTTCCCTGCTGTCGGGTTCCTTTACGGTGGTCATCATGATACTGCCGCTGATTATGAGAACGACAGAGGAGGCGTTAAAAGCGGTTCCGGTCTCGTTCCGGGAAGCCAGTTTCGGACTGGGAGCGGGTAAACTCAGGACAATATTTAAGATCGTACTCCCGTCCGCGGTACCAGGTATTCTGGCGGGCATTATTCTGGCGACGGGGCGAATCGTCGGAGAGACGGCGGCACTTATTTATACGGCAGGTACGGTGGCACAGATTCCATCCAGCCTGATGGGATCGGGCAGAACGCTGGCAGTACATATGTATGCATTGTCCAGCGAAGGGCTGTATATGGATCAGGCATATGCGACGGCAGTCGTGCTTCTTGTGATCGTACTTGCGATCAACTGGCTGTCCGGAAGGATCGCGAAACGCATTGCGAAAGGATAAGAACGAAATGGACAAAATATCAATAGAAAATATGAATCTGTACTACGGCGATTTTCACGCGCTCAAAGATGTGAACCTGCACCTTCCGGAAAAACAGATCACGGCATTTATCGGACCTTCCGGCTGCGGAAAGTCCACGCTTTTAAAATCTCTGAACAGAATGAATGACCTTGTCGGCGGGTGTAAGATTACAGGTGATATCAAACTGGACGGAGAGGACATCTATGGAAACATGGATGTCAATCTTCTGAGAAAACGCGTCGGTATGGTGTTTCAGAAACCGAATCCATTTCCGATGAGTATTTATGATAATATTGCATATGGACCGAGAACACACGGTATCCATGCTAAAGCAAAACTGGATGAGATCGTGGAACAGTCCCTGCAGGGAGCCGCAATCTGGGATGAGGTGAAGGACCGTCTGAAAAAGAGTGCACTCGGATTGTCCGGCGGGCAGCAGCAGCGTATCTGTATCGCCCGGGCACTTGCGGTGCAGCCGGAAGTCCTTCTGATGGATGAACCAACCTCTGCATTAGACCCCATTTCCACCTCGAAAATTGAAGACCTGGCAGTCGATCTGAAACAGAATTACACGATTATCATGGTCACGCATAATATGCAGCAGGCTGCCCGCATCTCAGACAAAACGGCATTCTTTCTCCTTGGTGAAGTTGTGGAATACAATGATACAGATGCTCTGTTTGCGTCACCGCAGGATAAGAGGACAGAGGATTATATTACAGGGAGGTTTGGATAATATGCGCAAATACTTTGATCTGCAGCTGAAGCAGCTGCATCAGGAACTAAAGGAGATGGGAGGTCTGTGCCAGATCGTGATATCGGAGACATACCAGCTCCTGAGCAAGGGAGACCGTGAAGTCATCAAGTCGATCGTGGTGCAGGAGGACCAGATGAATCAGAAAGAGCGTGACATTGAGGCACTCTGCATGAAGCTGCTGCTCAAACAGCAGCCGGTGGCTACGGACCTGAGAAAGGTTTCCGCTGCGCTGAAGATGATCACAGATATGGAGCGCATCGGAGATCAGGCGCTCGACATAGCGGAAATCGTGGAGACGGGAACCATCCTAGAGGCCGACGGCGGCAGGCTTCTGGGAAAGATGGCAGAAGCCACGATGGAAATGGTGTCCAGGAGCATCGAGGCATACGTGGAACAGAATCTGGAAAAGGCACAGGAAGTTATCCAGTCGGATGACGTCGTGGATGAGCTGTTTGTCCAGGTGAGAGAGAGCCTGGTGAATCGTCTGGGGGGCACAGGTGATGACAATGACAGAATCCTTGATTTTTTAATGATTGCAAAATATTACGAGCGAATCGGTGACCACGCGACCAATATTGCGGAATGGGTCGAGTTTTCCATTCTCGGGAGGCACCGAAACGGCAAAGAGGCATAGATAAGGCTTAGTAAAATTCACCAAAAACGTAACAAAACTCCTGTTTTTGTTGATATTTGTGAAAGAACTGCTATAATAGTTAACAGATTACAGCGAAATCAGGAGGATAAGTAATGAAAAAGATATTGGTATTGGCATTAACCGCCGTGATGGCCTTTTCACTTGCAGCTTGCGGTGGTTCTAAAAAAGAGAACACGGTCAATTCAGTGGATGATCTTGCAGGCAAGAAGATCGGGGTTCAGCTTGGCACAACGGGTGATATCTACGCCAGTGACTTTGCGGAGGAAAACGAGGGAACGCAGGTCGAACGGTTCAGCAAGGGCATGGATGCTGTCCAGTCTGTGAAACAGGGGAAACTCGACTGTGTGATCATCGATGCTCAGCCGGCAAAGGCGTTCGTGGAGAAAAATGATGATCTGAAGATTCTGGACGATCCGTTTGAGTTGGAAGAATATGCGATTGCGCTGAAAAAAGACAACACAGAGCTGAAAGACAAGATCAATGCTGCACTGGCTGAACTGAAAGAGGACGGGACTCTGGATTCTATCGCCAGCAATTACATCGGCGATGACACAAAGGGAAAATCTCCGTATGAATCTCCGGCAGACACAGACCGCTCCAACGGAAAACTGGTAATGGCGACCAATGCAGCTTTCGAACCGTATGAATACTACGAGAATAACACCATTGTCGGACTGGATGTCGATATGGCGCAGGCAATCGCAGACAAACTTGGCATGGAACTGAAAGTTGAGGACATGGAATTCGATTCCATCATCACTGCCGTACAGTCCGGAAAAGCCGATATCGGTGTGGCCGGGATGACAGTGACAGAAGACCGTCTGAAAAATGTTGATTTCACGGATTCTTACACAACGGCAACACAGGTTATTATCGTAAGAAAATAGTTAGACTGTATTAACAGGGCTGTTACTTTTTAGCGACAGTCCTGTTCTTGTACGTTGTCGCGACAGATGAGATAGGAGAAGTGTTATGTGGGATACTTTTGTTGAACAGTTTTATCAGAATTTTATCGAGGAAGACCGGTGGATGTTCCTTGTAAAGGGGCTTGGATACACGCTGTTGATTACAGTGTTCGCGGTGCTGATCGGGATTGTGCTTGGTTTTCTGATCGCAGTCGTGCGTTCGACGCACGATAAGACGGGCTCCATGAAATTTTTAAACGCCATCTGCAGGGTTTATCTGACGGTGATCCGCGGAACGCCGGTTGTCGTACAGCTGATGATTCTGTATTATGTGATCTTTGCGTCGGTTGATATCAATAAAATCATCGTCGGTGCGATCGGATTTGGTTTGAACTCCGCCGCGTATGTGGCAGAGATCGTCCGTTCCGGCATTATGTCGGTGGATGCCGGACAGTTTGAAGCGGGACGAAGCCTGGGACTGGATTACAGGAGTACCATGATGCTCATTATCATGCCGCAGGCATTTAAAAACGTGCTGCCGGCTCTGGCAAATGAATTTATCGTACTGATCAAGGAGACTTCCATCAGCGGATATATCGGTATGATGGATCTGACCAGGGCGGGGGATATTATCAGAAGTGTGACATATGCGCCGCTTTTGCCGCTCCTGGCGGTGGCGGCAATCTATCTCGTGCTTGTCATGGTGCTGACGGCCGGAGTGAATAAACTGGAAGCGAGGCTGAGAACGAATGAGCGATAAAAATGTACTGATTGAAGTAAAAGAGTTGAGCAAGGCATTCGGTGATCATCTGGTACTCGATAAGATCTCGACCGATATCGACCAGGGTGAGGTGGTCGCGATCATCGGTCCTTCGGGATGCGGGAAATCCACCTTCCTGCGGTCACTGAACCTGCTGGAGATACCGACCGGCGGGAGCATTTATTTCGAAGGCACGGATATTACAGATGCATCGGTAGATATTAATAAAATCAGACAGAAAATAGGCATGGTGTTTCAGCAGTTCAATCTGTTTCCGCACAAGACCATCAAGGAAAATATCATGCTGGCGCCGGTAAAACTGGGAGTGATGAGTGTGCAGGAGGCTTCCGGGAAAGCGGATACACTTCTGCAGCGCGTCGGTCTTCCGGAAAAGGCAGATGCATATCCGGCAATGCTGTCCGGCGGACAGAAACAAAGGATTGCCATTGCGCGTGCACTGGCGATGAATCCGGATGTCATGCTGTTTGATGAGCCGACATCGGCGCTGGACCCGGAGATGGTCGGAGAAGTACTGGCGATCATGCAGGAGCTTGCCAAAGAGGGGATGACGATGGTTGTCGTGACACACGAGATGGGATTTGCCCGCGAGGTTGCGAACCGCGTGATGTTTATCGATGAAGGAAAGATAAAAGAGGAAAATTCTCCGCATGAATTTTTCGATCATCCGCAGAATCCGCGCCTGAAGGATTTCCTTTCAAAGGTACTATAGGACAGCAGTTAAAAAGGAGCGAATTATTTATGAAAAAACAACCTACTGTGTTAATGATACTGGATGGCTACGGGCTGAATGACAGGTGTGAGGCGAATGCTGTCTGCGAGGCCAGGACACCGGTGATGGATCAGCTGATGAGTCAGTGCCCGTTTGTCCGGGGAAACGCAAGCGGTCTTGCGGTCGGCCTGCCGGACGGGCAGATGGGAAATTCGGAAGTCGGGCATTTGAATATGGGTGCCGGACGCATTGTCTACCAGGAACTGACGAGGATCACCAAGGAGATAGAGGACGGTGATTTCTTTAAGAATGAAGCACTTCTTGCGGCAGTCAAAAATGCGAAGGAACGCGGCTCAGCGATTCACTTCATGGGACTGTTGTCGGACGGCGGTGTACACAGCCATAATACACATCTGTACGGTCTGCTCGAAATGGCAAAAAAAGAAGGCCTGAACAAAGTTTTTGTACATTGTTTTCTCGATGGGAGGGATACTCCCCCGTCATCCGGGAAAGGATATATTGAGGAACTGCAGCAGAAGATGAAAGAAATCGGGGTCGGGGAGATCGGAGTCGTATCGGGACGTTATTATGCGATGGACCGTGACAATCGCTGGGATCGGGTAGAGCTCGCATACCGCGCGCTGACGAGAGGCGAGGGTGTGAAGGGAACCGATGCGGCCGAGGCTGTACAGGCATCCTATGATGACGGAAAAACAGATGAATTCGTGCTTCCGACGGTGATGGAGAGAGGCGGACAGCCGGTGACAGTGATCAATGACGGTGATTCGGTAGTGTTCTTCAACTTCCGTCCGGACCGTGCAAGAGAGATCACAAGAGCCTTCTGTGATGATGAGTTTGCAGGATTTGACAGGGGCAGCAGGCGAAACCTCACGTATGTGTGCTTCACGGATTATGATGATACGATTCAGAATAAACTGGTGGCATTCCACAAAGTGAGCATAGAGAATACATTTGGTCAGTATCTGGCAGCAAACCATATGACACAGGCGAGGATTGCGGAGACTGAAAAATACGCGCATGTGACCTTTTTCTTTAACGGAGGCATCGAAGAGCCGAATGAGGGAGAAGAGCGTATTCTGGTAAAATCGCCGAAGGTTCCGACGTATGATATGCAGCCGGAGATGAGCGCATATGAGGTGTGCGACCGTCTGGTGGAAGCGATCAGATCCGGGAAGTATGATGTGATCATCATTAACTTTGCGAATCCGGATATGGTTGGACATACCGGAGTGGAGGATGCTGCGATCAAGGCGGTAGAAGCGGTGGATGCATGCGTAGGACGTGCGGTGGATGCGGTGAAAGAAGTGAACGGACAGATGTTTATCTGTGCAGACCACGGCAATGCCGAGCAGCTGGTGGACTATGAGACTGGCGAACCGTTTACCGCCCATACGGTAAACCCGGTTCCGTTTATACTGGTAAACGCAGAACCGTCGTATGGACTGCGTGAGGGCGGCTGTCTGGCTGATATCGCCCCGACGCTGATCGAACTGATGGGGATGGAACAGCCGAAAGAAATGACAGGAAAAAGCCTGTTGACAAAAGATAACTGATACAAAAGATAAGAATCGAAGGAGATTGCCGCAGTGGTAGTCTCCTTTTCTCTACGGCAAAAGATGGCAGGATATGACATGATAGCAGGAGGAATAATATGAATCAGTTTTTTGGACAGTATCTTGAGAACATTGTACCCGTAACATTCAGACTCCGGACGCCGGATCAGAATCAGGTATTTGGAGACGGAGAACCTGAGTTTACGGTAACGCTGAAGGAAGACATCAGCAGGAAAGAGCTTCTGACAAGTACGTCACTTGCGCTGGGTGACGCGTATACAAAGGGAACGCTGGAGGTAGACAAGGACCTGTATCACGTGCTGGACAGCTTTATGGGACAGATGGGTAAATTTACCACCGACCATCAGATGCTGAAAAAGCTGTTGTTTACATCCCTGGGCAGGAAAAACCAGAAGGAAGAAGTATCTTCACACTATGATATCGGAAATGATTTTTACAGACTCTGGCTGGATGAGTCCATGAGCTATTCCTGCGCTTATTTCAAACGCGATTCGGACACTCTGTATGAGGCACAGCTCAATAAGGTACATCATATACTGGAAAAGCTTCACCTTCAGGAGGGAATGACACTCCTTGACATTGGATGCGGATGGGGATTCCTTCTGAAAGAAGCGGCTAAGAAGTATAAGGTTAAGGGTCTGGGAATCACGTTAAGCCAGGAGCAGCATGATAAATTTCAGGAGGATATCGAACGCGAAGGTCTTGGGGATATGCTTCGGATTGAACTGATGGATTACCGGGATCTGAAAACATCCGGAAAACAGTTTGACCGGGTGGTGAGCGTCGGCATGCTGGAACACGTAGGACGCGGTAATTATGAGACATTTATAGAAAATGTAGATGCGGTATTGAAACCGGGCGGACTGTTCCTGCTGCATTATATCAGTGCGCAAAAGGAACATCCGGGCGATGCCTGGATTCGAAAGCATATTTTTCCCGGGGGAACCATCCCGAGTCTCCGGGAAATCATCAATATTCTGCCGGATTTTAATCTCTATACGCTTGATGTGGAGAGCCTGCGCCGGCATTACAACAAAACGCTGCTGTGCTGGCGTGAGAATTTTCTGAACCACAGGGAGGAAGTCGTCGAACTGAAAGGGGAGGAGTTTACAAGAATGTGGGAACTGTATCTGGCCTCCTGCGCGGCTACATTTCACAATGGGATCATCGACCTGCACCAGATCCTGATGTCAAAAGGGGTCGCCAATGATCTTCCGATGACGCGCATCGTATAAAAATACGCGGCGCAGGTAATACTAGCTGCATCAATATGTAGGAGGTTATTTCATGTATCGCTATTTACCGATTCGACGGATTTACGCAAGAGAAGTTCTGGATTCCAGAGGCAATCCAACCGTTGAGGTGGACGTTACGGTAGGAGAAGGCATCGTGGGGATCGATGGATATACAGGAAGAGCGCTGGTTCCGTCAGGCGCATCTACCGGGAAATTTGAGGCACTGGAATTGCGTGACGGAGAAGAGCGTTACTGCGGATTGGGTGTACAAAAAGCGGTGGATAACGTCAACGGACGGATCGCGGAGGCGATCTTAGGAGAGAATGCCCTGAATCAGGCGTATATTGATCATCTTCTGATCGAGACTGACGGGACAGAAAATAAGAGCAGCCTGGGTGCGAACGCCGTACTCGGCGTCTCCATGGCTGTGGCGAGAGCAGCGGCGGCAGCCCTCAGGCTCCCGCTGTACCAGTATCTGGGCGGCGTATATACGAGGAGGATGCCGGTTCCGATGATGAATATCCTGAACGGAGGAAAACATGCGGACAATACGGTAGACCTTCAGGAGTTCATGATCGTACCTGTAAAAGCGTTCAGCTTTCATGAGGCGCTTTCCATGGGAAGCGAGATCTATCACGCCTTAAAACGGCTGCTCAAAGACCGCGGTCTTTCCACAGCTGTCGGAGATGAGGGCGGATTCGCACCGGATCTGAAGAGCTCAGCGGATGCTCTGGAACTGATCGTGGATGCCATAAAAGAGGCGGGATATGAGCCGGGTGAGGAAGTCGGAATCGCCATCGATGCGGCTGCAAGCGAACTGTATGATGAGGAGCGCGGTGTTTACAGTTTTCCGGGTGAGAGCTGTACGCACAACGAGGAGATCACCAGGGATTCCGATGAGATGATCCAATATTATGAGGAGCTGATGGACCTGTATCCGATCCTCTCGATTGAAGACGGACTGCATGAAGATGACTGGGATGGATGGAAAAAAATGACAGACCGGCTTGGAGGCAGGATACAGCTTGTCGGGGATGACCTTTTTGTGACATGCAGCAAACGCCTCGGCTGCGGAATCAAGCTGGAGGTCGCAAATGCGATCCTTGTGAAGGTCAACCAGATCGGAACACTCTCAGAGGCAATGGATGCAGTTGTCACAGCACAGCAGGCGGGGTACCGTGCGGTGATCTCACACCGTTCCGGCGAGACGGAGGACAGCTTTATCGCCGACCTTGCGGTGGCAACGAGAGCAGGGCAGATTAAAACGGGAGCACCTTGCAGAACCGACCGCAATGCGAAGTATAACCAGCTGCTGAGGATCGAAGAGTACCTTGGAAAAATAGCGGAATACCAGAACCCCTTTTTATAATATAGGAAACATCGTATCCTATATTATAAAAACCCTCCGGGGGATCGCACAGCGGCAGAGAGGAAGAAGTCGCTTGCGTGACCAGCCGCAGGCGGAGATTGCGCTTTGGTGCAATCTTTATGATAAAGAATTGTAAATATGTGTTGAATTCCCCTCTTTCCTGTGGTAAAATAATTCCAGTCGACTGCAGGAGGTGTAGAAGTGGATATTTTAAGAATCATTCTTACAATATTATTTGTAATTGATTGTATAGGCTTATCGGTGGTAGTTCTGATGCAGGAGGGAAAGAGCCAGGGTCTTGGTGCAATTTCCGGTATGGCAGACACCTACTGGGGCCAGAATAAGGGTCGTTCCATGGAAGGTGCGCTTGTAAGAGCAACGAAAATCATGGCGGTTCTGTTTATCGTACTGTCAATTGTATTAAACATGAAATTTTAAAAAAAGGACACTCTTGTTTTATACAAGAGTGTTTTTTCGTCGGAGGAAGCGTGAATAAAAAAGAATTAAAGAAGAGAAAAAAACTGATCTATGAGCTGATAAGTTCCAAAGAATATCAACCCATGCGAGCGAAAGAAATCGCATCCCTGCTGCAGATTCCCAAGCCTCTCAGGAAGGAGTTATCCGCAGTACTGGATGCCCTGACAGAGGACGGAATGATCACCGTGAGCAAGCAGGGAAAATACCGAAAAGCAAAAGAACGGAAATACGGGCCGAAACAGGAGAAGAAAAGTAATCTGACAACAGGTGTTTTCATCGGGCATCCGAGAGGTTATGGATTTGTCGAGCTGGAGGATCGGGACCAGGATGATATCTACATTCCGGAAAACAATGTAAACGGGGCGTTCCACCAGGATAAAGTGGAAATTCAGATTTCCGGATGTGTAAATGGAAAGAGGCGTGAGGGACAGGTTCTCCGCGTATTGGAGCGCGGCATCACAGAAGTTGTCGGCACATTCGAGAAAAGCAGGCATTACGGGTTTGTCGTCCCGGACAACGCAAAAATGCAGCAGGATATCTTTATTCCGCAGGAGCATGGAATGAATGCACAGGACGGTGATAAGGTCGTTGTGCAGATCACCAGCTACGGAAGCAGGAATAAAAGTCCGGAAGGACGCATAAAAGAAGTATTAGGGAAAAGCACCGATCCGGGAATCGATGTACTCTCGGTCGCCAGAAGTTATGGGCTGCCCATGGAGTTTCCTGCCAGAGTGCTGCAGCAGGCCGGCAGGATTTTACCGATATTACAGGACGGTGACTTTTCCGGAAGAAAAGATCTGCGCCATCTGATGTGTGTGACCATCGACGGCGAAGACGCAAAGGATCTGGATGATGCCATTACCCTGGCAAAGACGGAAGACGGATACGAACTGGGCGTACACATAGCGGATGTGACGAATTACGTGCAGGAAAACAGTGCATTGGACCGGGAAGCACTGAAACGGGGAACCAGTGTTTATCTCGTGGATCGTGTGATACCGATGCTTCCGAAAGAGCTGTCCAACGGCATCTGTTCTTTGAACCAGGGCGAGGACAGGCTGGCACTCAGCTGTCTGATGTCCCTGAATGAGAAAGGAAAGCTGAAAAGCCATGAGATCGCCGAGACTGTAATCCGCGTAGACCGCAGAATGACATACACGGCGGTTCAGCAGATACTGGAAGGTGATAAGGAACAGCAGGAAGCGTATCAGGAGTTTGTGCCGATGTTTTTCTGCATGGAGGAGCTCTCGAAGCTGCTTCGCGCCAGAAGAGAGAAGCGGGGATCAATCGACTTTGATTTTCCGGAGAGCAAGGTGCTGCTTGATGAGGCGGGTCATCCTGTGGCTGTGAAGCCATATGAGCACAATACAGCGACTAAGATCATCGAAGACTTTATGCTTCTTGCAAATGAAACCGTGGCGTCAGAATACCATGACAGGGAACTGCCGTTTGTGTACCGGATCCATGAGGAACCGGATGCAGACAGAATGGAAGGGGTGCTTGCCTTCCTCCGGGCTAATCAGATTCCGGTCCAGAAAGCAAAGCATACCGTCAGTCCCAAAGAAGTTCAGAAAATACTGCAGAGTATAGATGGAATGCCGCTGGAACCCATGGTCAGCAGACTGCTGCTGCGCTCGATGAAGCAGGCGTGTTATTCCGTGGAGGACGCCGGACATTTTGGTTTGGCGGCGGAACACTACTGCCATTTTACATCGCCGATCAGGCGCTATCCGGATCTGCAGATTCATCGAATCATCAAAGATGTGATCCGGGGCAGAATGGGGCAGGAGCGGACGCATCATTATGAGCTTCTGCTGGATGACGTCGCTTCAAAATCGAGTATGCTGGAACGGCGTGCGGAGGAAGTGGAGCGTGAGACGATCAAACTGAAGAAGGCGGAATATATGAGCAGCCATATCGGAGAGACCTTCGAAGGCGTCATATCCGGTGTCACCGGATGGGGTATTTACGTCGAACTCGGCAATACGATCGAGGGACTTGTCTCCATGAATTCCATGTGGGACGATTATTATATTTATGATGAAGCCGCGCATCAGCTGGTCGGTGAGGCTTCCCAAAAAATATATCGCCTGGGACAGGCCGTGCGCGTCATCGTAGAAGATGCGGATGTTGTAACGAAGACAGTAGATTTCAGATTGGCAGAAGGAATGGAAAAAAGAAATGGGGAAGGAAACAGGCAATCGTCTGATTGCGAATAATAAGAAAGCGTACCACGATTATTTCATCGAAGAGAAGTATGAGGCGGGCATTTCCCTGCATGGAACGGAGGTAAAATCCCTTCGTATGGGTAAATGCAGCATCAAAGAATCCTTTTTAAAGATTGAAAACGGCGAACTGTTTATCTATGGGATGCATGTCAGTCCGTATGAAAAGGGCAATATTTTTAATAAAGATCCGCTGCGTGTGAAGAAGCTTCTGATGCATCGTACAGAAATCAGCAAGCTGCAGGGTCAGATCGCGGAAAAGGGATATACGCTGGTGCCGCTGCAGGTGTACTTTAAAGGCAGCCTGGTAAAGGTGCAGATCGGTCTTGCCAAAGGTAAGAAAATGTATGACAAACGCCAGGATATTGCCAAAAAAGATCAGAGACGGGAAGCAGAGCGTGATTTTAAAGTAAAAAACCTTTATTAGGGCATTGACTTTATGTAAACTTGGTGGTATATTGTATATGATAAAACACGTCTGCAGCCGGTAAAGCATTCGGGGTAGTACCGGTTTCGACGGGGGTCTTGAAGATGGAGAAGCTATCCGTACGCGATGCGTCAAATCGCAAAACTTAAATTTAAACGCAGACGAAAACGTAGCGTTAGCAGCCTAGTTGCTGCTCGTCAGCCCTTGTGCACTCACACATGAGGAATCTGGCGCCGATCTTGTGAGAAACGATGCGGGCAAAGCTTTGAGCCTGTAGGCGTAATATGAAGCTACCAAAACCATCAGGGTGTCTGTTTCCGGGTGGCGGAGGGAATGTCAAAGAACAGACTATGATAGTAGAAGTACATGGGATAGATTTTCGGACACGGGTTCAACTCCCGTCTACTCCATAAAATATCTACCGACAAACTTTAATACAAAATAGCGCTCCCGTTCGGAGGGCTATTTTTGTATATATATCTAAAAAGTGCGTAAATATGGGGATTTTTTGCTTCGTCCTTTTGCTGTCCCTTGCTCCTGCTGGCGGCTGGCATGAATTGAAAATTCGAAGCCAGCCTCCGTAGATGTGGAGAACGGAGACTGGCTGAGCATTTATTCAACGAACGGTTGAAAAAGTATGTGTAGTACTTCTTCGTATGTGCCTGACTCAGATAGACTAGGAACCGGTGCTTGATGTGGTTTTACTCCTCCATGATATCGTAACGCCTCTTCCCCTTGGAAATGGACTTATACTCAATGGCCTCGGTGGGGCATCCACAGATGCAGGCCATACAGTGTGTGCAGTTTCCCTTCCATACAGGCCTTCCCTCCGCCATGCCGATGTTATTTAAAGGGCACCGCTTTGCGCACTTGCCGCAGGAGACGCAGGCATCCGAGACTGTAAAGCCTTTGTCCTTGATATAGAGGCGGTAATAGAGCGGATTGAACGGCCCGCTGATGAAGCGGCCTCCAAGAGAAACCGGCATCTCAGGGAACGGCTTGCCCTGGCGGATCTGACTGGCCAGCTTAGAAAAGACTGGCTTCGCCCGGGCGATTATGGATGCGCATTCGCTCTCACTGGGCGCAGCAGATAAGGCAATGTAATTTTCCGGCATTTGCGCGGACGCAAGGCCGCGGTAAATTAAACCGGTCTCTGCGCATAGCTTTGCGGCGTAGCCCCCCGCATTCCCCTGTGTGCCGCCGCCGCGGGTCAGGACAAAGTAGGCGTTTTGATTCCCCTCAAACCTGGTGGTACGAATCCACTGTTCCACCAATTTGGGTATGCGCCAGGCGTAAATCGGCGCAACAAACACCAGAGGACGTTCCGATCGGAACGTCTTTTTTTCGCCTTTCTTCAGGCAGTGGTTAATAGAAACCATTTCATCGCTAAGCTCCGCCGCTATCTGCTTTGCTGCGAGCTGGCTGTTGCCGGTGCCGCTAAAATAAAAAACCATTTAACTCCCTCCCTTTCAATCTTTCATGATGTAATATCTACGGTTTCCCCTGGAGGTGGATTTGTACTCAATGGCCTCTGCGGGACACCCTCCGATACAAGCCATGCAGTGAGTACAATTTCCGTTCCAAACGGGCTTTTTATCCACCAGGCGGATATTGTTCAGCGGACACCGTTTTACACATTTGCCACAGGCGGTGCAGGCGTCCGATGCGGCAAAGCCTTTATCATGGACAAAGAGCGTGTAAAACAGCCCATTGACTGGCCCGCTTACTATCTTATCTTTAAAAGTGACTGGAATCTCCGGAAACGGTTCTCCCTTTTTAATCAGCGCGGCCAGTAATGCTGAGCGTTCTGCGGCCTTTTTAAGAATCCCCTTACATTCTGTCTCGTC